>JBOHIC010000099.1:0-6700 GCA_050725835.1 Novosphingobium sp.
CCGGATATTAGTCCGGCGCGGCGATTCTACAACCTAAAGGGCTTGCGGTTAAGCGGCCTTGGCCTTGCGCCCGCGCTTCACCCCGGGTTTGCGGCCGAGGCCGATCTTCTTGGCCAGCTCGCGCCGCTTTTCGGCGTAGTTGGGCGCGACCATCGGATAGTCGGCGGGCAGGCTCCAGCGCGAGCGATACTGATCGGGCGTCATCTGATAGTGGGTCATCAGGTGTCGCTTGAGCATTTTGAGCTTCTTGCCGTCTTCGAGGCAGACAATGTAGTCGGGCTTGATCGACGAACGGATCGAAACCGCCGGTTCGGGCGGCGCGGCGGCCGCTTCCGCCGACTGGCCGAGCGAGGCCAGCGCGCCATAGACGTTGTTGATCAGCCCGGCGATCTCGTCGACCGAAACGTTGTTGTTGCTGACATGCGCGGCGACGATGTCCGAAGTCAGCGTGATGAGCGTTTCGCTCATTTCGCTCTGCGGGGTGTCCATGACCAATCCTTCCTGCTGTTAGGCGACCCTAATTGTTATGTCCGCACGGACTCCGGCCTGCGCGGTGACATTGCCGAATTAGCCAATCCATGTGACAATACAAGAGTTATTGAATAAGTATCACCAATGGCTGTTGTCTTTGTCCCGTTCAATTCGTGTCGCCGACGTCAATTCAAGTCCAGCGCCAAGGTGACTGCATCGAGCAGCGATCCGTCCGGCGTCCGATAATACCCGCGTCGCTCACCAACCTGACAAAATCCGCGAGATCGATAAAGGTTTAGTGCCGGATTTTCGCGGCGCATTTCAAGTAACACACGCCGAGCTCCGCGCGATTTCGCTGCTTTCACGAAATCGTCGAGCAGGTTTCGCCCGAGCCCGATCCGGCGGTAGGCCGGAGCTACTGCGATCAGCAGCAGTTCCTCTTCGTCGACGCCGTGGCGCGATAGGTAAAACCCCTTGGCCTCGTCGGCATCGAGAATAGCGTAATGGCAGGCGCCGAGAACAAGCGCGTCGAGCACCTGACGGCGTTTCCAGGCTTCACCGAACTGCGGATCGAAGGCGGTCTCCATCACCGCCATGATCCGGTCGATGTCGTCGTCGTGCAGAGTCATGCCGCCGCCCCGCCTGGCAGGCGCGCGTCGGGGCCGCGACCATAGATCGGCGCGACCACGGTTGTGAGCGCCTGCGGGGGCAGCAGCGCGAACTGGCGCGCATCGGGCCACAACGGCAGCGAGGTCCCAAACCCGCGCGCCGCGACCAGGGCTTCGGCCTGGCTGCCTGCGATCACTTCGTTACGGATTGCTTGGACGGCAAATTCGGGCGCCAGCGAGGCGAGCGCCCCCATCGCAGCACCGTCGGCCCTAAACTCCTGCACGAACCATTCGCCGTGGCCCGCGGTCAGCGCGACCCCGACCGGCCCCGAAGATTGTGTGCGCGCCTGCGCCGAAATCATCTCCGGGGTGGTATATCCGACCAGCTCGGCGTCCCAGGCCAGCGCCAGGGCCTTTGCCGCGGCCAGCCCGACCCGCACCCCGGTGAAGCTGCCCGGCCCCAGCGCGACCGCGATTCTCTGCGCGTGGCCGCGCTCGGGCAAGGCCGCGATCATCGGGATCAATTGCTCGGCATGGCCGCGCCCGAGCATCCTGAGCTCCCCCGCGAGCAGCGCGCCACTTTCGAACAGCGCGACGGAGCAAGCCTCGGTCGCGCTGTCGATCACCAGGGTGCGCATCCGCGGCGCGGCTCAGGCGAGCCGGTTGAAGCGGTCGAATTCGGGGCGCGGGCTGCGGCCGAAGATCGTCGCCGGATCGCCGTAGCCGAGGGTCGAGATGAAGTTGGACTTCACGTTTGGCGTCTCGGCGAAGAACGCCGCATCGACCGCATCGTTGCTGAACCCCGACATCGGCCCGGTATCGAGCCCCAGCGCGCGCGCCGCGAGGATCAAGTAGGCGCCCTGAAGCGAGGAATTGCGCAGCGCGTGCACTTCGCGCGCGGCGGGATCGGGGAACCAGTGCTGCGCGGTCTGATCGTGCGGGAACAGCCACGGCAGCTGCTCGTGAAAGTTCACGTCCATCCCGATCACCACGCTGACCGGCGCGGCGAGAATTTTCTCGCCGTTCTTGGGCAGCGCGCAGGCGGCGAGCCTGGCCTTGGCCTCGTCGCTGACGCACCACACCAGCCGGGCAGGGAGCATGTTGGCCGATGTCGGCCCCATCTTCATCAGCTCCCAGATGGCGTGGAGCTGGTCGGTGGACACCGGCTTGTCGATATAGCCGTTGGCGGTCCGCGCGGCGCGGAACAGCTGGTCGAGCGCTGCGTCGGGAAGCGGCTGGGACATCGAAAACTCCGGCAGGGTTCAGGCGGCGCGGACTTCGCTGACCTCGGGGACGTAGTGCTTGAGCAGGCTTTCGATGCCGTGCTTGAGCGTCGCGGTCGAGCTCGGGCAGCCCGAACAGGCGCCGTGCATGGTCAGATAGACCACCCCTTCGCGAAAGCCCCGATAGACGATGTCGCCGCCGTCGTTGGCGACCGCGGGGCGCACCCGGGTTTCGATCAGCTCGCGGATTTGCGCGACAACATCGGCGTCGGCCGGATCGTCGTCGAAGTCGCCATCATCGGGCGGAACCGCGATGCCGCTGGCGTCGGGCCCGACGAACAGCGGCGCGGCAGTGACAAAATGATCGAGCAGGATCGCCACGACCTGCGGCTTGAGCGCGCTCCAGTCGGCCCCCGGCCCGGCGGTGACCGAAACGAAGTCGCGCCCGAAGAACACGCCGGTCACTTCGCCCAGATCGAACAGCGCCTCGGCTAGCGGCGAAGCCGCTGCCTCCTCGGGCGAAACGAACTCGCGTGTTCCCGCCGCCATCACCGCCTCGCCGGGGAGGAACTTGAGCGTCGCCGGATTGGGCGTGGTTTCGGTTTCGATGAACATGGAACGCATGTAGGCGCGCGCGGCATCGGGTCAAGGGCAGCAGGGCTCGCGCCAAGCGCCGCTATTCACTGGTCCTTCATCCTCCGCCCGCCTATATCCGCGGCATGCGTCTGACTTTCCGCGCCGCGCGCCGGTTCGCCCTCGTTCTTCCCCTGCTTGCCTTCGTCGCCATGCCGGCGCAGGCGCAGCCCGATCCGATCCCCTGGCTTTACAAGAACAGCGACGTCCCGCGCGACCGCGAATGGGTGTTCGGCGAGCTGCCCAACGGGCTGCGCTATGCCGTGCGCAAAAACGGGGTGCCGCCGGGGCAGGTTTCGGTACGGATCGTGATGGACGTCGGCTCGCTCTACGAGACCGACAAGGAGCGCGGCTATGCGCACCTGCTCGAACACCTGGTGTTCCGCCAGTCGAAGTATCTCGGCGAGGCGCAGGCGATCCCTACCTGGCAGCGCCTCGGCGCGACCTTCGGCAGCGACACCAACGCCGAAACCTCGCCCACGCAGACAGTTTACAAGCTCGACCTGCCCAATGCGACCCCGGCCAAGTACGACGAGAGCCTCAAGCTGCTTTCGGGGATGATGGCCGAGCCCGCGCTGAGCGAGGCCAATGTGCGCACCGAAGTGCCGATCGTGCTCGCCGAGAAGCGCGAGCGCGGCGGGGCCGGCGAGCGCGTCGCCGACGCCAGCCGCGCGGTGCTCTATGCGGGCCAGCCGCTGGCGGTGCGCGCGCCGATCGGCACGGTCGAGACGCTCGAGGCGGCCAACCAGGCGGCAGTGCGCGCGTTCCATTCGCGCTGGTACCGGCCCGACCGCGCGGTGGTGATCGTCGCCGGCGATTTTCCCCCGGCGCTGCTCGCCGAGAGCGTCAAGAAATGGTTCGGCGGATGGCAAGTCAAGGGCAAGCCGACCCCAGCGCCGAGCTTCGGCGATCCGGTCGCCCCGGTCGAAGGCAAGGTCGGCGAGGCCAAGGTCCTGATCGAGCCCGACCTGCCGCGCACGCTCAACTACGCGATCCTGCGCCCGTGGCGTCCGGTCAACGACACCATCATCTACAACCAGGGGCTGATGATCGACGCGCTGGCGCAGCAGATCATCAACCGCCGGCTCGAATCGCGCGCCCGGGCCGGAGGCAGCTACCTCATCGCCAACGTCGCGCAGGACGACGTCAGTCGCTCGGTCGACGGAACCTTTGTTTCGGTGACGCCGCTCGGCAGCGATTGGCGCGCAGCCTTGCGCGACGTGCGAGGCGTGATCGCCGATGCCCTGGCGACCCCGCCGAGCGAGGACGAGATCGCGCGCGAAGTCGCCGAAATGAATGTCGCCTTCGAAAGCTCGGTCGAACAGCGCACTTTGCTCGCCGGGGGCAAGCTCGCCGACGACCTCGCTTCGGCGCTCGACATTCGCGAGACCGTCGCCGCTCCCGAGGCGGTGCTCTCGATCTTCACCGGCTCGCGCCCGCTGTTCACCCCGCAGGCGGTGCTCGAGCACACCCGGGCGCTGTTCGAAGGCACGGTCGAGCGGATCGTTTACCTGACCCCCGTCACCGCCGAGGCGGAGGAGACGGGACTGCGCCAGGCGCTGCTCGAAACGGTCGCCCCCGATCCCAAGGCGCGGTCCGGCTCGAAGCCGATCTCGTTCGCCGACCTGCCGCCGATCGGCGCCCCGGTCGCGCCCGCCGGGGTGACCCCGCTGGGGGTGCTGCGGATCGAGCAGGTCGAGTTTTCCAACGGGGTCAAAGCCCTGATCTGGCCTTCGGCGGACGAGCCGGGACGGGCCACGGTCAAGGTCCGCTTCGGCGCCGGCTACCGCGCCTTCACCTCTGGCGATGCGGCCTACATCGAGCTGGGTGAGATGGCGCTGGTCGGCTCGGGCGAAGGCTCGCTCGGGCAGGAGGAACTCGACCGTATTTCGACCGGGCGCAAGATGGGGTTCGATTTTTCGATCGGCGATTCGGCCTTCGAATTCTCCGCCGACACCCGCCCCGCCGACCTCGCCGACCAGCTCTATTTGTTCGCCGCCAAGTTCGCGATGCCGCGGTGGGACGAAAGCCCGCTGCTCCGCGCCAAGGCGGCGGCCAAGCTGCAGTACGAAAGCTACGCCACTTCGCCGCAGGGAATCCTCGAACGCGACCTCAAGTTCCTCCAGCGCAACCGCGATCCACGGTTTCGCACACCCAACCCGGCCGAGATCGAAGCGGCGACCCCGCTCGGCTTCCGCCAGGTCTGGGCGCCGATCCTCGCGCAGGGGCCGATCGAGGTTCAGGTGTTCGGCGATGTCGACCGGGCCAAGACGATCGCCGCGCTGCAGGCGACCTTTGGGGCGCTGCCGCCCCGCGCTCCGCTCCCGCTCGAAACCGCTCCGGCGACCGCGCAGGCGCTCGCTCCGGCTGCTGCGCCGGTGGTGCTCACTCACCGCGGCGACGCCAACCAGGCCGCCGCGCTGGTCGCCTGGCCGACCGGCGGGGGGCAGGCCGAAGTGCGCGAATCGCGAAAGCTCGAAATCCTGACGCAAGTGTTCAGCAACCGGCTGATGGACGCGATGCGCGAGAAGGCCGGGGCGAGCTATGCGCCGCAGGTCTTCGCCGACTGGCCGCTCGATCTCGACGGCGGGGGGTCGATCACCGCGCTGGCCCAGACCACGCCCGAGCAGGTCGCCGGGTTCTTCGCCACCGCCGACCGGATCGCCGCCGACCTGATCGCCCAGCCGCCCACCGCCGACGAGATTGCCCGGGTGATCGAGCCGCTCAAGCAGCAGCTGACCCGCGCCTCGACCAGCGCGGCGTTCTTCATGTACCAGCTCGAAGGGGTGACCGAGCAGCCCGCCAAACTCGGCGCGCTGCGCACCCTGATGAGCGACCTGACCCAGGCCACACCCGCCGAGCTCCAGTCGCTCGCGCGCAAGTATCTGGGCCAGGGCAAGAGCGCCAAGATCGCGGTCATCCCTGCCGGGCAGACGCTGGCGGCGGCGGCAGCGCCGCAAGTTTCGGCGGCGGCGCCGGTGCGGGCGCTCGACGGGCGCTGAGCGCCGCCCGCGAAAGATTCTTTCGCGGTTTCGGGACGCGGCTTTCCCATTTTGCATTTGCGAAGGCGCGGCGCTATGGGCGCGCCTGCGCAAGGGAGCATGAGACGTGGCGAGTAATTGGACCCCGACTGGCTGGACGGCGCACGAGGCGCGGCATCTGCCCGCCTATCCCGACGCCGCGGCGCTCGGCGCGGTGACCGACACGCTGTCGCGGTTCCCCCCGCTGGTCTTCGCCGGCGAGGCGCGCGCGCTCAAGGCCGACCTCGCCGAAGTCGCCCAGGGCAAGGGCTTCCTCCTCCAGGGCGGCGACTGCGCCGAAAGCTTCGACGATCCGGTCGCCGAGCAGGTCGCGGGGATCGTCGGCTTGTTCGACGCGATGGCCGAACGCCTGAAGCCCGCGTGCCGTGGGCCGCTGATCGAGATTGCGCGCATCGCTGGCCAGTTCGCCAAGCCGCGCAGCGCCACCGCCGAGACCCATGACGGCGTGACGCTTCCCGCCTATCGCGGCGACATCGTCAACGGCATTGGCTTCGTTGCGCACGAGCGCAAATCCGACCCGCAGCGCATGATCCGCGCCCATATGCAGTCGGTCGGCACCGCCGCCAGCCTCGCCGCGACCCGCGACGCCATCGCGCCGATCTTTACCAGTCATGAGGCGCTTTTGCTTCCGTATGAGGAGGCGCTGACCCGGCGCGACGCCGCCGGGCGCTGGTGGGCGGCGTCGGGGCATATGCTGTGGCTCGGCGATCGCACCCGCCAGGTT
>JBOHIC010000100.1:0-5615 GCA_050725835.1 Novosphingobium sp.
GAATGAGGCGGCCCACCGTCGATGTCCCACCACACATCGAATTCTCGATGTCCGATAATGCGTTTTCGCTCGAAGCCGATGTTGATCTTGGCCCGGTCCCGAACGAGCAATTGTCGCTGTCAATTGCCGCGGTGATCGAGGAACGCGACGGCACCAAATCCTACTGGGCTTTGGCGCACCCATCCGGCGCGCCGGACTTCCACCATCCCGCTTGCTTCGCCGCGACGCTTGCGGCACCGGAAATCTCATGAAGTTCGGCATCGACCGCCTCCTCGCGGACCCGGAATTGCGTCGGCCGCTTGAAGGCAAGCGGATCGCGCTGGTCGCGCATCCGGCCTCGGTCACGGCCGACCTAACCCACTCGCTCGACGCGCTGATTGCTGCGGGACTCAACGTCACTTCCGCGTTCGGCCCGCAGCACGGGCTCAAGGGCGACAAGCAGGACAACATGGTCGAAACCGCGGACGAGACCGATCCGCACTACGGCATCCCGGTGTTCAGCCTCTACGGCGCGGTGCGTCGTCCCAGCGGGCAGATGATGTCCACCGCAGACGTGTTCCTGTTCGACCTCCAGGATCTCGGTTGCCGCATCTACACCTTCGTCACCACGCTGCTTTACCTACTCGAAGCCGCCGCCCAGAACGGCAAGGCGGTGTGGGTGCTCGATCGGCCGAACCCCGCCGGCCGCCCGATAGAAGGAACGCTGCTGGTCCCGGGTCAAGAAAGCTTCGTCGGCGCCGCCCCGATGCCGATGCGCCACGGGTTGACCCTGGGCGAGATGGGGCATTGGTTCATCGAGCACCTCAAGCTCGACGTCGATTACCGCGTGATCGAAATGGAGGGATGGGAGCCGGACGGAGCGGGCTTCGGCTGGCCGTCCGGGCGCATCTGGATCAACCCCAGCCCCAACGCCGCCAACCTCAACATGGCGCGCGCCTATGCCGGGACGGTGATGCTCGAAGGCGCGACGTTGAGTGAGGGGAGGGGAACCACGCGCCCGCTAGAGGTGCTGTTCGGCGCGCCCGATATCGATGCAAAGGCCGTGCTTGCCGAGATGCATCGGTTTGCCCCTGAGTGGCTGGCAGGCTGCGCGCTGCGCGAGGTGTGGTTCACGCCGACCTTTCACAAGCACGCCGGCGAGCTGTGCAACGGGCTGATGGTCCATGCCGAGGGCGACTTTTACGATCGCCACGCCTTCCGCCCGTGGCGACTCCAGGCGCTGAACTTCAAGGCGATCCGCCGGCTCTATCCACACTACCCGCTGTGGCGCGATTTCGCTTACGAGTACGAGTTCGAGCGCCTCGCGATCGACGTGATCAACGGCGGCCCCGGCTTGCGCGAATGGGTCGACAATCCCGGCGCGGAACCGGGCGATCTGGATGGCCAAGCGGTGCGCGACGAAGAGGCCTGGCGCGGGGCGATCGAAGCGTCGCTGCTCTACTGATGTCGGTCGAGCGCCCCGATCCCGCCATTGCCGAGGCGGAGGCTGAGCGGAGGCTGGCGGCCGATAATCGCGATATCGTCGCGACCCTGGCCAAGGCCGATCACCGGATGCTCGCGCGCGACTGGCGCGCAGCGGGGGCGTACTATGGTGCCGTCGGCCGCCTCGCCGGGCAGGGGGCGGCGCTCGACCGTGGTGAGCTGCTCCGCGCCCGCGATGCCTCGCAATGGATCGACGGGCGCTTCGCCGAGATGCTGCTCGAGGGGCTGGACCGGGCCGGACTGACCTCAGCCGAGCGCCACCCGCGCTTTCAGAAGGCGCTCGATATCATGCTCGGCCGCCGCGCCCGCGACCCCGAATATGTCCGCTTTCCGCAGCAGCCGATGACCTATTACTACCCCGATACAACCTACTGCCAGTTCGCCGACGCCCGCGGCTTCGCGTGGACCGAGGCGTTGCAGGCGGCAACCCCCACGATTGTCGGCGAATCCGAAGCGCTGCTGGCCGATAACGCCACTTTCGCACCCTATGTCACGCAAACCGCGGGCCGGCCGCAGGGCGACGTTCATGGACTGTTGGGCAACGCCGACTGGAGCACGTGGGAACTCACCGACAAGGGCGAGGCGGTCGCGGAACGGATTGCGCGCACCCCCGACAGTTACCAGGCCCTGACTCGCGACATTCCGCTCTGCCGAATCCCCAATCGTGCGCCTTCACTGATGTTTTCGCTGCTTCGCCCGAAATCCCGGATTCCCGCCCACACGGGGATGATCAACACCCGGCTGATCTGCCACCTGCCGCTGATCGTTCCGCCGGGGTGCGGGTTTCGCGTCGGCAGCGAAACCCGCGAATGGCAGTCGGGACTGTTGATGGTGTTCGACGACACTGTCGAGCATGAAGCGTGGAACGATAGCGCCGCCGACCGCCTCGTCCTGATTTTCGATATCTGGCGGCCCGAAATCACCTTGCCCGAGCGTGAGCAGATCGCGACGCTTTTCCGCGTCGTGGACGAGGGATGAGCATGGCTGCGCCGGTAAACTCAGCGATCATGCCAACTTCGACCCGCGTCACGCTGTGGCTTCTGCTGGTCGTCTACGTCTTCAACTTCCTCGACCGCCAGATCGTCAACATCTTGGCCGAGCCGATTCGCCGCGATCTCAACCTGTCCGACACCCAGATCGGGCTGATGACCGGCTTGGCCTTCGCGCTGCTCTATACGCTTCTCGGCCTGCCGATCGCAAAATACGCCGATCGCCCAAGCACCGATCGCGGCCGGCTGATCGCGCTATCGGTCGCAGTCTGGTCGGCGATGACGGCGCTGTGCGGCGTAGCGCAGAATTTCACGCAACTTCTGCTGGCGCGAGTCGGGGTGGGAGTGGGCGAGGCCGGGTGCACCCCGGCAGCGCATTCGCTGATCGCCGATCGAGTGCCCAAGGAACGGCGCGCTTCGGCGTTGGCGTTCTACGCACTGGGCATCCCCATCGGCACCCTGCTGGGCATGCTGATCGGCGGATTTCTCGCCGATACGCTGGGCTGGCGAAAGGCGTTCATGGTGGTGGGGCTGCCGGGAATCGTGCTCGCAGCAATCGTCGCCGTGATGCTCACCGACCGCAATCGGCCGGTCCAGACCGCGTCGAGCCAGGGCGCGGCGCCCGAAACCATCTGGCAATCGCTGCGCGCCGTGCTCTCGTCGCGCGCCTACCTGCTACTGCTGGTCGCAGGATCGTCGGCCTCGTTCCTGAGCTACGGCAAGACCACCTGGACCACGATCTTTTTCCAGCGCAGCCACGGCCTGACCCCGGGCGAGGTCGGCTGGTACTTCGGGCTGTGGGGCGGCATCGCCGGAATCGCGGGCACCTTCCTCGGCGGCTGGCTGGCGGACCGCTATGGCAAGACCGATCGCCGCCACGTGCTGACCGCGCCGGCCATCGGCATGACCATCGCCCCGCCGCTGGCCTTCGCCGCCTATTTCGCCGGCGACTGGCGGCTTGCACTGGCGCTGCTAATGATCCCGACGCTGCTCAATTCGCTCTACTATGGCCCGACCTATTCGAGCGTGCAGGGGCTGGTCCCGCTACGCACCCGGGCGATCGCAAGTGCGGTGCTGCTGTTCTGCCAGAACCTGATCGGACTGGGGCTGGGGCCGCTGTTCTTCGGGATGGTCTCCGACCTTCTTAAGCCCGGCTACGGCGAGGATTCGGTGCGCTACGTGCTCTACGGGGCGGCCTGGCTAGGGCTCATCCCAGCGTTCTTCTTCTGGCGATGCAGCCTGCGCCTCAACGCCGAGCTCGACCGGCACACCTGATCGCTTGTCGTTGGCTGCAATGCGCGTAGGTTCCAACGCTTGCGCGAGTCCCCGGCCGGGTCGCACCGGATGCGCACTGCACAGGAGGGATGTTTCATGAAACCGATGATCACGCTTGCCCTGGTCGGCGCGGTGGCAACGCTGGGCGCCTGTCAGAACCAACCCGCCGCGACCGCCGCCGCGCTGAGCGAGGCCGACGCCGCGGCCGCGGTCGATGCCGTCCAGGCTGCCTGGGTGACGATGGACGCAGCCAAGATCGAGGCGGTCTATGCCAAGGATGTCGTCGCCTTCGACGTGATGGACCCGCCGCTCTCGACCACCTGGGACAACTGGCACAAGCTCCAGCAAGGCTTCGCGGCGATGAAGTTCGACAAGATCGACGTGCCCGACCGCAAGATCCAGATTCTCGACAGCGACACTTTCGTCGCCTCGGGCACCGGCACGCTCTCCGGCAGCGGCGAGTTGAAGGAAGCCAAGATGCGCTTCACCGACGTCTATCAGAAGCAAGCCGACGGCACCTGGCTGATCGTCAACGAGCATGTCTCGTTCGTGCCCGAGGCGCCTCCGGCCTGATCCAGCGCGCGGCGCGGGCTTCGGTTCGCGCCGTTAGTGCTTCTTGCGGGTCAATTCGCGCATCGCGCCATCAAGACCGTCGAGGGTCAGCGGGAACATCGAGCCGCCGACCAGCTCGCGCAGCATCTTGGTCGACTGCGAATAGCCCCACTGCTTCTCGGGCACCGGATTGAGCCACACCGTCGCCGGATAGACGTGGGCGACACGGCTCAGCCACTGCGACCCGGCTTCCTCGTTGAAATGCTCGACCGAGCCGCCGGGGTGGGTGATCTCGTAGGGGCTCATCGCCGCGTCGCCGACGAACACCACCTTGTAGTCGTGGCCGTACTTGTGGAGGATGTCCCAGGTGTTGGTCCGCTCGCTCCAGCGGCGGCGGTTGTCCTTCCACACGCCTTCGTAGAGGCAGTTGTGAAAGTAGAAGAACTCCAAGTTCTTGAATTCCGAGGTCGCCGCCGAAAACAGCTCTTCGACCAGCTTGATGAACGGGTCCATCGAGCCGCCGACGTCGAGGAACAGCAGCAATTTCACCGCATTGTGCCGCTCGGGCCGCATGTGGATGTCGAGCCAGCCCTGCCGCGCGGTGCCGTCGATCGTCGCGTCGAGATCGAGCTCGTCGGCGTTGCCTTCGCGCGCGAAGCGGCGGAGGCGCCGCAGCGCGATCTTGATGTTGCGAGTGCCCAGCTCACGGGTGTTGTCGAGGTTCTGGAACTCGCGCTTCTCCCATACCTTCAATGCGCGCTTCTGCCCGCCTTCGCCGCCGATCCGTACGCCTTCGGGATTGTAGCCCGAATTGCCGAAGGGCGAAGTGCCGCCGGTGCCGATCCACTTGCTCCCGCCCTGGTGGCGCCCCTGCTGTTCGGCGAGCCGTTCCTTGAGCGCGGCCATGATCTCGTCCCACGAGCCGAGCGACTTGATCGCCTCCATCTCCTCGGGCGAGAGGAACTGCTCGGCGATCGCTTTGAGCCAGTCCTCAGGGATTTCGACCGGATTGGTCCCGTAGTCGGTGAGTACGCCTTTGAAAATCTTGTTGAATACCTGATCGAAGCGATCGAGCAGCCCTTCGTCCTTCACGAAGATCGCGCGCGACAGGTAGTAGAACTGCTCGGGCGTCGCCTCGATCGCCTGCTTGTCGAGCGCCTCGAGCAGCACCAGGTGCTCCTTGAAGCTCGCGAGGATGCCCGCGGCGCGCAGTTCATCGACGAAGTTGAAGAACATCGAAAACCCTTAACGGTTGGATAACCATAGTCGCGCTAAACTTCCAGCATATAGGGATTGCGGGGCGCCACCATATGGAAA
>JBOHIC010000101.1:0-7120 GCA_050725835.1 Novosphingobium sp.
TCTCGGTCTTGGCATAGCCATAGGCGTTCTCGCCCTTGACCTGGATCGTCGCCGACTTGATCCCGGCCTGCTCGCCCGCCTGGTATTCGATCACCTCGGTCTTGAACCCGCGGCTGTCGGCCCAGCGCGAATACATCCGCAGGAGCATCTCGGCCCAGTCCTGGCTCTCGGTCCCGCCTGCGCCGACGTGGATTTCGATGAAGGTGTCGTTGCTATCGGCCTCGCCCGCGAGCAGCGCCTGGACCTTGTCGGCGTCGGCGCGGTTTGCCAGCGCTCCGAGCGCGCTCAGCCCCTCATCGACCGTCGCCTGGTCGCCCTCGGCCTCGCCCAGCTCGACGTATTCGACCGCGTCGGCCATCGCGCCCGAAATCTCGTTGACCGTTCCGACCGCCGCTTCGAGCCGGCGGCGTTCCTTCATCACCGCCTCGGCATCCTTAGGATTGTCCCACAGCTTGGGGTCTTCGACCCGCGCGTTGAGCTCGTCGAGCCGGCGCAGCGCGCGGTCCCAGTCGAGGAACTTGCGGACCAGCGCGAGCGCGGCTTCGATCCGCTCGATATGGGCCTGCCCTTCGGCACGCATGACAGCTCAACTCCGTGAAACGAGCGCGCCGCTTAGCGCGCGGGCGGCGATTGTAAAGCGCGCGCGACCTACTTGAGCGCCCGCACCGCGGCCAAAGTCAGGCGCACGTGATCGGCCCAGTTCATATCCGAATGGACGAACCGCACGCGCCCGTTGCGCCCGATGACGTAGCTTGTGCGGGTGGTGTAGCCGGTCGACTTGCCCTCGCGCTTGAGGTCGACGTCGTAGGCGCCGACGATCGCCGGGGTGGCCACCGCCACCGCGAACTTGTCGCGGCAGGCCTCGGTCGAAAAGCGGCGCAGCGTTGGCAGGTCGTCGTTCGACATCCCGATCACCGTTGCCCCGGCACGGCGGAAATCGTCGTGGGCTTCGGCGAAGGCGTGGGCCTCGCGGGTGCAGCCTTCGGTGAAGGCCTTGGGATAGAAATAGAGCACCACCGGGCCGCGGCGCAGCGCATTGCGCAGGTTGAACGAGAAGTCCTTGCCGGCGAGCGCGCCCTGGGTTGCGAACTGGGGGGCGCGGGCACCTTGGGGAAGCTCGGCCGGGGCTGAAGCGGGAACCGCAAGAGCGAGCAATGCCGTGGCAATCGGAAGAATTCGGATGGACATCGATCGGGCTCCTCAGTTTTTCGCGGCGGTCGGTTCTGCCACAATGGTCGGCGCGCCTGGCGAAGCGCCGGCGGGAACGCTGGCGGCGTCGCTCGGCGCGGCCTTGACCGCCTGGGAACCCTTGCGGATCTGCCCCAGCAGCGCATCGCGCGCGGCGGTCAAGTTTTCCTGGCGGGTCTCGCGGCGCGGCTCGGTATCGGCCTTGAACGCTTCCCAGATGATCGCCGCCTTGGGATCGTTGCCGGGATCGCCGGAGAACACCTGCTTGCCGCTTACCCGGTCGATCTTGACCAGATGGATATCGGCGGGCGCGACGAACGGGCGGCGGTCCCAGCGCGGCTTGGTCGCGGTGACGAACTGCTTAAAAATCGGCGCGGCGAAGGTCCCGCCCTGGGCGTAGCCGCCAAGCGAGCGCGGCTTGTCGTAGCCGATATAGACCCCGCCGACGATATTGGGCGAGCCGCCGACGAACCACACATTGGTCGGCCCGGTGGTGGTCCCGGTCTTGCCGAACAGCGGCAGCCCGAGATCGCGCAGCACCACCGCGGTGCCGCGGGTGACCACGCCTTCGAGCATGTGCACGGTCTGGTAGGCGGTGCGTGGATCGATCACCTGGCGTCCGGTGCGGGCGAGCCTCGGCATCGGCCGGCCGTCCCATTCGGCCATCCGGCACTTCTCGCAGCGGCGGTTGTCGGCGCGCCAGATTACCTTGCCGGTGCGGTCCTGGACGAAATCGACCAAAGACGGGGCGAACTGCACCCCGCCGTTGGCCAGCGCCGAATAGGCGTTGACCATTTGCAGCACGGTGGTGTCACCCGCCCCCAGCGCATAGGACAGGTACGGCTGGTAAGCGCCGATCCCGACGCGTTTGATGGTGCTGACCACCCGGTCCATCCCGGTATCGTTGGCGATGTGCACGGTCATTAGGTTGCGCGACTGTTCGAGCCCCCAGCGCATGGTGTGGGTGCCGCCGGCGCCGCGCATGTCGAAGTTGCGGAAGCATTTCTCGCCGAGCGCAGCGCCCTGATAGACGCAGAACTGCCCGTCGAGCACCATCGAGGACGGGGTCATCCCGAAATCGAGCGCGGTGGCGTAGACGAACGGCTTGATCGTCGAGCCGGGTTGGCGCAGCGCCTGGGTGGCGCGGTTGAACGCCCCAAGCCCCGGATCGAACCCGCCCTGCATCGCCAGCACCCGGCCCGATTGCGGGTCTTCCGCCAGGAAGCCGCCCTGCACCTCGGGGATGGTCTTGACTGCCCAGCCCGCCCCGAGCGGAGCGGCGGCGATCACGTCGCCCGCCTGGAGCGCGTCGGGCAGGCCGGTGAGCGGCGCGGTCTTGCCGTCGAGGAAGCCGATGCTGGCGGCGGCGCCATCGCGCTCGGTCACCACCCCGATCCGCCAGTCCTGGTAATTGATCGAGCGGTTGAGCGCGACCAGCGCGGTGTGCCAGCGTTCGGGGGTCACCTCGATCCGGTCGATCGGCCCGGCCCAGGCGCGCCCGCCGTGATAGCGCAGCAGTCCGGCGCGCAGCGCATCCTGCGCCGCCTTCTGCAGCTCGGGGTCCATCGAAGTGCGCACCCACAGCCCGCCGGCGTAGACGCTCCTGTCGCCATCCTCGGCCTTTTCACCGTAGCGCCCGATCAGCTGGCGGCGGACTTCCTCCATGAAATAGCCGCCGTCGGCGAAATAGGCGTCGGCGCGGCGCGGGATTATCCCGAGCGGCTGTGCCTTGGCCGCCGCCGCCTCGGCCGGGGTGGCGAGCTCGTTCCGGACCATCTGGTCGAGCACCCAGTTGCGCCGCTCGACCGCTTCGGCGGCATAGCGCGCGCGGCCGTATTTTTCCGGCGCCTTGGGCAGGATCGCCAGAAAGGCGCACTCAGCAAGGGTCAGCTCGCCGACATCCTTGCCGAAATAGGCGCGTCCCGCGGCCTGGACCCCGAAACTCTGCCGCCCCAGCGGAATCTCGTTGAGGTACAACTCGAGGATCTGCTGCTTGTCGAGCACGGCCTCGATCCGCCGCGCGAGGATGATTTCCTTGGCCTTGCGGGTGACCGAATACTCGTTGCCGAGAAGGATGTTCTTGGCGACCTGCTGGGTGATGGTCGAACCGCCCTTGGCGCGCTGGTCGGAGCCGACCTTGGTGACATAGTCGATCACCGCACCCGCGAAGCCGGGATAATCGACCCCGCCGTGCGACCAGAAGGTCTTGTCCTCGGCGGCGATGTAGGCGTTCTGGAGCCGCTTGGGGAAATCGACGTAGCGCAGCTGCACCCGCCGCTCGCGCGCATAGCTGTAGACGATCCCGCCATCGGCGCCGCGAACCATGGTTGGCAGCGGCGGCTGGTAGGTCAATAGGCTGTCGGCGTCGGGCAGGTTGCGCGCGATCGTCACCCACACCAGCAGGTACAGCGCGGCGAGCGCCCCGAGCGCGTATCCGGCGAGCCGAAACCACCGCTTGGCCGCCCAATTCTCCCGGAACCAGTGCCATGCAGGCTGTGCGGTGGCCCATTCGCGCAGCCCCCCGGCCTCGCGGCGGATGCGCAGACGGATGGATTCGGAGGCGGGTTCGTCGGCCATGGGCGCGCTCTAGCACGAGCCCGCGACCGCGGACCAGCGGGTTCCTATGTCCCCGCCTGCCGCGCGAAATAGACCCGCATCGCCCGCGCGGTGACCGCCGCGAAGGCCTCACGCCCGGCCGGCGAGGCGAGTCGGCCGAGGTCGGCGGGGTTGTTGATATAGCCCGCCTCGAACAGCACCGAGGGGACGTCGGGCGACTTGAGCACGACGAAAGCGGCCGACTGCACGCCTTGTTCGCGGAACGGCAAACGGCCCGCCCCTTCGCGCAGGATCAGCCGGGCGAACTCTTCCGAGCGGGCCTGGGTATCGCGCTGCGAGAGATCGACCAGGATCGCGTTGACCGCGTCGTCCTGGCTCCCGAACTGGACCCCGTTGATGGTGCCAGCGCGGTTCTCGCGCTGGGCGAGGCGTTCGGCCATCTCGTTGGTGCCGCGCGCCGAGAGCGTATAAACCGTCGCGCCGCTGGCGACCGAACCGTCGGTGCTGTCGGCGTGGATCGAGATGAACAGGTCGGCCTTCATCCGCCGGGCGATCCCGTAGCGCTCGGGCAAGAACAGGTAGCTGTCGTCGCCGCGGGTCAGCGCGACACGCACTCCCCCCGCCGCGATCAGCGCATCGCGCAGCGCCTTGGCGAGCGCCAGCGTGAGCGCCTTTTCCTTGATCGCGCCCGCCCCGGCGCCGGGATCGTGGCCGCCGTGGCCGGGATCGATCACCACCAGCGGCCGGCTCGGGTCCATTGGCCCTTCGATCGGCGGCAGGCCCAGAACCTCGCCCAGCGGCGGGAGCTCTGCGCGCAGCACGTAGTTGCGGCCCGCGCCCGGCGGGGCAAAGGTCCGGTCGACCCAGACCATCGCCGCGAACACCGCGACGGGAAGGAGCACCAGAAGCGCAAGCTGGATGCGGCGGAACATTACGAGCGGGGGTAGAGTCGAGCGAAGAAATCTGCAACTGCCAGCGCCTTGCCGCGCAACAAACTTGCCCGATTGGGGAAGCGGTGCTAGGGGACCGGCCACCGGGGCATCCGCCTCGATCCCTCCCGAGCGCCGGCATCCGGGTTTCCCCGCGCCGCCGCCCGAGTGGGGTCAGCGAACCGCCGCTCCGGGATCGCTCGACCGCAATTTGGCCGGGCTGCTACAGGTTGACGCACGTCATGTTGAGCCTTTCGCCGTTTCGCCAGCCGACCCCTTCGGGGTGCGCGGCAGCGTCGACGGCCTGGGGGGCACCCGCCCGCACGCGCCTAAGTAAGCCGCGCCTCGGCATGCCTGCAGACACGAGCCTCACCGCCGGAGCGATTGTGCGCCCCGGCATCACCCATGCAACCGCGCGTCTTACCGGGCCTACTGCCCAGGCGCGCGGGCATACCGCACAGCAGCGCGCCAATGCCCCGGGCTGGTCCCGGCCGCGGCGCGCTTGGAGATATTACAATGACCACGCGCATGCTGATCGATGCGCGCCACCAGGAAGAAACCCGGGTGGCGGTGCTCAAGGGCAATCGGATTGAAGAATTCGACTTTGAATCTGCCGATCACAAGCAGATCAAGGGCAACATCTACCTCGCCAAGGTAACCCGCGTCGAACCCTCGCTGCAGGCGGCTTTCGTCGATTTCGGCGGGAATCGCCACGGGTTCCTGGCGTTCAGCGAAATCCATCCCGACTACTACCAGATCCCCAAGGAAGACCGCGACCGGCTGCTCGCCGAAGAGGCCGAGCACCTTGAGGAAGAGGCCGCGCTGCGCGCCGCCGACGACGATTTCGACGACGATGACGGTCCGATGGGCGACGATTTCGCCGGCAACGACGAGGACGAAGACGAAGACGAGGGCGGCGTCACCGAGGTCGATACTTCGGAGAAGGACGAAGTCTCCACGATCGACGGCGGCGAAGTCGAAAACGGCTTCGAACCAGCGGCCGAAGCGGGCGACGACGGCGAAGCCGAAGCCGCCGACAACGGCGATGGCGGTGGCCGCGGGCGGCGCGGACGTCGCCGCCAGGGCGGACGCGGCCAGGCCAAGGCCGCCGACGAGCTGCGCGACAAGCGCATGGCGCTGCGCCGCCGCTACAAGATCCAGGACGTGATCCAGCGCCGTCAGGTGCTGCTGGTCCAGGTCGTCAAGGAAGAGCGCGGCAACAAAGGCGCGGCGCTCACCACCTATCTCAGCCTGGCGGGCCGCTACTGTGTGCTGATGCCCAATTCGAGCCACGGCGGCGGGATCAGCCGCAAGATTTCGAGCGCGGCCGACCGCAAGCGCTTGAAATCGATCATCGGCGAACTCGATCTGCCCAAATCGATGGGCTGCATCGTTCGCACCGCCGGGCTGCAGCGGACCAAGGCCGAGATCAAGCGCGACTTCGACTATCTCGCGCGGCTGTGGGACGGGATTCGCGAGAGCACGCTCAAGTCGTCCGCGCCGGCCTTGATCCATTCGGACAGCGATCTGATCAAGCGCGCGATCCGCGACATCTACAACAAGGAGATCGAGGACGTCGTGGTCGAGGGCGACGAGGGCTATCGCTTCGCCCGCGATTTCATGAAGCTGCTGATGCCGAGCCACGTCAAGAAGGTGAAGCAATACGCCGATCCGGTGCCGCTGTTCCAGCGCTATGGCGCCGAGGATCAGCTCACCGCGATGTACGATCCGGTGGTCCAGCTCAAAAGCGGCGGTTACGTCGTGATCAACCCGACCGAGGCGCTGGTCTCGATCGACATCAACTCGGGCCGTTCGACCAAGGAACACGGGATCGAGGCGACCGCACTCAACACCAACCTGGAGGCCGCGCGCGAGATCGCCCGCCAGCTGCGCCTGCGCGACATGGCCGGGCTGGTGGTGATCGACTTCATCGACATGGAATGGGGCTCGAACGTCCGCAAGGTCGAGAAGGCGATGAAGGACGCGCTCAAGAACGACCGCGCGCGCATCCAGGTCGGCCGCATTTCGAGCTTCGGGCTGATGGAGATGAGCCGCCAGCGGCTGCGCCCCGGGGTGCTCGAGGCGACCACCCGCGGCTGCCCGCACTGCGACGGCACCGGGCTGGTGCGCACCGCGTCGAGCGCGGGCCTTTCGGCGCTGCGATTGATCGAGGACGAAGCCGCCAAGGGCCGCGGCAGCACGATTTCGCTGTTCGCGAGCACCGAGGCGACGATTTACCTGCTCAACGCCAAGCGCGCCGATCTCGGCGACATCGAAGCGCGTTACGGGGTGCGGGTCGAGGTTCTGCCCGAGGGCGAGAACGAGGGCGCCAAGATGCGCGTCGGATCATCGGGGCCGCGTCCCGAGTTCGTTCCGAAGTTCGAGCCGATCGCGATCGAAGAGGACGACGACGACGATCTCCCGGTCGAGGACGAAGCGGACGAGGC
>JBOHIC010000102.1:0-7653 GCA_050725835.1 Novosphingobium sp.
TCTTGCCCGATCCGCCCTTCTGCGAAGCCAAAGCCAATACTCGCAAGGTGCAAACCCCCCGTAATGCCGGCCACGCGCCGGACCTTTCAGAGGCGGGATCGCAGAACGTTCCTAATTTTGGGTTAACGTGGCGCGCCCCGGATCGCCGAAAACTGCGGGTTTTCCGCGCAAAACACTTTGCTAACGGGCGATTAACCATGCATGTTAACCGCGATGTGCCTCGCCCGGCGCGAGAGTGGCGGCAAGCCCGCATGATCGCGCCGCGGCCGGGCGTTAACAGGCTCGGGGGTCGGATGGGCGTGAAATTTTGGAGCATCGCCGCGTTCGGCGTCGCCGCGCTGGGCGCGGGCGCGGCGCTGGCCGACGTCAAGGCCGGGGTCGAGGCGTGGTCGCGCGGGGACTATCCGGGCGCGGTCAAGCAGTGGCAGGGTCCGGCGCAGAAGGGCGACGCCGACGCGCAGTTCAACCTGGGCAACGCCTACCGCACCGGGATGGGGGTCAAGCAGGACAGGGCGATGGCCGAGGCGCTGTTCGCCAAGGCCGCGGCGCAGGGCCATCTCCAGGCCGCCGACCTCTACGGGCTGATCCTGTTCGACAAAGGTGAGCGCCAGCGCGCCCTCCCCCTCGTCCAGGCCGCCGCCGGGCGCGGCGAGCCGCGCGCGCAGTACCTCGTCGGGATCGCGCACTTCAACGGCGACCTGCTGCCCAAGGACTGGCCGCGCGCCTATGCCCTGGTCAGCCTCGCGGTGCAGGGCGATGTCGCGCAGGCCCGCCCCGCGCTGGCGCAGATGGACCAGTACATCCCGCTCGAGCAGCGCCAGCAAGGCGTCGCGCTTTCGGCGCAGATCGCCGCCGAGGCCGCCGCAACGCGCCAACGCCAGCTCGCCGCCTCCGATCTCGGCGCGCCGCTGCCGCAGCCGCCAAAGATCGTCGCGGTCCCCCCGGCCCCTACCGTTCCTTCGGCGCAGGGCGCGGTCGCGGCCGCCGCGCGGATCGCCGGGAGCGACAGCCCGCGCACCGCCGGGGCCGACTATGCCCGCCCCGCCGCGCCCGCGCCGCGCGCGCCGGTGGTGACCGCGCCGGTTGCTTCCGCGCCCGTCGCCGTCTCTCCCGCCCCAACCTCCGCCGCCATCTCCGCCGGAGCCTGGCGGGTCCAGCTCGGCGCCTTCGGGGTCGCCGCCAACGCCGACGCGCTGTGGAACCGGGTTAAGGCGCGGCCCGAACTCGCCGGGCACCCGCGGATGAACGTCCGCGCCGGGGCAGTGATCAAGCTCCAGGCCGGCGGGTTCGCCAGCCAGGCCGCGGCGCAGGGCGCCTGCACCCGGCTGAGCGCCGCCGGCTTCACCTGCATCGCCGTGCGGAACTGACGCTGCTGCGACGCTAGTTGCTACTGCGACCGATTCGCATTATATTAACGCGCACCTGCTGGAGTCTCCCGCATGTACGTGTGTGTCTGCAATGCGATCCGCGAATGCGAGCTGCGCGCCGCCGCCCGCCGCGTTTCGGGCGACGCCGACGCGGCCTACGAACACCTCGGCCACCGCCCGCAGTGCGGCCAGTGCCTCGACGAAGCGGCGCACATCCTGATCGACGAACGCGCCGCGGCGCGCCGGCCGGTGGTGTTGCCGGGTTGAAGCAGCGCGACTGCTTCGCAAGAGCAGCGCCAAATTCCGCAGAAATCCGCGGCGTTTCGACTTGTTCCGAGACGATGGCGGGCGCATAATCCACGCCGCAACCGCGACAGGAGCCGGCGATGCAGGGCGACGCACAGGTCATCGATTTCCTCAACAAGGCGCTGCTCAACGAGCTCACCGCGGTCAACCAGTACTGGCTGCACTACCGCATGCTCGACAACTGGGGGGTCAAGAAGCTCGCCGCTTTCGAGCGCCACGAATCGATCGACGAGATGAAGCACGCCGACAAGCTGGCGGATCGGGTGCTGTTCCTTGAGGGGCTGCCCAACTTCCAGGCGATCGGGCGGCTGCATGTCGGCGAGAACGTCGAGGAAATCCTCAAGGCCGACCTCGCCTTGGAGCACGAGGCGATTCCCCTGCTGCGCGAGGCCATCGCCCACTGCGAAGCGGTCCGCGATTACGTCAGCCGCGACCTCTTCGCCGAGATCCTCGAAAACGAGGAGCAGCACGTCGACACGCTCGAGAAGCAGTTCGAAATGATCGCCCGGATGGGCTTGCAGAACTACATCCAGCTGCAGAGCGAGGCGGCGGAGAGCTGATTTTCGCGGCGATGGCGGGTAATTCCAAGCCTGCGCTCGTTTTCCTTGGCAGACCAATCCTGCTGCCGGGGACAAAATAGCTATGCGCACCTTCCTGCCGCTGTTCGCCGCGTTCGCGATCATGGCGTTGATCGCGGGCGCGGCCTGGGCATTGCCGCACTAGCGTTCGATCCGACTTACATCCGTTCGTTCTGAGGAGGCACTGAAGCCGCAGGCTGAAGCGCCGTCTCGAAGGACCCGAGCGCGGCGCCAGGTGGTTCGAGACGAGTCTTCGCTTCGCTCAGTCCCTCCTCACCACGAACGGTGATGGCTATCGATTTTGTCGTACTAACCCTTGGCGAACGGATTCTTCGGGCTCCTCAGCGTCAGCCGCACCGGGACCGCCTCGAACCCCAGCTCGCGGCGGATGCCGTTGATCAGGTAGCGCTGGTAGCTGGTCGGGAGCTGGTCGAGCCGGGTGCCGAACAGCACGAAGCCGGGGGGCCGCGTTTTCGCCTGGGTGATATAGCGTAGCTTGATCCGCCGGCCGCCGGGTGCGGGCGGGGGGTTGGCTTCGAGCGCGGTGTCGAACCAGCGGTTGAGCAGCGCGGTGGGGACCCGTTTCGACCAGGCGTCGCGCAGCGCGAACGCGGCCCCCAGCAGCTGGTCGAGTCCCTTGCCGGTGCGCGCCGAGACCGCCAGCAGCGGGACGCCCCTGACTTGCGCCAGCCCTTCGTCGAGCGCGCCGCGGATGCCGTTGAACAGGCTCGAGGCGTCTTCCGCCGCGCCGTGCCCGGCGACGTCCCACTTGTTGATCGCGATGATCAGCGCGCGGCCCTCTTCGAGCACCAGCGACGCGATCTTGAGGTCTTGGTGTTCGAGCCCGCGGGTGGCGTCGAGCAGAAGCACGACCACCTCGGCGAAATCGACCGCGTGGCGCGCATCGGCGACCGCGAGCTTCTCGAGCTTGTCGGTGACCTGCGCCTTCTTGCGCATCCCGGCGGTGTCGATCAGCCGGACCGGGCGCGACGCGCCTCCGTCCGGATCGGTCCACTCCCAGTCGACCGCGATCGAATCCCGCGTGATCCCGGCTTCCGGCCCGGTCAGCAGGCGGTCTTGCCCGAGCATGCGGTTGATCAGGGTCGACTTGCCCGCGTTGGGCCGCCCGACGATCGCCAGCTTGAGGATCGCCTGCGGATCGTATTCCTCTTCGTCGCCGTCCTCACCCGCCGCCGCGGGTTCGGGCTGCTTGTCCTCGAGCAGCGGGCGCAGTGCTTCGAACAGGTCGGCGAGCCCCTGGCCGTGCTCGGCGGAGAAGGCGACCGGCTCGCCAAAGCCGAGCGAGAACGCCTCGAACAGCCCGGAATCGCCCGACGAGCCTTCGCACTTGTTGGCCATCAGCACCACCGGGACGCTCGACTGGCGCAAGTAACGCCCGATTTCCTCGTCCAAAGGCGTCAGCCCGGCGCGCGCGTCGATCACGAACAGCGCGACGTCGGCTCCGACCAGCGCGGCTTCGGTCTGCTGGCGCATCCGCCCGGGGAGCGAAGCCTGGTCCTCGTCCTCCCAGCCCGCGGTGTCGACGATTGCGAAGTCGAGCCCGAGCAGGCTCGCCTCGCCCCAGCGTCGGTCGCGGGTCACCCCCGGCTGGTCGTCGACCAGCGCGAGCTTCTTGCCGACCAGCCGGTTGAACAGCGTCGACTTGCCGACGTTGGGCCGGCCGATGATGATTACCTGGGGGAGCGCCATGTGCGCGCCAGTGGCGGCTTGGGGGGCGAATGGCAAGGATTACCCCGCCGTTAACCATAACCCGCAAGCCCAAACTAACCCTCCGCCGCCACCGTGCGCCGCATGGGACGGGGACTGCAGTGGGGGGCGCTGGCGGCGCTGTTGCTGGGGGGAGCAGCGCCGCTCGCCGCCGATCCGGTGCGCGAATTCGAAAGCGTGACCGGCGGCGGCGCGAGCACCCTGCCGCCCTACCTGCAATGCGTCCCCTACGCCCGACAGGTCAGCGGCATCCGCATCTTCGGGGATGCTCACACCTGGTGGGGCCAGGCCGAGGGCAAATACGCCAAAGGCGTCCGCCCCAAGGTCGGCGCGGTGATGGCTTTCCGCCCGCACGGTAATTCGCGGCTCGGCCACGTCGCCGCGGTCAGCCGGATCATCGACGCGCGCACCGTGCTGATCCGCCATTCCAATTGGTCGCCCATCGACGGCCGCCGCGGCCAGATCGAGGACGACGTCCGCGCGGTCGACGTCTCGCCCGCGGGCGACTGGAGCGAAGTCCGCGTGTGGTACGCCCCGATCGGAGCGCTCGGCGGCACCCACTGGCCGATTGCGGGCTTCATCTACAACGAGAAGCCGGGGAAACAGGGCAAGGACAAGCGCACGTCGGCGCGTGAGACCGAAAGCTCCGATCCCATGGGCGATCTCATCGCGGCGCGGCTCAAGCTGTAAGCTTCCCCTCGCGGCGGCCAGCGTTCGCGGCTATGCGCGCAGGCGATGGCCACTTCCGATCTCCGCATTGCGCTGTTCAGCGGCAACTACAACATGGTCCGCGACGGGGCCAACCAGGCGCTCAACCGGCTGGTCGAGTACCTGCTGCGCCAGGGCGCCAAGGTGCGGGTCTATTCGCCGACAATAGCCGAGCCTGCGTTTGCCCCGCAGGGCGAGCTGGTCTCGGTGCCGTCGATGCCGTTTCCGTTCGGACGCGGGGAGTATCGCTTTCCGCTCGCGCTGAGCCCGCGGCTGCGGCGCGATTTGCGCGAGTTTTCGCCCAACGTGGTCCACGTTTCCTCGCCCGACGTGGTCGGCCACCGCACGGTCAGCTGGGCGCGGCATCGCAGGTTGCCGATCCTCGCCTCGGTCCACACCCGCTTCGAAACCTACCCGCGCTACTACAACATGGCCTTCATGGAGCCGGTGCTCGAAGCGCTGCTGCGCCGCTTCTACCGCCGCTGCGACGCCTTGGTCGCGCCCTCGGAAAGCATGGCCCAAGTGCTGCGCGACCAGCGGATGAACTACGATGTCGACATCTGGTCGCGCGGGGTCGACCGCGACAATTTCAACCCCGGACGGCGCGACCTCGCTTGGCGGCGCAGCTTCGGGATCGCCGACGACGAACTCGTCATCGGCTTCCTCGGCCGGCTGGTGATGGAAAAGGGGCTCGACGTGTTTTCCGACGCGATCGACGAACTCCAGCGCCGCGGCGTCCCCCACAAGGTGCTGGTGATCGGCGAAGGTCCGGCGCGCGGTTGGTTCGAAGCGCGCCTGCCCGGCGCGGCTTTCGCCGGCTTCCAGGGCGGGGCCGACCTCGGCCGGGCGGTGGCGAGCATGGACGTGCTGTTCAACCCCTCGATCACCGAAACCTTCGGCAACGTCACGCTCGAGGCGATGGCCTGCGGCCTGCCGGTGGTCGCCGCGGCGGCGACCGGGAGCGAGAGCCTGGTTTCCGACCGCCGCACCGGCCGGCTGGTCCGCCCCGGCGCGGTCCACCAGTTCGCCGAAGCCCTGCGCGCTTATGTCGAGGACGCCGAGCTGCGCGCGCGCCACGGCGCGGCGGGCGAAGCGCGCAGCCTCGATTTCAGCTGGGACCGGATCAACCAAGCGGTTGCCGACACCTATCTCCGCCTGGTCCGCCAGAAGGCGGCGGAGCGCCGCTGAGCTAGCGCAGGATCCCCTGCGCCTGGGCGCGCCGCGAATACCACCACAGGAACGCGACGATGCCGATGATCACGAACGGGATCGCCTTGTTCATCGCGGTGTCCATCCCCGCCGGCGCCGCCGTGGTCATCTGGTAGCCAAGACTGACCACCGCCCCGACCAGCGAGACCATGAACGACAGCACCGCGTGGCGCGAACGCGCGAGCAGCAGCAGCGTGCCGATGAACGAGCCCCACACCCCGAGCGCCCAGGCGACATCGGCGATCATCGGGAAGCTGTCGATATAGGCGAGCATAGCGTCGGGATCGGCCCCGCTGGCGGCGAGCCAAACGCGATTGCCCATCCGCGACATCGTATAGTCGGTCGCGCCGAAGCCGTTCCACAGCAGACTCACGCCCGCGACGATCCAGAAGCCGAGCGGCGCGCGCTCGGCCGGTGCACTGGTAGCCATGTTCCCCTCCACCTGTTCTCGATGGAGGGAGGCTATCACCTGCTGAACAGCGCGGCAAATCGCGCCGCTATAGCCGCTCGATCTTGCGCGCGGCCTCGTCGAGGATTTCGGCGACCTGGTGGATCGTCTCTTTGTCGAACTCGCCCTGCGCGCGGTGGCGCAGCGCGTTGAACAGGTTGCCCACGGCGCGGGCGATCGGCGGGGCGCGGTGCTTTTCGCCGTCCTCGCCCAGCGCCTTCAAGCGCTCGAGCAGCGCTTCAGCTTCGTCGGCGCGGTCGGCGAGTTCGGCGGTGCCGGCCTCGGTCACCGCATAGGCCTTGCGCGCGCCGTCGGCGGCTTCGGAAACCACGCCCTCGTCGGTGAGCAGGCTCAGCGTCGGGTAGACCACGCCCGGGCTGGGAGCATAGGCCCCGCCGGTCAGCTCCTCGATCGCCTTGATCAGCTCGTAGCCGTGGCGCGATTGGTCGGCGATAAGCTTGAGCAAGACCAGGCGCAGCTCGCCCGATCCGAAGACCCTCCCGCGCGGGCCCCGGCTGCCGCGGCCGCGTTCGCCCCAGTCCCCGCCCCAACTTCCGCCCCAGCCGCGGCCCCAGTGGCGCCCGGTGGTGAAGACCATGCCCATCGGGCCCATCTTGGCGGACCAGCGCGGCCCGCATCCATGCATTCTCATGTGTCTTGACTCCTTCTTGATGCGTCTAAGATATATCTTAGCCTGCCGAATGCAAGAGCCAATGCAAATTTTCGCCGCCGCGCCTATCTTGGCCCCCGATGGCCGACCTCTTCGCCGACGACCTGCCCCCGCCTCCGCGCGTCGAGCCTCGGGCCGACGCCCCGCTCGCCGACCGGCTGCGCCCCGCCGCGCTGGCCGAGATCATCGGGCAAGAGCACCTGACCGGGCCGAAGGGCGCGATCGGGCGGATGGTCGCGGCGGGCAAGCTCGCCAGCATGATCCTGTGGGGTCCGCCGGGCACCGGCAAGACCAGCCTCGCGCGGCTGCTCGCCGATGCGGTGGGGATGCGCTTCGTTGCGATCAGCGCAGTGTTCTCGGGCGTGGCCGATCTCAAGAAGGCCTTTGCCGAGGCCGATACTGCGGCGCGCGCGGGCCAGCGCACATTGCTGTTCGTGGACGAGATCCACCGTTTCAACCGCGCCCAGCAGGACGGCTTTCTGCCCTTCGTCGAGCGCGGCACGGTGACGCTGGTCGGCGCGACCACCGAAAACCCCAGCTTCGCGCTCAACGCCGCGCTGCTCAGCCGCGCGCAAGTGCTCATCCTCCACCGCCTCGACGCCGCCGCGCTCGCCGTGCTGCTCGCCCGCGCCGAGGCGC
>JBOHIC010000103.1:0-3436 GCA_050725835.1 Novosphingobium sp.
CGATCAATGCGTCGCGCCCGGTGAGTTCGGGAGGGGGCGTTCCGGCGCCCGGCGCATAAGGGTTTTGTCGAGGATCCATAGTGACCTTATGTGAGTTTATAGATTTCTAGTAAAGTCACATAAGATACCTATAGAATCCGCGCTGCCGCTTGCCGAACTTCAGACCGACTGTCTTAGCCAAACAATACAGCTTGCAACCCCGCGCCCGCTCCCCCATCTTGCGCGGCAGGAATGTTCATACGGGAACGACCATGGCCACGACCCCAACGCTAACCGCCACCGAAGCGCAGCCGCTGACGCTGACCCCGCCCGATCCGGTGCCGGTGGTGGCGCCCGCGCAGGCGATCGGGCTGGTCCCGGTGACCGACGACAAGAAATCCAAGCTCGACGCCAAGGTCGAGGCGTTCATCGCCGAGCTGATCGCCGAGGACGCCAACTCGCCCGAGTTCGGCAAGAAGGTCGACGCGCTGACCAACATGGGGCGCAAGGAGATCATGGCCGCGGCGGGGATGTCGAACCGCTTTCTCGACCGCCCGGTGCGCGCGATGGACAAGGATTCGGGGGTCGGCGCCGACCTCGCCGAGCTGCGCCGCACGGTCGAGGAGCTCGATCCCGGGCGCAAGGGCAAGATGTCGTCGGGGCGCAAGTTCCTCGGGATCATCCCCTTTGGCAACAGCCTCAAGAAGTACTTCGACTCGTACCAGTCGAGCCAGGGCCACATCCAGGCGATCCTCGCGCGGCTCTCGTCGGGCAAGGACGAGCTGCTGATGGACAACGCCGCGATCGACGTCGAGCGGCAAAAGCTGTGGGAGGCGATGGGCAATCTCGAGCAGATGGTCCACATCAGCCGCGCGCTCGACCAGCGGCTCGAGGACAAGGTCGCCGATCTCGACCTGACCGACCCGGCCAAGGCCAAGGCGATCCGCGAGACCGCGCTGTTCTACGTGCGCCAGCGCACCCAGGACCTTCTGACCCAAATGGCGGTGACGGTGCAGGGCTATCTCGCGCTCGACCTGGTCAAGAAGAACAACGTCGAGCTCGTGAAGGGGGTCGACCGCGCCTCCACCACCACCGTCGGCGCGTTGCGCACCGCGGTGACCGTGGCCCAGGCGATGACCAACCAGCGGCTCGTGCTCCAGCAGATCACCGCGCTCAACGAGACCACCGCGAGCATCATCGATTCGACCGGCACCCTGCTGCGCGACCAGACCGGCAAGATCCACGAGCAGGCGGCGAGCGCGACGATTCCCTTGGAAGTGCTCCAGCGCGCGTTCCAGAACATCTACGACACGATGGACAACATCGACACCTTCAAGGTGAAAGCGCTCGAGAGCATGAAGCAGACGGTCACCACGCTGACCACCGAGGTCGAGAAGTCGAAGGGCTACATCGCCCGCGCCGAGGGCGCGGCGCAGGCCGCCAAGGCCGCCGACGCGCCGAGCTTGCTCAGCCTGGAGGGGTGACTTGGCGGGCGAGGCGAAGAACTCCGACCTGATCCTGCGCGAGGCGCGCCAGTCGCTCCAGCACCAGCGCGCCGGCGGGCGGCGGGTGGTGACGATCGGGCAGCGCTCGGCGGCCCTCAGGCGGGCGCATTTCAAGACCAAGCTGCGCAACATCGCGCTGGCGGTGGGCGCGGTGTGGCTTGCGGTGGTCGCGGCGGGGATCGTCCTCGACGGCATCGGTGTGGTCGGGCTGATGCTCGCGGTGATCGCCGGGTTCATCGCGGTTGGCCTATTTGGTTCCTATCCCAAGATGAAAGTGCCAACCCGGGCTTCGCTCGGCGGGTCCGACGTCAAGTCGCTGGTCGGGCGGACCGAACTGTGGCTCGAAAACCAGCGTCCCGCGCTGCCCGCGCCAGCGGTCCAGCTGGTCGACCGGATCGGCTGGCAGCTCGACGCGCTCGGGCTCCAGCTCGACGGGCTCGACGAGAACGTCCCCGCCGCCGCCGAAGTGCGCAAGCTGGTCGGCGAGCACCTGCCCGAGCTGGTCTCGAGCTACACCTCCATCCCGCGCCACTTGCGGACCGAGGAGCGCGCCGGGCGCACCCCCGACCAGCAGCTGACCGAGAGCCTCGGCAAGATCAGCACCGAGATCGACAGCGTCACCCGTCAGCTCGCCAGCGGGGCGATCGACAACCTCGCGATCCGCACCCGCTACCTCGACTACAAGTACGGCGAGGCGCTGGAAGAGCCGGAAAAGCAGGGCTGATGCGGGTCGCGCTGCCGCACGACCTCGGCAAGGACGAGGTCCGCCGCCGGCTCAGGGGCCGCGCCCACGAAATCGCCGATTTCGTCCCCGGCGGGATGGCCGACGTCGCGGTCGCCTGGCCCGGCGAGGACCGCATGACGCTGAGCGTCGGGGCCATGGGCCAAACCGTCGACGGCGCGATCGACATCGAGGAGCAGGCGGTGGTGTTCACCGTCACCCTGCCCCCCGCGCTGAGCTTCATCGAGCCGATGATCAAGGGCGCGATCGAAAAGAAGGGCCGCAAGCTGCTGACCTAGAGGTCGCGCTCGAGCTCGAGGTAAGTCAGCGGAATCCTGAGCTGCTGCGCGGCGATGCGGATTTCGCGGAGGAACAGCACCAGCGCCCACATCAGCAGCGCCACCGCGGCGAGGAAGAATCCGCCCGCGACGAGCTGCAGGTCGAGCGCCACCAGCTCCTCGAAGAACAGCATCGCCACGGTCATCCCGATCGCCAACCCGCTGACCACCAGCAGCCGGATCGCCGAGGTGATCAGCTCGATCCGCCGGTCGATCGCCCGGATTTCGAGCACCACCATGTCGTGGTCCGGACCCTCGGTGGCCATGTGCCGCCCCTGCAACTCGCGCGAGCGATCGACGATCCTCCCGAGCCGAGTCGAGAGGATGTTCATGATGTTGCCCATCGCCACCAGCACGAACACCGGCGCGAGCGCGAGCTGGATGGTCTGGGCGATCATCGCCCGCTGGTCAGCAAGCTGTCGACCACGCCGGGATCGGCGAGGGTCGAGGTATCGCCCAGGTTGCCCGTATCCCCCTCGGCGATCTTGCGGAGGATGCGGCGCATGATCTTGCCGCTGCGGGTCTTGGGCAGCGCCGGGGCGAAGTGGATTACATCGGGAGTGGCGATTGGGCCGATCTCCTTGCGCACCCACTGGACGAGATCCTTTCGCACCGCATCGTCGCCGTCCTCGCCGGCGTTGAGCGTGACGTAGGCGTAGATGCCCTGGCCCTTGATCTCGTGCGGCATGCCTACCACTGCCGCCTCGGCGACTTTGGCGTGCGCGACCAGCGCGCTTTCGACCTCGGCGGTGCCCATGCGGTGGCCCGAGACGTTGATCACGTCGTCGACCCGGCCGGTAATCCAGTAGTAGCCGTCCTCGTCCCGCCGGCAGCCGTCTCCGGTGAAATACATGCCCGGGTAGGTGGTGAAATAGGTCGCGAAGAAGCGCTCG
>JBOHIC010000104.1:0-1035 GCA_050725835.1 Novosphingobium sp.
AGGCGCGCGCATAGCGATTCACCCTTGCGGCGTCAAGGATTCGCAGGCCTAGGCGGGATATGAGCAAATGGCCGCTTCCCGAGCCGATGGCGCAGGCTTTGGCGCAGGCCCGCGCCGGGGCCGAGGCAGGCGAAGTGCCGATCGGCGCGGTGGTGGTCAAGGACGGCGCGGTGATCGCTGCAGCGCACAACGCCCCGCGCGGACTGGCCGATCCGACCGCCCACGCCGAAGTCCTCGCGATCCGCGCCGCCGCGCAGATGCTCGGCAACGAACGGCTCGACGGGTGCGAACTGTGGGTCACGCTCGAACCTTGCGCGATGTGCGCCGGGGCCATCGCCCACGCCCGCATCGCCAAGCTCTACTACGCCGCGCCCGATCCCAAGGGCGGCGCGGTCGAGCACGGCGCGCGGGTGTTCGAGCAGGCGCAGCGCCTGCACCGGCCCGAGGTCTATGCCGGGATGGGCGAGGCGGAAGCGGGCGAACTCCTGCGCGGGTTCTTCCGCGAGCGGCGATGACCCCTATAACCCGCGCCAGATTTTCAGTGGGGCGCTGTCGGGAGGGCCAAAGTTGAAGCGCGAGCAGCGCGTCGGCATGAAGTCGCGGCGGTAGCACAGCTTGAGTTCGCGCAGCCAGCCGCGCTCGTTGACCAGCAGGCCCACATGCTCGGGCCGCCATCCCGGGTTGCGCCCGGCGATGGCGCGCCTGAGATCGCCCGCGGTGAGGTCTTCGCGGCGCGAAAGGCGGTCGGCGTCGGGCCACGAAAGCCCGCGCCACAGCACCCCGGCGGCGGCGAAATAGCGCTCGGGGGTCTTGCTCATGCAGCTGCCGTGCTTGGCCCATTCGTGCTCGATCAAGTGCGGCACCGGTGTCATGCACAGCTGCGCCCGGACCAGCTGGGGCGAGGGGCGCGGGGTGACCGAGCACCACTGCGGCGGCGGCCCCTTGCGCGCCTCGGGCCAGAGCCCGTGCAGCACGAAGCCGAACCGCCCTTGCCGCCCCGAGCATTGCATCGAGGCGGTATCGCCCCGGCAGTAT
>JBOHIC010000105.1:0-2827 GCA_050725835.1 Novosphingobium sp.
GTCGGCGCGACCACCGAAAACCCCAGCTTCGCGCTCAACGCCGCGCTGCTCAGCCGCGCGCAAGTGCTCATCCTCCACCGCCTCGACGCCGCCGCGCTCGCCGTGCTGCTCGCCCGCGCCGAGGCGCTCGAAGGCCCGCTGCCGGTGACGGGCGAGGCGCGCGAGGCGCTGATCGCCAGCGCCGACGGCGACGGGCGCTTCCTGCTCAACCAGGCCGAGACCCTATACGCCGCACGCATCGCCGAGCCGCTCGATCCGGCCGCGCTCGGCGCTTTTCTCCAGCGCCGCGTCGCGGTCTACGACAAGGACCGCGACGGCCACTACAACCTGATCTCGGCGCTGCACAAAGCCCTGCGCGGATCGGACCCGCAAGCCAGCCTATATTACCTCGCGCGGATGCTCACCGCGGGGGAGGAGCCGCACTACCTGCTGCGCCGGCTGGTCCGCTTCGCCAGCGAGGATATCGGCCTCGCCGACCCGCAGGCGCTCACCCAGTGCCTTGCCGCGAAGGACGCCTTCCAGTTCCTCGGCAGCCCCGAGGGCGAGCTGGCGGTGGTCCAGGCCTGCCTCTACTGCGCCACCGCGCCCAAATCGAACGCCGCCTACGAAGCGATGGGCGAGGCCTGGCGCAGCGCGCGCGAAACCGGCTCGCTCAGCCCGCCCGCGCACATCCTCAACGCGCCGACCAAGCTGATGAAGGAGATCGGCTACGGCAAAGGCTATGCCTACGACCACGCCGCCGAGGGCGCCTTCTCGGGCGCGGACTACTGGCCCGAAGGCATGGAGCCGCAGACTTACTATCGCCCGGCCGAGCGCGGGTTCGAGCGCGAGGTGGCCAAGCGGATGGAGTGGTGGGACAAGCGCCGCGCCGAGCTGCGCGGGGAGGATGGCGATGGGTAGGACGATTGCCGCCACGATCCTGGCAGGCCTGGTCCTCGCCGCGCCCGCCGCGGCCAAGGCGCCGCTGCCCGATCTCAAAGCATGCGAGCGGTTTACCCGCGAGGAGGGCGATCCCGAACTCCAGCGGACCCGCCCGCTGCCACTCCCGGCATCGTTCAAGGGACTCGCGCGGGCCGACATGGATCACATCGCGGTGGTTACGGTGGCCGGCAACACGCTGTGCCTCGACACGCGCTTTATCGACGAGATCTCCGGAGCCAAGGCCTCGCCCGACCGGCGCTTCCTCGCCTTCGAGTGGAGCGGCTATGAGGCTTACGGCTACATACTGTTCGACCGCAGCGGGCGCGGGCAGGTGCTCGAAACCGGGATCGCCCCGCTCGCCCCGCCCACCGGCCGCCGCTTCGCCGCGATCGACCTCAGCGTCTCGGCCTTCGGCGGGCTCAACGCCTTCGCGGTGTGGGACATCCTCCCGGTCGGCTTGCGCGAAGCGGCGCGGGTTTCCGACGGACTGCCGAGCGGCGACTGGCGGCTCGAAGGGTGGAGCGGCGACGCCTGCATCAACCTCTCGCTCCTCCCGATCGAGCGCGGCGACCAGGACGGGCCGCGCGATCCGTGGTTCGCCGCGGAAAGCCGCAAATGGCGGCCCCGCCCTGGGCGCTGCCCAAATTGACAAGACACTTCGAGACTTTTGTTTGTATCGACTGGTCGGGCGCAGCGGTCGCGCGACCGCCGGGCCTCGCGGTCGCCTGGTGCGCCGCCGGCGATTCAGCGCCGAGCCTGCTGACGCCGGAAGGCGGATGGACCCGGGGCGATATCCTCGCATGGCTCGAACGTCATGCCGTAGCCGGGACCGACATGCTGGTCGGGCTCGACCTGTCACCGGCGCTCCCGTTTGCCGACGCTGGTGGCTTCTTTCCCGGCTTGGGCGGGCAGCCGGCCAATGCCCGCGAATTGTGGGCGCTGGTCGACTCGGTTTGTGCCGACGAACCCCATCTCGGTGCGACCGGCTTTGTCGATCACCCTCAGTATAGCGCATACTTCCGCCGCCATGGCGGCCGCGAGGGCGCAGGGTTCGGCGGCGGCGCAGGACGATTTCGCGCGGTCGAACATCGCCAGCGCGGCTCCGGGGTGTCGCCGGTCAGCTGCTTCAACCTGGTCGGAGCGGCCCAGGTGGGAAAATCGAGCCTGACCGGGATGCGCGTCCTTCATCGGCTGGACGGGCGCATTCCGGTTTGGCCGTTCGACCCCGTGCCGGTTGCCGGACCGCTGATCGTGGAGATTTACACTTCGATCGCTGCGCGGGCCGCAGGAGTTCGGCGCGGCGTCTCGAAAATCCGGGATGGTGTCAGCCTCGACGCGGCTTTGGCCAATCTTGGCTCGAGGCCGCATCGCCCCCTCGCGAAATACGATGACCACAGCACCGATGCGATTCTAACTGCTGCGTGGATGCGCCATGTCGCCGCCAACCCGGCACTGTGGAATCCGTCCGGTCTCGCCGCGGTCCGCCAGACCGAAGGCTGGACCTTCGGCGCGATCTGACGCAAAGCCCGCGCCAGCGCCGGCTTAGCTCAGTTGGTAGAGCACCTGATTTGTAATCAGGGGGTCGCGGGTTCGATTCCTGCAGCCGGCACCAGTCATTCCAGCTTGTGCGACCTCCCACCCTTCCCGGGTCGGGAGGGGCAGCGAGACTTGGCAGCTTGCTGCCTAGTCGCAGCGGGGTGGGTCACCGCCCTGGCGGCGAACCCCCACCCCAACCCCTCCCCACTGGGGAGGGGCTTTCCGTAGTGTATTAAACCCGCTCGATGATCACCGCCGGGGCCATGCCGCCCGCGGCGCACATCGTGATCAGGCCGTAGCGCCCGCCCGAGCGTTCGAGGTCGTCGAGCGCGGTGCCGATCAGGATCGAGCCGGTCGCGCCGATCGGGTG
>JBOHIC010000106.1:0-4508 GCA_050725835.1 Novosphingobium sp.
GGCCTCGCTCGGCACGCCGACAACCGCGGCCTCTACCACGCGCGGGTCTTTGGCCAGTTCGGTTTCGAGGTCGATCGGGAAGATGTTGAACCCCCCCGAGATGATCACGTCCTTGGTCCGCCCGACCAGCTCGACGAAGCCATCGGCATCGATTCGGCCGACGTCGCCCATACGCTGCCAGGTGGTCCCATCGGCGGGGTCGATCCAGTAGCCCTCGCGGGTCTTGTCGGGCTGGTTCTTGTAGCCGAGCATCATCGCGCCCGACTTGCCGACCAGTTCGCCGGCCTCGCCCGGCGGCAGTTCGGCCAGGTCCTCGCCGATCACCTTGAGGAAGTTGCCCGGCGCGGGGACGCCCACGGTGTGGAGCTTGTCGGGGTGTTCGTGGGCGGCGAGCAGGCACGAGACCCCGCCTTCGGTCATCCCGTAGATCTCGATCAGCCCGCCCGGCATCCGCCGCAGCACTTCGGCCTTGAGCTCGGCGGGGAACGGTGCGGAAGTGCAGTATTTGAACACCAGCGCGGACAGATCGAAGTCGCCGAAATGCTCGTATTGCATCAGCCGGCGGTACTGCACCGGGACCAGCATGGTGTGGGTGACGCGCTCGTCCTGGGCGCGGCGGAGCCAGGTCTCGACATCGAACTTGCCCATGATCGCCACGCAGCCGCCCGAATACATCGCGGGCAGGAACACCGCCATCGTGGTGTTCGAATAGAGCGGGGTCGAAGTGAGCGCGCGGCTGCCCTTGCCGTAATTCATCGCGGCGCGGAAGGTCATCTGCCGCCAGCGCATCGCATGGCTGTGGACGATGCCTTTGGGGGTGCCGGTGGTCCCGCTCGAATAGATGATGTTGAACGGATCGGTCTCGACCGGATCGAACGGCGCGGCTTTGGTCCCCGGCGTGGCCATGAACGCGTCGAGGTCCTCGTCGAGCACGATTTGACGCGGCGTCGGTAGCGCGAATTCGCCGAGTTCGCTCAGCTTGGCGCGATCGACGAACAGGTGCAGCGCGCCCGAATCCACCGCCATCGCCGCCAACTGATCAGGGCTGGCGCTGGTTGTCAGCGGCGCGGCGCAGCCCCCGGCGAGCACCGCGGCGAGGAACACCAGCGCATAGTTCGCGCTCGACGTGCCGAGGATCGCCACCGCCTGCCCGCGCTCCAGCCCGTCGGCCTGGAGCCGCGCCGCGATCCGCTCGATTCGGTCGATCGCCTCGGCCCAGGTTAGCTTGACGGTCCCGTCGTCGAGCGCCGGTTCGTCGGCATGGAACGCGCCCCAGCCGCGCAGCAGCGCGGGGAACGAACCGAACTCGGCGTCGAGCAACGGGGCGGGATCGGCGGGCATGTTGGGCAGCGCTCCAGGTTCGTTCCGCGGAAGCGACCCTTGCGCACGGCCGGCAGCGCCGTCAATTGGCGGGCGGATCGCGCATCCGGTCGAGGCCCGCGCGCAGCGTCCGCAGCGGCGGCAACAGCGCCGCAATCTCGGCGGCATCGAGCAGGCCATCTACCATCGGCAGCAAAGGCGCGACTGCGGCGAGGCAGCGCCCGCGCATCGCCAATCCCGCAGGCGTCAGCGCCACCCGCTTGCCGCGCCCGTCGCGCGGTTCGGGAGCGATTGTGACTAGCCCCGCGCGCGCCATCCGCCCGAGCGTGCTTGTCATCGTCGCGCGGGTGACCTGGAGCGCGCGGGCCAGTTCGCCCGGAGAGCGATGGGCATGGCCGAGCCGGACGAAATGGTTGAGCACGGTGAACTGGGCGCGGGTCATGCCCCCCGGCAGCACCCGTTCGAACATCGTCCCCGCAAGCTGGTCGATAATTCCGATTTCGTTGAACAGCTGCCAGGTGAGGGGATCGTCGCTCATGCCACCAGATGCCTTTCGAGCGGCCAGCGCGGCGCGGGCTCGACCGGCGGGGCATAGCCGATCCGCGCCAGCATCTGCACCCGCTCTGCCCCCTTCGCGCCGTGCAATTCGTGCGCCGCGGCGAGCAGTCTGGCCATCGCCGGATATTCTTGCAAGGCCTGGCTCATCGGGTGCATCCCCAGCCCCAGCGCGGTTGCGCGCAGGTTTGCCCGAACATAGTGCCGCCCGGCCTCGAGCTGATCGGCGCGGCTGTTACCCGGGGTGACAACCCACACCGCCGCAGGGACCGAGCCATAGGTCCGGTCGAGCATCTCCACCCCGCTACGAAACGCCGTGCTAGCGGGATCGGCGAGGGTTTCGTGGGTGAGCAGCCCGGCGAGATGCAGCGCCTCAGGCAGCGGCCCGGTGAGGTCGATCCCGTCGGGCTGGGCGTCGACCGCGTTTGCCCCGATGCGGATCAGATCGACGCTTTCGCGCTGGCGCGGTTGATCGAACTGTTCGACTCGCACCGCTTCGCGGACCAGCGCGCGGAACTTCGCGAGATAGGCCGGATCGACCGACCAGCGCACCTCGTCCGCCGCCACCGCCGCGGCCAGGGCGGGCGGCACCGCGCGCCCGGTGTCGTATTCGTCCTTGTTCGATCGGCGGTGGACGATCCGCGCGAACAGCGGGTCGCGCGGGCTCGCCGGGTCCGGCACGAAGCGCAGCGCGGCGAGCGGACGGGCATCGAGCCGGTCGCCGGGCTCGCCGAGCGGAAATGGCTCGACCTCGAGCCTTGTCCCGCGCTCGGCGGCGGCGATCCGCGCCAGTTCGATGAAGCAGCCGAAACCGATGGTGGTCTGGCGGTCGAACGGGTCGGTTGCCGGCAAGCGCTTGGCGAGGTCGCACGAAAGCATCGCCCGGTCGTCGCCCTCGAGCCGGATCAGCCATGGCTGGCGATTGTGCGGGTTGGGCGCGAGGATCGCGTGACGAAAGGCGTCGAGGCGGACATCGGCCGGTGGCGGTCCGGCGAGCCGCCACGGGTCGGCGGCGTGCTCAGGAAGGCGCGTCGCCCGCCACGCCCCGCCGACCAGCGCCAGCCCCAACCCGCCCACGGCGGCGGCGACGAACTTGCGTCTCGACAAGGCCATAACCCGATTTCATTAGATATCGAACTATATCGCTAGATACCTAACTATCATCGCCCGTCAAGTCCCTCATCGCGGCGCGCGCCGTAACAGTTGCATAGAATGCAACACCCATTTCGGCCTTTGCACTGGCAATCTCTACCCGCGAGATTATGTTGCAAATGCGAACTGAGTTCGCGAATGCAACAGGAGATTACCCATGCGCACCATCGCTCTGATCGTGCTGCCGATCATCGCCGCGGTTTCGACCAGCGGGCTGATGTTCACCGCCACCCTCGTCTGACCCCAGACGCTCGCAGCGGGCACACGATCCCCCCGACGGCCGTCGCGCTCCCTCCCCCTGGGCGCGGCGGCCGTTTCGATTCCGGCTACTTCGAGGAAAGCTCCTTGACCAGATCGAACAGGTAATCGCGCCCGGCGTAAAGCGAGCGCACCGCGAGGCGTTCGTTGAGCCCGTGGACCCCGTTGCCGTCGGGATCGCCCCACACCCCCGGCACCCCGTAGGTCGGGATGCCGACCGCGGCGAGATAGACTCCGTCGGTCGCCCCGGTCGAAATTGTCGGAATCACCGGGATGCCGGGGAAGTGCTTGGCCGCGAGCTTCTCCATCGGTCCGACGATCTTCGGGTCCATCGGCGGGGCCTGTGCGATCGGCTTGCCCAGCACGCGCTGGACCACCTTGACCGCCGGGTTGCCGATCGTCCGCTCGAGCTCGGCCTGGGTTTCGTCGGCGTTGCGGCCCGGGAACATCCGGCAGTTGACGTTGACGGTGACCGTCTGCGGCAGAGCGTTCAAGGCATGGCCGCCGTCGATCAGCGTCGCGACGCAGGCGGTGCGCAGCATCGAGTGGAGCATCTTGTCCTGGTTGACCAGCGCCTCCGCCGCGGAGTCCGCCGGATTGGCGGCGAGTGCGATCATCGCCGGGCCGGTCGCGTCCTTGCGCAGCGCCCCGGCCTTGGTGAAAAAGGCGCGGGTGGTGTCGTTGAACTCGAGCGCGAATTCGTGATCGCGGATTTTGCCGAGCGCGTCGGTCATAACGTAGATCGCATTGTCGCGCACCGGCTGCGACGAGTGGCCGCCGGGATTGGTCGTGGTCAGGGTGAAGTCCTGGTAAGCCTTCTCGCCGACTAGGATCGACTGGACCTGGAGGTTGCCTTTTCCATCGGAGCGCCCGCCCCCGCCCTCGTTGAGCGCATAGGCCGCGTCGATCAGGTCGCGCTTTTCCTTGGCAAGCCATTCCGCCCCGTTGAACGCTCCCGAGGTTTCCTCGCCGCACGTCAGCGCCATCTTGATCGTGCGCTTGGGCTTGTATCCGGCCTTGGCGAAACGGACCAGCGTGTCGGTCCAGATCGCCGCCTGACTCTTGTCGTCGGCCGTGCCGCGGGCGTAGAAATAGCCGTCTTCCTCGATCAGCGTGAAAGGATCGCGGGTCCAGTCCTCGCGCCGCGCCTCGACCACGTCGATGTGCGCGAGCAGCAGCATCGGCTTGAGCTTGGCGTCGGTCCCCGGATAGACCGCGACCAG
>JBOHIC010000107.1:0-2049 GCA_050725835.1 Novosphingobium sp.
ATTCACGACGACCGTCACCCCGCGCCCTGCCGGACAAAAATCGCCGCAAGCGAAAGTCTCTACGTATCTGCCCTTCAGCCAGTAGCGCTCGGGTTGGGCGTCGCGAGCTGCCGGCGATGTCCCCTCCAAGCCAAGTGGGGTTTCTCCACCCGCCGCCTCCGCCGCTTCGGCGGCGGTAGCCTCGTCCACATCCGTCGCAGGCGCATAGTCGCCAGCCGCTGCTGCTGCGTCCGCGGCTACTGCCGCTGCGTCCGTGGCTTCGTCGTCCCCCGTCGCCGATGCATATTCGTAGTTGGACTTGCCCGAATTCTCGGCCTCGCCGGCGCGCGCGGCCAGCACGTTAGTCCCGATGCAAGTAAACAGGTCGTATGCTGGATCCCGTCCCCTCGGAACCTCGCTCAGGTCGCGGCGCAGCTCCGATTTGAGCTGGCCGGACAATCCATCGATCATGTCGTTGACAAATTCGGAGAGTACTTGGCGATTCGTATCCGCGAAATCAGCCGAAACAGCCGCTCGATCGATCTCGCCCGAACAGGCCGCACGGATCTTGGCATGGTCCACGCTGGCCATGCTCGGTGACGCCAGCGAGGCGAACCCGGCGGCAATGATCGCGCTGGTCCAATATTTCATCTCGGGTCCCCTTAAGGACCTGAAGGGTAACGCATTCCAGGTCGGCTGCAAGCTCTACAGCCTCACCGCCTCACCGCTTTCCAGCCGGTGGGTGCAGCCCGCCGCACCGTCATCGTTTTCGCCCAGCGCCGCGACCGTGCGCCAGCCGATCGCGCGGAGGCGGGCGGCGTGCTCGGGGTCGTGGCCGAGGGGGAGGAACAGCGCGTCGCGCAGGCTCTCGCCTTCTGCGAGGCTGTCGATGAGGTGATCGGGGTAGAGCGAGAACCCGGTCGCGACCTCGCCTTGGTCGCCGCCGAGGATGCGGTAAGTCCCGCCGCGACCGAGCGTACCGGGCACGCCCTCGGCATAGATCGAGAAGCCGAACCATGACTGGTATTCGAAGCCGTGGCGCTCGCTGGGATCGAGCGTAAGCCGCGCCATGCCGCCCACCCGCGCCGCGATCTCGCGCAGCCCGGCGATGCGGCTGGTAAGCGCTCCGCCCGCGTCGATCGCCGCAAGACGCTCGATCGCCGCATCGAACGGGCCGATCGCAGTGAGTAGCGGCAAATAGTCCGCGCCCCCGGCGCTCACCAGCCCGCCGGCGTCCTTGGCGTCGAGCTCGCGCCGCACCGCTTCGATTTGGTCTGGTTCGAGTGGGAGCGCCTTCTCAGCCAGCGTATCGACCAGATCGGGTAGGGTGAAATCGACCGACAGCCCGCTCGCCCCTGCCGCCGCCAGCGCTTCGAGTGCGACCGCGACGATTTCCCCCGCCGCCGCCACGCTGTCATTACCGATCAACTCGGCCCCCAGCTGGAGCCGTTCGCGCGTAGGATCGAGTCCGTCGCCCTTGATCGTCACCACCTGCCCCGCGTAGCACAGCCGAAGCGGCCGCGGCGCGCCCGCCAGCGAGGTCGCGGCGATCCGCCCGACCTGGACGGTGATGTCGCTGCGCAACGCCAGCGTCCGCAGGCTCGCCGGATCGACGAAGCGGAACATCCGCCGCGGCTGGACCCCGGCCATGCGGCTGGCCATCGACTTCTCGAACTCGATGCTCGGCGGCTGGACCCGGTCGTAACCGTGGCCGTCGAGCACATCGAGCACGCTGCGCGTGACCCGCGCCGCCGCAGCCGCGCCTTGCGGCAGCCGGTCTTCGAGCCCCTCGGGGAGCAGATCGCGGTCGGTGTCCTCCATCGTGCCCCCCTAGCCAAGCTAGAACGCCAGCGCCATCACCCGCTTGACCCCCGGCACCTGCCGCGCCTCGTCGAGGACACTCGTCTCGACCGGGCTGTCGACCGAGAGCAGCAGCACCGCCTCGCCCCCGGCCTCGCGGCGGCCGAGGTTGAAGGTGCCGATGTTGATCGCGTTCTCACCGAGCAGCGTCCCGATCCGGCCGATGAAGCCGGGGGCGTCCTCGTTGACGATGTAGAGCATGTGCCCGGC
>JBOHIC010000108.1:0-16057 GCA_050725835.1 Novosphingobium sp.
CTGTGCCGCAGTTGCTGCGGAATGTGCGGTTCGCGGGCGGTAAACCGCTCGAGAACGATCGCGTCAAAGCCGTGATTGCCGAGGCCGAAGCCGCACTCGCCGGCAAGGGCCGGCTGGTGATCCGCCCTTCGGGGACCGAGCCGGTGATCCGGGTGATGGCCGAGGGCGACGACGGCGCGCAGGTCGAAGCCACGGTCGCGGCAATCTGCGAGGCGGTGCAGGAGGCAGCTGGTGCTTGAGATGCGCCCCGATTGCGAAAGCTGCGGCGCCGATCTCCCGGCCGAAGCGCCCGGTGCCTTCATCTGCAGCTTCGAGTGCACCTTCTGTGCGACCTGCGCCGAGGCGCTCGACGACCGCTGCCCCAACTGCGGCGGCGAACTGATGGACCGCCCGGCGCGGGCCAAGGCGCTGCAGGAGAAGTATCCGCCCTCGACCGTGCGGAAGTTCAGAGGGTGAGCCAGCTCGGCTCCGCTAGCCCCTCCCCGGCGGGGAGGGGTTGGGGTGGGGGTTCGACGCCGGCGCGGTTCCCCCACCCCCAGCCCCTCCCCGCCGGGGAGGGGAGTGAGGTCGGCGGGCCGCTATGACCCCGCCGCGCATTCTCGCCATTGCCGGGTCGGACAGCTCGGGCGGTGCGGGCATCCAGGCCGACATCAAGACGATCACGATGCTCGGCGGCTACGCGATGACTGCGATCACCGCGGTGACTGCGCAGAACACGCTGGGCGTGAGCGCGATCGAGGTGCTGTCGCCCGCGCTGGTCGCCGCGCAGATCGACGCCTGCGTGAGCGACATCGGCGTCGATGCGGTCAAGATCGGAATGCTCGGCTCGGCCGAAATCGCCGAAGTCGTGGCGGACCGGCTTGAGACCCTATCGGTGCCGATCGTTTTCGATCCGGTCATGGTCGCGACCAGCGGCGCTGCGCTCGCCGATGCCGTGACGGTCAAGGCGTTCGACCGTCTCATGACGCTTTCAACGCTGATCACGCCCAATCTGCCCGAACTCGAAGCGCTGGGCGGAGTTGCGGCTGTGCTCGAAAAGGCCGCAGCCATGTTGGTCAAGGGCGGCCATGGCGACGGCGACACCGTTGTCGATCGGCTGATCACCCGCGACGGCGAAGTCGCCCGCTGGGTAGATGCGCGGATCGACAGCCGCCACACCCACGGCACCGGTTGCACTCTGGCCAGCGCGATCGCCATCGGACTAGGCGCGGGTCTGGCGCTCGAAGAAGCGATCGACCGTGGCCGGATATTCGTCCGCCAGACCCTGCTCGCCGCACCCGGCTTCGGCGCCGGGTCCGGCCCGCTCGGTCACGCTCAGGCTTCGAGGTCGTAGAACTCGACGATCTTGGCCCAAGCGTCTTCGGCGGTCTCGACCCAGTGGAACAGCTCGAGGTCCTCGAAGTTGATCACGCCTTCCTCGGCGAGCGCCTGGAAGTTGATCACCCGGTCCCAGAATTCCTTGCCGAACAGCAGGATCGGGATCGGCTTCATCTTGCCGGTCTGGATCAGCGTGAGCAGCTCCATGAACTCGTCGAGCGTGCCGAACCCGCCGGGGAACACCGCCACCGCCTTGGCGCGAAGCAGGAAGTGCATTTTCCTCAGCGCGAAATAGTGGAACTGGAACGAGAGGTGCGGAGTGACGTAGCCGTTGGGCGCCTGCTCGTGGGGGAGGACGATGTTGAGCCCGATCGATTCCGCCCCGGCCTCGGTCGCCCCGCGGTTGGCGGCTTCCATGATCGATGGGCCCCCGCCCGAGCAGATCACGAACTGGCGCATGCCCTTCTCGACGATCGCGCAGTTGCTCGCGATCTGGGCGAGCTTGTAGGCTTCCTCGTAGTATTTCGACTTGGCCACCAGCCGCTCGACCACCGCCTTGCGCTCGGGCGTGGTGGCGGTGTTCATCGCCGCCTCGACCGCCTCGGGAGCGGGAATCCGCGCCGAGCCGTAACACACCAGGGTCGAGCCGATCTTCGCCTCGTCGAGCAGCATCTCGCACTTCAGCAGCTCGAGCTGGAAGCGCACCGGGCGCAGCTCCTCGCGGAGCAGGAAGTCGGTGTCGCGGTAGGCCAGGCGATAGGCCGGGTCCTGCGTCTGCGGCGTGGTGTGCGGCTGCGATTCGGCGAAGCCGGCGTCCTGCTCGGCCTTGTAGAAGCGCCGGCGATGGAGCCGCTTTTCCTGTTCTTCGGTCATCAAAGGTCCTTCCGGTCCCGCCGCTGTGCCAGAATCCGTCGATAGCGGATAGTGCGGCGCAGGCAGCGCCGGATGGCAGGGCGAAGGGGTTGAAATGTGGATGCCCCGCGAGGATTCGAACCTCGATTGACGGAGTCAGAGTCCGTAGTCTTACCATTAGACGACAGGGCAGCAGGCGGGTGCCTCTAGGCGCGGGGGGATATTGCGTCAAGCCGCGCGGGGTTGCCCCGTCCGCCCCCCCGGCGTAGGGTGGTCGTCAGGTACCCGCCGGCCGTGGCGGGAGAATGATAAAGAGTTGAACCCATGGCGGAAACCATCCCGCCGGGACCGCGCGAGGAGCATTTGGCGAGCCGGGGAAGCGAGCAGACTTCGCACCGCGCCGGAGCCGATCCGGCCTCCCCGCCCGGCTTTCCCGCCCGCGATTCCGGCCTCCCCACGGACCATCGGCGCGCGCCCCCGTTCGGCTCGGGGCGGCAGGCCTACGCCGCGATCGACCTCGGCACCAACAACTGCCGCCTGCTGATCGCGCGGCCTACCAACGACGGTTTCGTGGTGATCGACGCGTTCAGCCGGGTGGTGCGGCTCGGCGAAGGGCTGGCGCAGACCGGGCGGCTCTCCGACGAGGCGATGGACCGCGCGCTCGGCGCGCTTCATGTTTGCGCCGACAAGCTGCGCCGCCGCAACGTCCACCTCGCCCGCTCGGTGGCGACCGAAGCCTGCCGCCGCGCCGGCAACGGCGCCGAGTTCATCGAGCGCGTCCGCGAGGAAACCGGGATCGCGCTCGACATCATCACCGCGCAGGAGGAAGCGCGGCTCGCGGTGCTCGGCTGCCACATCCTGCTCGAAGCGGGCGAAGGGCCGGCGATGATCTTCGACATCGGCGGCGGCTCGACCGAGCTGGTGCTGGTCGAAAGCGGCGGCCCGGTCCCGGAAATCCGCGACTGGCAGAGCGTGCCGTGGGGGGTGGTCTCGCTGACCGAGAGCTGCGCCGCGGAGATCGACTGCCCAGATGCCCGCGCCGACCGCTACGGACGGATGCGCGAGCTGGTGCGCGACAGCTTCGCCGATTTCGCCGAGCGGGTCGACGTGGCGCGGCGGCGCGACCACGCCGACGTCCCGGTGCGGCTGCTCGGCACCAGCGGCACGGTGACCACGCTCGCCAGCCTCCATCTCGAGCTGCCGCAATACGATCGCCGCGCGGTCGACGGGCTGATCGTTCCGGCCGAGGCGATGCGCGGGATCAGCGCGCGACTTTCGACCATGACCCCGGCAGACCGCCGCGAGCTGCCGTGCATCGGGCGCGAGCGCAGCGACCTGGTGGTGGCGGGCTGCGCGATCCTCGAGACGATCCTCGACCTGTGGCCCGCCGACCGGCTCGGGGTGGCCGACCGTGGGATTCGCGAGGGCATCCTGCGCAGCCTGATGGCGGCTGGCGGGCTGGCCGAGCGTAACCGGGCGACCCTGATGCAGGCGCGGCGGAACGGGACATGAGCCGATCTGGCCGCGATCCGGGCGAGCGGCTTCGCACTGCCAAGAAGCGCACCAGCAGCTCGGCGCGATGGCTGACGCGGCAGATCAACGATCCTTACGTCAAGCAAGCCAGGGCCGCAGGCTATCGCAGCCGCGCCGCGTTCAAGCTCGCCGGGCTCGACGACAAATATGCGCTGGTGGCCAAGGCGCGGCGGGTGGTCGACCTCGGTATCGCCCCGGGCGGGTGGAGCCAGATCGTGCGCGAGCGCAACCCGCGCGCGGCGGTAGTCGGGATCGACCTGTTGCCGACCGAGCCGCTCGAGGGGGTGACCATCCTCGAGATGGATTTCATGGCCGACGCCGCGCCGGACGCGCTCATCGCCGCGCTTGGCGCGCCGCCCGACCTGGTGCTTTCGGACATGGCCGCGAACACCGTCGGCCACAAGCAGACCGATCACCTGAGGACGATGGGGCTGGTCGAGGCCGCGGTCGATTTCGCGATTACCACCCTCGCCCCGGGCGGGGCCTTCGTCGCCAAGGTCTTCGCGGGCGGGACCGACGCCGCGCTGCTCACCCTGCTCAAGCGGAATTTCGCCAAGGTGGCCCACGCCAAACCCCCGGCGAGCCGCAAGGACTCGTCCGAATGGTACGTGATCGCGCAGGGCTTCAAGGGCGATCGATCCTCCCCGGATCGGGGAGGTGGCAGCCCGCAGGGCTGACGGTGGGGGCTGGCCTTCATACGCCGCGCGTGTTGAGAGCCCCCTCCACCGCCTGCGGCGGTCCCCCTCCCCGTTCCGGGGAGGTTACCTTACTTCTTGGCGGGTTCGGCGGGCGCTTCGGCCGGAGCCGCACCTTCGGCGGGCGCTGCAGCAGGGGCGGCGGGGAGAGGCAGGTTCGAACCCTGGCTGTTCATGAAGGCGAGCACGTTGGCGCGCTCGGCAGCGTCGGGCAGGCCGGGGAAATTCATCGCGGTCTTGGGGACCACCGCCTTGGGGTTCTTGAGCCAGGCGTCGAGCGTGGCGAAATCCCAGTTGCCGCCATGCGCCTTGAGGTCGGCCGAATAGGCGAAGCCCGCGGCATGGCTGCCGATCGGTTTGCCGGCCACGCCGAACAGGTTGGGCCCGGTGCCGTTGGCCCCGCCCGAGGCGATCGTGTGGCAGCTCTTGCACTTGGCGAAGCTCTTTTCGCCCTTGGCGGCGTCGGCCGAGGCGAGCAGCGTTTCGAGCGGCACCGCCGCCTCGCCGCCTTCGCCCTCTTCGACCACCCCGGCGATGGCGAAGCCCATCTTCTCGGGTCGGTTGTGCTTGTCGGCGCGGAAATAGTGGCCCGACAGGCTCGTCAGGCCGAGCGCGACGATCCCTGCGAACAACGTCCAGCCGGCGATGGTGTTGAAACGATCCTGCATCGATATGTCCCGTCGGGATAAGCCAAGCGCGATTTGCGCGCCGCTCTAGTCAGGCCGCCGCGCCCGCGCAAGGGGCATTGCGGCGGGGGCGAATGCATCCTAGCCCGGCGCGATGATCCAGTCCCTCCTCATCGCCAACCGCGGCGAAATCGCCTGCCGCATCATCCGCACCGCGCGGGCGATGGGGGTGCGCACGGTGGCGGTCTATTCCGACGCCGACGCGCAGGCGCTGCACGTCCGCCAGGCCGACGAGGCGGTGCATATCGGGCCGAGCCCGGCGCGCGAAAGCTACCTGGTGGGCGAGAAGATCATCGCCGCCGCGAAGGCCACCGGAGCGGAAGCGATCCACCCGGGCTACGGCTTCCTCAGCGAGAACGCCGACTTCGCCCGCGCGGTGATCGCCGCGGGGCTGATCTGGGTCGGGCCGAGTCCCGCGAGCGTCGAGGCGATGGGGCTCAAGGACGCGGCGAAGACGCTGATGGCGGCGGCCGGGGTGCCGGTGACCCCCGGCTATATGGGCGAGAATCAGAACCCGGCCCATCTTGCCAAGGAAGCCGGCAAGATCGGCTATCCGGTGCTGATCAAGGCGGTCGCTGGCGGGGGCGGGAAGGGCATGCGGCTGGTCGAGCGCGTGGAGGACTTCGCCGACGCGCTGACGAGCTGCCAGCGCGAGGCGGCGTCCTCGTTCGGCAACGCCCACGTGCTGATCGAGAAATACATCCAGCGCCCGCGCCACATCGAGGTCCAGGTGTTCGGCGACAGCCACGGCAATGTCGTCCACCTGTTCGAGCGCGACTGCTCGCTCCAGCGGCGCCACCAGAAAGTGATCGAGGAAGCCCCCGCGCCGGGAATGGACGAAACCACCCGCGAAGCGATCTGCGCCGCGGCGGTCAAGGCGGCCAAGGCGGTTGATTACGTCGGCGCGGGGACGATCGAATTCATCGCCGACGCCTCGGAAGGCCTGCGCGCCGACCGCATCTGGTTCATGGAAATGAACACGCGGCTGCAAGTCGAGCACCCGGTGACCGAGGAGATCACCGGGGTCGACCTGGTGGAGTGGCAGCTGCGGGTGGCGAGCGGGGAGGCTCTGCCGCTGAGGCAGAATGAGCTGAGCATCGACGGCTGGGCGATGGAGGCCAGATTGTATGCGGAAGATCCCGCAATAGGGTTTCTTCCCAGCATAGGCACGCTGAAGCACCTTGGACTTCCCGAGACCTTCGCGCGCGTGGATACCGGTGTCGAGCAAGGTGCGGAAATAAGCCCGTTCTATGATCCGATGATTGCCAAGATCATTTGCAAAGCTGCAACCCGCGAAGAAGCAATCGAAGAGCTGGATCGAGCTACCTCGATGACCCGTGTGTGGCCGGTCAAGACAAACGCTTGGTTCTTGACGCGTCTGTGCAGATTGGAAGAGTTTCGGAGCGGTCAGATGTCGACCGGATCGATCGATCGCAATTCGGAGGAGCTGACAAGCGAGCCGAAGTTGAGTCGGTTCCCTCTCAATGAGGCTGCCGAGCGACTCATCTACTCCGGAGCGTACGGGCAGGAGTACGCGTTCAAAGAAGGGACACGAGGGTTTCGTTTGAACGCGCCAAAGTCAGATCAGGTGCGACTGCTAGTGAATGGTGAGGCGATAGAGCACACCCTGACGTCCGGCCTATTGGACGATGACCATTTTTTGGACATTGAGTACGCTTCAAGTGGCACGCTCATTTTCCAAAAAGGGGCCGTTTTCGAAGTTGCCGAATTTAGAGCGGGCGGTTCAGGCCACCACTCCGCCCACGACGGCGACATCCTCTCGCCGATGCCGGGCAAGATCATCGCGGTCGAAGTCGCGGCGGGTGATACCGTGACCAAAGGGCAGAAGCTGCTGACGCTCGAGGCGATGAAGATGGAGCACACGCTGACCGCGCCATTCGACGGGACGGTGGCCGAGCTAAGTGCGGTTCCCGGGGCGCAAGTCCAGGTCGAGGCGCTGCTCGCCCGGATCGAGGCCAGCGGATGAACCCCCACCCCAACCCCTCCCCGCCGGGGAGGGGCAGCGAGACTTGCGATCCCGGACTTGATCCGGGAAAGCTAGTCGCAGCAGGGTGGGCTCCGAGGGCGCGGTCATGACCTGGGCCAAGGAACTCGAAGAACTCCGCCGCCGCGAAGCCTTGGCCGAGCAGATGGGCGGCGCCGAAAAAGTCGCGCGGCAGCATGGGCGGGGGAAGCTCGATGCACGGGCGCGGATCGCGGGGCTGGTCGATCCGGGGAGCTTCCGAGAGATCGGCAAGATCGCGGGCAAAGGCGCCTACGACGCCGACGGCGAGCTCACCGGCATCACCCCCGCGCCGTTCCTGTTCGGCAAGGCCACCATCAACGGCCGCCCCGTCGTCGCCACCGCCGACGATTTCACCATTCGCGGCGGCGCGGCCGATGCCGGGATCGGCCGCAAGATGGAGCAGGCCGAGAAGATGGCGCACGAGCTGCGCCTGCCGATCGTCCGCATGATCGACGGCACCGGCGGCGGCGGCTCGGTCAAGACGCTCGAGATAATCGGCGCGACCTATATCCCCGCGGTGCACATGTGGGGCGAGGTGGTGAAGAACCTCGAGACGGTGCCGGTGGTCGCGCTCTCGCTCGGGCCGACCGCTGGGCTCGGCGCGGCGCGGATCGCGGCGAGCCATTATTCGGTGATGGTCAAGGGTCTCAGCCAGATTTTCGCCGCCGGTCCCGCCGTGGTCGATGCGCTCGGCGAGGCATGGAAGGACGGCGAATCCGCCAACCACGAACAGGCCAAGGAAAAGCTCGGCGGGAGTGAAATCCACACCCGCAACGGGGTGGTCGACGACGAAGTCGCCAGCGAGGCCGAAGCCTTCGCCCGCGCCCGGCACTTCCTGTCCTTCATGCCCGAGTATGTCGGCCAGCAGGCCCGCCGAACCGACTGTTCGGACCCTGTAGAACGCCGCGATCAAGCCCTTGATTCGCTAGTCCCGCGCGACCCCAGGCAGGTCTATTCGATGCGCCGCGCGCTCGACATGGTGTTCGATACCGGCACCGTGTTCGAGATCGGGCGGATGTGGGGCCGCGCTGCGATCACCGCGCTTGCCCGGCTCAACGGCTGGCCGGTGATGGTTTTGGCGAGCGATCCCAGCTTCTTAGGCGGATCATGGGACGCCAAGACCAGCGAGAAGGTCGAACGCTGGGTCAAGCTCGCCGACCTGTTCCGCCTGCCGATCGTCCACCTCGTCGACAACCCCGGCTTCATGATCGGGCGCGAGGCGGAAATGGCGGGGACGATCCGCTACGGGGTCCAGGCGATGAACGCGGTCTACAAGGCCACCGTGCCGCTCGCATCGGTGGTGCTGCGCCGCGCTTACGGCATCGCCGGCAGCGCGATGTCGAATGCCGACCTGTTTCAGTATCGCTATTGCTGGCCTTCGGGCGACTGGGGGTCCTTGCCGATCGCCGGCGGCCTGGAAGTCGCCTACAAGTCGGAGATCGAGGCGGCGGCCGACCCGGCGGCGGAACTGGAAGCGATCCGTGCGCGCCTCGCCAAGGTCACGTCACCCTTCCGCAGCGCCGAGCGCTTCAACGTCGAGGACATCATCGACCCGCGCGACACCCGGCCGCTGCTGTGCGAATTCGCCGGGCTGGCCTGGCGGCGGCTCGGCGCTTCCTAGCGCGGGATCGTCGTCTCGCGCGGCGTTCCGGGCGGGAGCAGGCGGCGGAACAGCACCCCTCGCTCGCTGTAGAGCACCAGCGCCAGCGCGCCCAACCCTCCGCCGAGCAGCGCCAGTGCGAGCGGTCGCGCGCTGCCATCGTAGGCCTGCCCGATCAGTGCGCCGAGCACCGCCGAGCCGACCATCCTGAGGAACGCCTGGAACGACGACGCCGCGCCCGCGATCCGCGCGAAGGGCTGCATCGCGATCGAGCCGAAATTGGCCCCGAGGAACCCGCACAGGCACATGTTCGCGGCCATCAGCGGCATGAATTGCCACAGCGTCTCGTTGGGCTGGGACGATTGCCAGACCTGCGCCGCGCTCACCGCGATGAAGGCGAACAGCGCGGTGTGGCTCACCCGCCGCGCGCCGAAGCGTTCGACGATCCGCGAATTGGTGAAGCTGGCGACCGCCATGCTCGCCGCGCCGATCGCGAACAGCAGCGGGAACCATTCGCCCGCGCCGAAATGCTCGGCGAGCAGCTGCTGCGACGAGTTAAGGAAGCCGAACAGCCCGCCGAACACCAGCGCGCCGCCCAGGACATAACCGATCGCGGCGCGGTTGCTCGCGGCTTCGGCCATGTTGCGGGCGATCGTCAGCGGGCGGATCGGCTGGCGGTACTCGGGGTGGAGAGTTTCGGGCAGGCGCAAGTAGACCCACAGCCCGACGATTAGCGCCATCGCCACCATGGCGACGAAGATCCACCGCCAGCCCGCGAACAGGAGTACGCCCTGGCCGAGCGCCGGGGCGAGGATCGGCACGAGCATGAACACCACCGAGATGGTCGACATCGCCCGCGCCATGCGGTCGCCGCCGAAGCGGTCGCGGATGATCGCGCTGGGCAGCACCGCCAGAGCCGCGCTGCCCAGCGCCTGCATCACCCGCATCGCCAGCAGCGTGGTGAAATCGGTCACCAGCGCGCAGGCCAGCCCGAACACCACGTAAACGCCCAGCCCGGCGAACAGCACCGGACGCCGGCCGAAGCGGTCGGCCAGCGCGCCCGGGAGCAGCGCGAAGACCCCGGCGGCGATCAGGAACACCCCGATCACCAGCTGGCGGCGGTTGGGATCGTGCTCGCCCAAGTCGGTCGCGATGTGGCCGAGCGCAGGCAGCATCGCGTCGATGCACAGCGCCTGCAGCGCCATGAGCATCGCCATCATCGCGACGAATTCGCCCTCGCGCAGCGCGAACTGCGGGGCCGGAGGCGCCGAATTTTCGGACATCGCGCTCCCCATGCCGACCCGCGGCGTGCGGGGCCACCCCCTTTTTGCCGAGCGCGGGAAAAGCTAAGCTTCGCAGGTGAGCGATCCCGCCCCCGATCCGGTCGAAACCGACGACACCGCCAGCGGGCTGCGCAAGATCATCCACGTCGACATGGACGCGTTCTACGCCAGCGTCGAACAGCGCGACGATCCCTCACTGCGCGGGCTGCCGGTGGCGGTCGGCGGCGACGGCCCGCGCGGTGTGCTGACCACATGCTCTTATGAGGCGCGCAAGTTCGGCTGCCGCTCGGCGATGCCCTCGGCCACCGCCAAGCGGCTCTGCCCGAGCCTGATCTTCCGCCGCCCCCGCTTCGAGATCTATTCGGCGGTGTCGAAGCAGGTCCGCGCGATCTTCCTCGACTACACCCCGCACGTCGAACCGCTCAGCCTCGACGAGGCGTTCCTCGACGTCACCGACGATTCGCGGGGCATCGGCTCGGCCACGCGCATCGCCGAGCTGATCCGGGCACGGATCAAGGAGGAGACCGGGCTCACCGCCAGCGCCGGGGTCTCCTACAACAAGTTCCTCGCCAAGCTCGCCAGCGACCAGAACAAGCCCGACGGGCTGTGCGTGATCCGCCCGGGCGAAGGCACGGAGTTCGTCGCCGGGCTACCGGTGGCGCGATTCCACGGGATCGGTCCGCGCGGCGCGGAAAAGATGGCCGCGCTCGGCATCGCCACCGGGGCCGACCTCGCGGCAAGGGATATCGACTTCCTGCGCGCCAACTTCGGCAGCCAGGCCGAATACCTCTACCGCGCCGCGCGGGGGATCGACCTGCGCCGGGTCAAGGCCAACCGCCCGCGCAAGTCCTTGGGCGGCGAGCGGACTTTCGACAAGGACATCTCCTCGGGCTCGGCGCTGCGCGAGGCGCTCGAGCGGATCATCGCCATCGTCTGGGAGCGGATCGAGAAGAGCGGGACGAAGGGCCGCACGATCACGCTCAAGCTCAAGCACGCCGATTTCAGCCAGCTTACCCGCGCCCGCTCGCTCGCCCAGCCGGTGGCGAGCTTCAAGGCCTTCGCCCATATCGGCCACGAACTGCTCGACGAAGTGCTCCCGCTCGCCCAGCCGGTGCGGCTGCTAGGGCTGACTCTGTCGCAGATCGAGGGCGACGAGGACGAAGCCGAAGAACGTGCCGAGACCGCTGCGATCACTCCTGGGGCGAAGCAGCTTCCGCTGCTGTGAGCCAGCCGGGCAGCGCCGCGCGGAGGCCGCGGGCGCAGGATTGGGGCAAGTCGCCCGGCGCGAAGAACTCCGCCTCGACGATTTCGCGCCCATCGGCGCGCGGGGCGCCGGTGCAGGTCCCTGCGATTACGTGGACCGTGTTAACCGTCCCGGCTAGCGGCTCGGTTGTCACCGCAATCCGGCCTGCGTCGCCCAGCTCACAGCCGGTTTCCTCGGCGAATTCGCGCGCGGCGGCGGCGAGCGGGTCCTCGCCGCGCTTGAGCCCGCCGCCTGGGAGCATCCAGTGCCCGCTGCCATAGCTGTGGCGCACCAGCAAGACCCGCCCGGCGGGATCGCGCGCGATTATTCGGCAGCCCGAGAGGTGCGGCTTGCGGAGCCGCCACCACAGCTTGCGCAAAGCGTGCGCGAGGCGGAACGCGGCGCGGTGCGCGGGCGCGGGGATCAGATGAAGCACGTCACCGGCTGGGTCGCCGCGGCGAGCAACCGCGTCACCGGCAGATCGTGCTCGCCGCGCATCGCCGCTTCGAACAGTGCGCGCTTCTCCGCGCCGCGGATCACGAACAGCAACTCATCGCTGTTCAGCAGCGCCGGGATGGTCAGACTGAGTCGGTCGAACGGCGCTTCGGGCGGTAGCGGTTCGGGGGTTAGCCGGAGCAGCGGCAGCGGATCGTCTGCGCGCGGGTCGGTGTTCGGGAACAGCGAGGCAACGTGCCCGTCGCCGCCCATCCCGAGCCATGTCAGGGCGAAATGCGGCGGGACCGCGTGTTCGCGCAGCGCCGCGACAACTGCTCCCGGCGGCTCGAGCAGCGGCCGGATGCGCCCGACATTGCTCGCCGGGTGGTCCTCGGGGACAATGCGGTCGTCGCCGGGCCAGACAGCGATCCGCGACCAGTCCAGCTCCATCGCGGCCAGCGCCGCCAGGATCGGGAAGGGGGTCGCGCCGCCGGGGACGGCGATCGCGACCTCGCCGCGAGCGTCCTCAAGCGCTCGGCCCAGCCGCTCAGCCAGCCATGCGGCGATCTCGGTGTCGCTGGCGCGCTCGATCAGGGTGACGGCCATGGCCTCGGCGCTAGCGGCTGAGCACCGCGAGCGCCAGTCCGGCGGCGACGAGCAGCAGCGCCGCGCCGATCGCGCGGCGCGCCGCGGTCAGCCGCAGTTTGAGCAGGTCTTCACCTGCGAGCCATCCCGCCGCAACTGCCGCCGCCCCGCCGATCGCCCCGCCCGCGCCCGCCGCGAGCGGCGCGCCGGTGCCGACCGCGAGCGCGAAAACCAGGAACCGCGCCGCGTCGGTGAGCTGCTGCGCGAACAGCACGATCCCAGCCGCACCGAGCGAGCGGGTCGGCTCCTCGCCGAGCTTCGCCCGGCGCGCGAGCACCATCTCGGCCCCCGCCAGCCCTAGCGCGATAGCAGCGAGCATTTGGCGTGCATCGGTCGCGAGCAGCGGGAGCACCGCCTGCGCAACCGCTGCAGCGATGGCGGCGGTAGCGAAGCTCGAGATCGGCGCGACCAACAGCAGTCCGAGATGCTGGCCATTGCGCGCCGCCAATCCGGCGACCAGCAACTGGTCGCGCGCACCGATCCCGGCGAGCGCACAGGCGATCAGCGCGAACAGTGCGCCCGACAAATCAGCGATTCCAGAAAGTTGGAGCGGGTGAAGGGATTATCATAAATATCTATGAAACCTAGACATTCTTTGCTACAACCACCCACACAGAACCTACACAGCTATGGTAGATCAAGCACTTACGCCGCCAATCTGCACAGTTTCTGCACAGTGGGAAGAGGGAAATGACGTTCATTACCGAAAAGGAGCAGATAAAGTCCGGCCTGATCATCTTCCGGCGCGGGGATGTCGGACATGACAATTTCTACTGCCGGGTGCGAATCCAGAACGAGGATCGCTACAAGACGATCTCACTGCGTACGTCGGATCGAAACGCCGCCCGCGACCGGGCGATGGACGCGGATGCCGATATCCGTTTCCGCGTGAAACACGATGTGCCTGTGTTCAATCGGCCCTTCTCGCAGGTCGGCGCCGAATATGCCGAAGCGCAGCAGCGGCGCGCCAACGCAGGCGAGGTCAGCCAAGGGCGCGCCATGAATGTGAAGAATAAGGCCGATGGTCCGCTCAGCACCTATGTCGGCAGCACCCAAATTCACTTGGTCGGTCAGGAGCGCTGGTCGGAATATCCGTTATGGCGGCGCGAGAACGGTGTCGGTCGCCGCAATGGCATCATCAGCGATTCAACCATTCGGATCGAGATGAGTATCTTTGCCGCCATCATGAATTATGCCGTCAGCAAGCGGTATGTGCCAGCCAGCCATCGCTTCGAGGGCATGCCCAAACTCAAGACAAATCGGCGCGACGAGTTTACGCTGGAGGAATATCGCAAGCTCCATACCGTGGGTCGCAAGTGGATGAAGGAAGCCACGACGACGCAAGGCATCTGGTATCGCCAGATGTGCTACAATTTCATTCTCATCATGTGCAATACGGGGATGCGCCCGCCCGAAGCGAAGAACCTGCGCTGGCGGGACATCACGACGGCCAAGGACAAGGACGGTCGCGAGATTCTCGTCATTTATGTGCAGGGCAAGGGGAAAACGCGACAGCTGATCGCGCAAACGAGCGTCGGGGTCTACCTGGAACGCGTCCGCGCGCTCTCCAAATCAACGCTGCCCGATGACCGGGTATTCACCATCATCAACGGCAAGCCCGCGAAATGGCTTTACCGCGATGCGGTCGAAGAGCTGCTCAAATTCGCGAACCTGCGCGACGGCCCGAGTGGTATTCCAAGAACAACCTATTGCTTACGCCATACCTATGCGACGTTGCGCCTGTCGGCAGGCGTCGATGTCTATATCCTGGCGCAGCAAATGGGCACGTCCGTCAAGATGATCGAGCAGCATTATGGCCATGTGAACATCATCAAACATGCCGACCGCGTGCTGGTAGGGATCGGCGGATGGGACGCCATGCATGTCGAGATGGATGCCGACATCGACGCATTGGAAGCGAAGGCAAAAGCCGTGCAGTCGATCAAAGCAAAACAGCCGGTGAAACCGTCCCGCTTCAAACGTTAGCGCGCATCGAAAAAGCCATCGAGTTCGATGGCCGATGCCCTTGCGCTGGCGTTTGCGTCGCGTTTCGTCATGCACCGCTGGTGCTTCTCGATGACGAAACCGGCCAAGCGAAAATGGGATTAAGGTGCGCCGAGCCTCAAGCGCCCCCATGTTCGCGTCTTTCCGAAGTGCCCTCCCCTTCGCCGCTGGCGATCTAGAGGGGTGGCGACAAGGGCCGTTGAACAGTGCTATATCGACTGACACAAAAGCCTACACATTGTGCTGGAAAGCTGGATAACTCGGTCACGAACGTTTCATTCCACCATTTAAACCGTAGAATTCCGAGCTTTATTGTGGTAGTCTCGCCAAACTCAAAATCCCGTTCCGCAAGGAGTGTGGGTTCGATTCCCACCGCCCGCACCATTCAAGATAACAGGCTCTGAAAAGTCCACCGCACGGGGGACAGGAGCCTGCATCAGCGGATCGCCTGGGGTCGCACGTCCCGCGCTCCGCTGCGCGAAATGACAGCCATCGGGCTTGTCATGCTGGCCACTTGTCATTCCGTTCGGAATGCGGCCATCGCCTCAAACCAGCGGCGCGTTGTGCCTGCACCACGCGGCCGCCATTCTTTCTCATGCGGTGAATAGACCGCGTATTCTCCGCAAACGATGCGGAGAATACGCTTGCCGAACGCGGCGAATAATGTCTATATTCTCCGCATAAGGTGCGGAGATCATGGCTTTCATATATCAACATGACGATTGGCCAGCCTTTCATTGGCGATCCGTGGCGCTCGGCGAGCGGCTTGCAGCCGTCCGCCATCGGCAGGGTCGGCTGGTCGGCCGCATGGAATCGCTTGGCTTTGAAGGGCGACCTCGACATCACGCGCTGGCTGATATGGTTCCTCGATTGCCTCGATCGCGCAATCGACGGTGCCGAGACGATCCTTGCATCAGTGCTTCACAAGGCCCGGTTTTGGGAAGTCCATTCCGATGCCCAGCTCAATGACCGGCAGCGCGATATGGTCAACCGCTTGCTTAACGGCTTCTACGGAAAGCTCACGTCGTCGAAATGGGCGAAGATCGAAAAGTGCTCGCAGGATACCGCGCTGCGCGACATCGAGGGGCTACTGAGGCTTGGAGCGCTCGCTAGAGATGAAGGTCGGGGGCGCAGCACAAGCTATTCCCTCGTAGAGCCAAGCTAGCCATGTGTCCTGCCGCGCGGCCCTCGGGGCCGCTCATTCCGCCACAGGTGGAGCTGGCCAACCCTCCCTTGCTGTTCAAGCTGATCGATAGACCGGCTCTCTATCGATCACGCGCTTGAAAACAGCAAAGCCGGGCGTTTGCCCCGTTACGCCCGGCGCTCGATCGTAGTTGGAAGGGGTTATGGGGATTTGTCGTATTGTTGCAGGATATGCTTTGCGGCGTCTTTTGTATTACGTTATCCAATGATTCCCATTGGAGAACGCATCCTTGCCAACAAACCCCCGTCCGAAAATGGCGATGCTGAGCGCGCGGGTGGACGCCGAGACCCTTGCTGCGTTCGACGCATTCGCGGTCGGTCGCGGCGGCCGGAGCGCGCTTCTGCGGGAGATGATCGAACAGGCCGTGCGCAAAAACGCGGATGTCCCGCACATCGAGCGGCCCGAGGGCGCGGCCATCAACCGGGTTTCGCTGCGCTTCACCGATGTCGAGAATGCCGTGATCGCGCACCGCGCGTCTGAGCGATCGACCGATCGCTCGGGCTGGATCAAGGCGCTCGTGCGCCGTCACATCGG
>JBOHIC010000109.1:0-10152 GCA_050725835.1 Novosphingobium sp.
TCGAAACGCCGCTTGCGGTGCACTTTGACGCTCCCTAACAGCGCGCAGGTCCGATGCGCGCGCGACTATGGCGACCGTAGCTCAGTTGGTTAGAGCGCCGGTTTGTGGTACCGGAGGTCGGGGGTTCGAGACCCCTCGGTCGCCCCAGTCGTCAGGTTTTGCACGCGTCCCGCTCAGGAGAGTTCAGCGTGCCAGCGTTCTGGGAAGAGCCCGATTTCGACGATCACGAATGCGTTCACGTGGTCCGCGACCGCGCCAGCGGGCTGACCGCGATCGTCGCGCTGCATTCGACCCACCTCGGCCCCGGTGCGGGGGGCACCCGCTTCTGGCACTATGCCGACGGCCGCCAGGCGGTGCGCGATGCGCTGCGCCTGTCGCGCGGGATGAGCTACAAGAACGCTATGGCCGGGCTTCCGATGGGCGGGGGCAAGGCGGTCATTCTCGCCGACGCCAACCGCACCAAGACCCCCGAGATGCTCGCCGCTTTCGGTGACGCCATCGACGCGCTCGGCGGGCGCTATGTCACCGCCGAGGACGTCGGGATGAGCGAGGCCGACATGGTCGCGATCGCCGGGCGCACCCGCCACGTCACCGGACTTCCCGCCACCGATGGCGACAGCGCCGGCGGCGATCCCGGGCCGTTCACCGCGCGCGGGATTTACTACGGGGTCAAGGCTGCGGTGGCGCACAAGCTCGACCAGGACAGCGTCGAAGGGGTCCACGTCGCCATCCAGGGCGTAGGCTCGGTCGGCGGCGGGCTCGCCCGGCTGCTCGCAGCCGACGGCGCGCGGCTGACCATGGCCGATGTCAATTCCGGCCGGGCCGCTGCACTCGCGAACGAACTGGGGGGCGAAGCGGTGGCCGCAGAGGCGATCATGGGCGTCGAATGCGACGTGTTCAGCCCCAACGCGCTCGGCGCGATCCTCGACGACGCCAGCATCGCGAGCCTGCGCGCTCCGATCGTCGCCGGCGGCGCGAACAACCAGCTTGCCCGGCCCGAGCATGGCCCCCTGCTCGCCGGAAAAGGCGTGCTCTACGCGCCCGACTACGTGATCAACGCCGGCGGGATCATCGCGGTCGCGCTCGAATACCTCGCGCGCGAAAGCGGCGATCCGTGCGGGATCGACGAGGTCCACCGGCGGCTCGAGCAAATCCCCGATCGGCTTGCCGCGATATGGCGCGAAAGCGATGCCAGCGGAGCCTCGCCCGACCAGGTCGCCGACGCGATGGCGCAGCGGCTGATCGGGCGCTGACGACCGGAGGCTTCGGGCGAAAGCGCGCTTGCCCGGCCCCGGCCACCCTGCCAAAGCGGCGTCATCCATGCACGGTTTCGCCAATCCCGCCCGGTTCCTGCGTCTCGCGCGCTGGCTCACCCCGGTGCTGCTGCTAAGCGGCCTGGCGCTGACCGGAGGCGCGCTGGCCTGGGGCTATTTCGCCGCCCCGGCCGAGCGGCTGCAGGGCGAGAGCGTGAAGATCCTGTTCGTCCACGTCCCCGCCGCCTGGCTGGGGATGGGGGGATGGACCGCGCTCGCCATCGCCAGCCTGGTCGAGATCGTCTGGCACCATCCGCTGGCGACGCTCGCGGCGCGCGCGATTGCCGTGCCGGGCGCATTTTTCACCGGGCTGTGTCTCGCCTCGGGATCGCTATGGGGGCGTCCGGCGTGGGGGACATGGTGGGTGTGGGACGGGCGGCTGACTTCGATGCTGGTGCTGCTGTTCCTCTATTTCGGCTACATCGCGCTGGCAGGAGCTGCGCAGCGCGATAGCGGCAACACCCGCGTGGCGGCGATCTTCGGGCTGGTCGGCGCGATCAACGTGCCGATCATCAACCGCTCGGTGGTGTGGTGGAACAGCCTCCACCAGCCGCCGAGTATCACCCTGGGCAAATCCGCCATCGATCCCGCGTTCCTCACCGGGCTGCTCGCCGCGACCATCGGCTTTTCGCTGCTGTTCGGCGCGGTGGTGCTGATGCGGATGCGCGCGCTGCTCGCCGAGGCGCAGACCGAAGCGCGCCTTCGTCGCCGGGCGATGGAGGCGGTCGATGCGTGAGAGCCTGAACCCCGCGGCCTTCGTCGCCGTCGCTTATACTCTCGCTGCACTAGGCACGCTCGCGCTGGTCGGCTGGTCGTGGCTGGCGATGCGCCGCGCCGAAGCCCGCCGCGACGAGACGCGCGCGCAGTGACCGCGCTCAAGCCCAAGCACCAGCGGCTGGTCCTGGCGGGGTTCGCGCTGACGGCCCTGGTCGGCGCAACGCTGCTCGCGGCCTGGGGGCTGCGCAGCCAGGCCTCGTTCTTCTATGTGCCGAGCGAAATCGTCGCCAAACCGCCGTCGGATGGCCGTTCGGTGCGGCTCGGCGGGATGGTCGAAGCCGGTTCGATCAAGGCCGACCCCGACGGGGTGACGATTCGTTTCGTCGTCGGCGACGGCAAGGCGCGGGTGCCCGTGCGCTTCAAGGGGATCGCCCCGGCGCTGTTCGTCGAAGGTTCGGGAGCGGTGGCACAGGGGCGAATGGGGCGCGACGGCACGTTCGTCGCCGACGAGCTGCTCGCCAAGCACGACGAGAAATACGTGCCCCGCGAGATGCAGGACATGACCGCGGCGCAGGCCAGGCAGACGGTGGCGGAAACCAAGTGATCGCCGAATTCGGCCTCGCCGCCTTGTGGCTGGCCGCCGCGCTGGCGGGGCTGCAGCTGGTCGCCGGCAGCCTGGCCTTGACCGGGCGCGGTGCAGGGCTGGGCGAACTGGTGCGGCCGGTCGCGGTGGTCCAGGGACTCCTCGCGGCGGTGTCGTTCGCTGCGCTGATCTGGCTGTTCTGCGTCACCGATCTTTCGGTCAAGCTGGTCGCGACCAATTCGCATTCGCTGAAGCCGCTGATGTACAAGTTCGCCGGCGCATGGGGGAACCACGAAGGCTCGATGCTGCTGTGGGTGACGGTGATGGGGCTCGCCGGTAGCATCGTCGCGCTGGTCGAGCGGCGGCTGCCCGAGCCGGCCATGCTCGCGACGCTTGCGGGCCAGGCTTTTGTCAGCCTCGGGTTCTACGCTTTCCTGCTGCTCTCCTCGAATCCGTTCGAGCGGCTCAGTCCGGTTCCGATCGAGGGCAATGGGCTCAATCCACTGCTCCAGGACCCCGGCCTCGCCTTCCATCCGCCGACGCTTTACCTCGGCTATGTCGGGCTGTCGGTGGCGTTCAGTTTCGCGGTCGGCGCGCTGGTCACGCGCCAGGTCGGTCCGGCCTTCGCCCGGGCGATGCGGCCCTGGGTGCTGGGGGCGTGGATATTCCTTACCCTCGGGATCACCGCAGGCTCATATTGGGCCTATTACGAGCTCGGCTGGGGCGGCTGGTGGTTCTGGGATCCGGTCGAGAACGCCAGCCTCATGCCGTGGCTGGCGGCGACCGCGCTGCTCCATTCGGTCTCGGTGCTTGCCGCGCGCGATGCGCTCAGGGCGTGGACGGTGATGCTCGGGGTGGTTGCGTTTTCGATGTCGATGGTCGGCACGTTCCTCGTGCGCTCGGGCATCCTCACCAGCGTCCACGCCTTTGCGGTCGATCCCGAACGCGGCGCGTTCATCCTGGTGCTGCTGGCGATTTACATCGGCGGGGCGCTGCTCCTGTTCGGCCTGCGCGCGGGAAGTGTGAGCGAGGGCGAGCGGTTTGCGTTGATCAGCCGCGAGGGCGCGTTGGTGATCAACAACGTGGCGCTGACCGGCACGCTCGGGATCGTGCTAATCGGCACGCTTTATCCGCTGCTGGCCGAGGCGCTGGGGAGCAAGGTTTCGGTCGGCCCGCCCTATTTCAATCCGGCGACCGCGGTTTTCGTGCTGCCGATGCTCCTGGTGATGGCGGTCGGGCCGCTGCTGCGCTGGCGGCGTGACAGCCTAAGTCGGGTGCGGAGCAGGCTGATCGTCCCGGCGCTGCTCGTGCTGGGAACCGCTGTGCTGATGGCGGCGTGGGGGCTGGGCTTGCTGCCGCTGCTCGGCATCGCGCTCGCACTCGGCCTCGCCGCCGCGAGCTTGCTGCCGCTGCGCGGGCGCGCGCTGCGCCGGGTGACGCTGCCGCTGTGGGGGATGGTAACGGCGCACTTCGGGATCGCCGTCGCGCTGTTTGGCATCGCCAGCGACAGCGCCTTTTCGACCGAGAAGCTGGTCGCGGCTCGGGTAGGAGAGCGGGTCGCGGTCGGGCCGTGGCAAGTGGCGCTGCGCAGCGTCGAGCCGGTCGCCGGGCCGAACTGGACCGCGCTCGAGGCGACGCTGGCGGCGAGCTACGACGGTGCGGATGCCAGCGTCGTTCACCCCCAGGCGCGCAGCTTCTGGACCCCGCCACAACAGACCAGCGAAAGCGCGCTGCTCACGCGCTGGAACGGCCAGCTCTACGCGGTGCTGGGCGGCGAGGCCGAAGGGAACCGCTGGCAGCTTCGGCTGTGGTGGAAGCCGTTCGTGCCGATGATCTGGTACGGCGGGATCCTGATCGCGCTGGGCGGGCTGCTGGCGCTGATCGGGCGGGTGATCAGCGACGTCCGCCGGCTGGTTGCGCGCGACAAGATCGCCTCGCGCAAGGTGCACCGGCGGTGAAGGTGCGCTGGGCCTTGTGGGTGCCGCTGGCGCTGTTCGCGGTGTTCGTCGCGCTGGTCGTGGCAGGGCTCTATTGGCCCAAGGACACCAATGTCGCGAGCGCGATGGTGGGCAAGCCGATCCCCGCGTTCGATCTGCCTCCCTCGGTCGCGGGTCGCCCAGGGTTGTCGAGCGCGAACCTCGCCGACGGCAGGCCCAAGCTGCTCAACGTCTTCGCCAGCTGGTGTCCGCCGTGCCGGGTCGAAGCGCCGCAGCTCGACCGGCTCGCGCGCAGCGGGGTCGAGATCGTCGGAGTGGCGATCCGCGACCGGCCCGAAGACACCGCCGCATTCCTCGCCGCTTACGGCAATCCCTTCACCCGCATCGGCCGCGACGACCTGAGCAAGCTGCAGGTGTCGATCGGTTCTTCCGGCGTCCCCGAAACCTTTGTGGTCGATGGCAAAGGCGTGATCCGCCACCAGCTCATCGGCGAGGTTCGGCCCGAGCATGTCCCGATGCTGCTGGCAAAGCTCGGGGAGGCGGCTCGATGAGGCTTGCCCTGGCCCTGCTTGCCTTGCTTTTGGCCGGGCCGCTCGCGGCGCAGGACACCCTGCCGCCCGCACCCTACGCCTATCGCCAGCTCGACGATCCCGCGCTCGAGGCCAAGGCGCAGGAGCTGATGGAAACGCTGCGCTGCCTCAAGTGTCAGTCGCAGTCGATCGCCGATTCGGACGCGCCGATGGCGGGCGACATGCGCAGCCAGGTCCGCCAGCGGATCGCCGCGGGCGAGGATCCCGAAGCGATCCGCGCCTGGCTGGTCGAGCGCTATGGCGACTACGTCAGCTATGCCCCGCGGGTGAGCGGGCTCACCTGGCCGCTGTTTGCCGCGCCGCTGCTGATCCTGCTGGCGGCTGTCTTCCTGTTGCGCCGCCGCTTCGGCGGAGGTGCGAAGTGACCGGCTGGGTTCTCGCCGCTGGGCTTGCGCTCGCCGCCTTCGTGCTTGCGGCCTTTGTGCTCAAGCTCCCCCGCCGCGGGTGGGAAGCGCTCGGCGCGGCGCTGCTGCTGGGGATCGCCGGATATGCGCTGCAGGGCTCGCCCGACCAACCCGGTGCGTCCAAAACGGCGGTAGCGGCGACGCGCAGCGGCGAAGGACTGGTCGCGGCGCGGCAGACGCTGGCGGATTCGAGCGCGCCCGGCAGCAACCTGATGATCGTCGCCGAGGGGATGCTCCGCAACGGCCAGTATGGCACCGCCGCGGGCGTTCTGCGCGGTGCGGTCCAGCGCAACCCGAACGACGGCGAGGCCTGGCTGACGCTGGCCAACGCGCTGGTCGGCCACGCCGAGGGCAACCTCTCCCCCGCCGCGCTGCTGGCCTACCGCGAAGCCGCGCGGGTAGCGCCCGATCATCCGGGGCCGCCGTTCTTCCTTGGGCTGGCCTTCGCCCAGAGCGGGCGATTGAATGAAGCGCGCGCGTTGTGGGCCGATCTGCTCGCGCGCACCCCCGCCGACGCCCCCTGGCGTGCCGACCTAGTCGAGCGGCTCGCCCAGCTCGACCGGTTCATCGCCGAGCAGGGCGGGGAACCCACCCGGTGACCGCCGGTTGTGCCTCTGTTGCGACCGCCGGAACGCGGTGGTAAGCGCGGCACCGGCCGTCGAGGACGCATAGTGGCATGAGCACAGGGGTCGATCAGACGGCAGCGGGCGATCGGCCCGCCGATCAAACGCCCGTCCCGCACCATTCGCACGGCCACCAGCGTGGCGGTATCGCCGCGCTCGCGGTCGGGGCGATCGGGGTGGTGTTCGGCGACATCGGCACCAGCCCGCTTTACGCCTTCCGCGAAACCTTCGCCTCGCACCACGGCGCGCCCGGGATCCAGGTCGATCCGGTGCACATCTACGGGGTGCTCAGCCTGGTGTTCTGGTCGATGATGATCGTGGTCACGTTCAAATACGTGCTGACGATCATGAAGGCCGACAATAAGGGCGAGGGCGGCAGCCTGGCGCTGCTCGCGCTGATCAACCGCAAGTCCGAAGGCAAGAAGTGGACCGGGCCGTTCATCCTCCTGGGGGTGTTCGCGACCGCGCTGTTCTACGGCGATTCGATGATTACGCCGGCGATGTCGGTGCTCTCGGCGACCGAAGGCCTGCAATATGTCGATCCCGGGTTCAAGCGCTGGATCGTGCCGATCGCGGTGGTCATCCTGTTCGGGCTGTTCGCGATCCAGTCGCGCGGGACCGACCGGGTCGGCAAGCTGTTCGGCCCGATCATGATCGCTTACTTCCTGGTCCTTTCCGCGCTCGGGCTGATGCACTTGGCGGACATGCCGCAGATCGTGCTCGAGACGATCAACCCGCTCAACGCCGCCAAGTTCTTCGTCACCGACGGCTTCCGCGCCTTCGTCGCGATGGGCTCTGTGGTGCTCGCGGTGACCGGGGCCGAGGCGCTCTATGCCGACATGGGCCACTTCGGGCGCAAGCCGATCGGGGTCAGCTGGATGACCTTCGTGCTGCCCGCGCTGATGCTCAACTACATGGGCCAGGGGGCGATGGTCCTCTCGCAAACCGATCCGGCAACCGCCGCCGGGCTGATCAAGGACCCGTTCTTCCTGATGATCCCCGATGCGGTGCGGGTCCCGGTGGTGGTGCTCGCGCTGCTCGCCACGATCATCGCCAGTCAGGCGGTGATCTCGGGCGCGTTCAGCCTGACCCAGCAGGCGATCCAGCTCGGCTTTATGCCGCGGATGCAAATCAAGCACACCAGCGCCGCCGCCGCGGGGCAGATCTACATCCCGGTGATCAACTGGGGGCTGATGATCATGGTCCTCGCGCTGGTGCTGTTCTTCGGCTCGTCGAGCAAGCTCGCCGCGGCCTATGGCATCGCGGTGACCGGCGCGATGTTCATCGACACGGTGCTGCTCGGCGCGGTGCTGATCTCGCTGTGGCGCTGGCCGGTGTGGAAGGCGCTGCCGCTGGTCGCGGTGTTCATCGTGGTCGACGTCGCCTACCTCGGGGCCAACCTGATCAAGGTGCCCGACGGCGGCTGGGTGCCGCTGGCGATGGGGCTGGCGATCTTCACCCTGCTGACCTCGTGGTCGCGCGGGCGCTCGTTGATGCGCGCCAATATGGCCGAAGGCTCGATCCCGATCGAAATTTTCGCCAAGAGTGCGCATTCGAGCGCGGCGCGGGTGCCAGGGACGGCGATCTTCATGGCCTCGTCCGCCGCCGGGGTGCCTTCGGCGCTGCTCCACAACATCAAGCACAACAAGGTGCTCCACGAACGCGTGGTGGTCCTGACCATCGCGATCCAGGACGTGCCCTTCGTCGACGAGGAAAACCGCTTCGTGGTCAAGGACCTCGGCCAGGGGTTCTACCGGCTGACGATGAAGTTCGGCTTCCTCGAGGAGACCGACGTTCCGGCCTCGCTCAAGCGGGTCAAAATGTGCGGCGCGCCGTTCGAGATGATGAAGACCAGCTTCTTCCTCAGCCGCCAGACGCTAATCGCCTCGGCCAAGCCGGGGATGGCGCTATGGCGTGAAAAGCTGTTCGCGTGGATGCTGCGCAACGCCGCCAGTGCGATGGAGTTTTTCCGCCTGCCAACCAACCGAGTGGTCGAGCTCGGTAGCCAAGTCGAAATCTAGGAGTCGAAATGTCCAAGTCGTTCAATGTGCCGCTGACCGAAGACGAGATCGGGATGCTCGTCGATGCGCTCGAAGCCGACCAGGAAGGCTATGTGGAGGCGGCCAAGGAAGCCCGCGCCAACAACAAGCGCGACGACGTCGAGACCTTCACCGACGCGGCGATGAACATCCAGAAGCTGATGACCCGGCTGCAGGACCTGATCGAGGACTGAGCCCTCGGCGGTTCCTCAGCCCAGGTTGGCGCTGACCATGCAGTAGAGCATCGGCAGCGAGAGCAGCAGGTTGGTGCGGCTCGCGGCGAGCGCGCGCGGCGCGGCCGCGGCTTTCTCCTCGGCGCTCGCGTCGACGATGCCGAGAATTTTCTTCTGCGCCGGCCAGATGATGAACCACACATTGAACGCCATGATCAGCGCCAGCCACATGCCAAGGCCGATCAAATTCTTGCCGTTCGATCCGAAAGGCACACCTTCCTCGCCGCGGAAGAGCAGCGCATCGGCCGCGTAGCCGGCGTGGATCGCGATGATCAGCCCGAACCCCACGGTGAGCAGCGCGGACCAGCGGAAGAAGAAGAACACCCGCGGCGCGATGTGCCCGATGATCGCCGGTTTCTGCTCGGCGGGGATCGCCGGCATGGTCGGCACCTGGACGAAGTTAAGATAATAAAGCAGCCCGATCCACAGGATGCCGAAGAAGCTGTGGAGCCAGCGGGTCACGTCGTTGGTAACCTCGCGCGCGCCTTCGTCGGTCCACCCGGTGAAGGCCATCATCACCGCAATCGCCGCGACCAGCCCGACGACGAGCACGAGGTGAAGGTTTCCGAAAAACTTGGCCATGGCTTGCCCCCGATGGTTTGAAGCGGATGTGCCGCGGTTATCGCCGCTCCGCCCGCGGATGTCACACCTTTTACTACTCGTGCGGCGGGTTTTCCACCACCTCGGACTTCTCGTCGTCGGCCATGCCGTGGCGCAGCAGCATGGGGATTTGCACGAAGGTGAACAGGAAGGTCAGCGGTAGGAACACCCACAGCTTGGCCGCGATCCAAGTGTCGAACTGGCCGTTCTGCATATTGTAGCGATAGCGCAGTAGCTCGTTGAGCGCGGCAAGCACGAAAAAGAACACGCCCCAGTTGCGCGAGAGCTTGAGCCACCCCGCATCGCTGAGTCCTTCGAACGCGGCTTCGAGGAGCACCTTGAGCAGCGCCTTGCCGCGCCAGAAACCGACTAGCAGGACGGTCCCGAACAGTAGGTAGATCGCGGTAGGCTTGAGCTGGATGTAAAACGGGTCGCCGAGCACGATGGTCAGCCCGCCGAACCCGACGATCAGCGCGGTCGAAAGCCACAGCATCGGGGAGATCCGGCCGAGCTTCCACTTGGAGACGATCAGCGCCACCAGCGCCGCAGCCATGAAGCTTGCGGTGCCCTTGATCACAGCGAGTACCTCACCGACCATGTTCTGCCGGTCCGCGGGCGTGAAATGCCGGTAGACGAGGAAGAACACCACCACCGGGCCGTAATCGACCAGCAAGTTGAGCCAGCCGGATTTGGGCTTCTTCGATGCCGACGGTTCAGTTTCCACGATCAACCTCAAATCCAAGACCGTCCATGCTGAGCTTGTCGAAGCACCGCATCTTTCTTGGTGCCGTCCCGCGAAACTTCGAGAACCAAGGACAGTGCTTCGACAAGCTCAGCAGCGACGGGGTGGGGGAAGCGGGCACGAAGCTAGGCCACTCCCGCGATCACCCGCGCGACCAGTTCCGGATCGAACGGGCGCAGGTCGTCGATCTTTTCGCCCACCCCGATGGCGTGGATCGGCAGGCCGTATTGCTCGGCCGCGGCGACGAGGACGCCGCCGCGCGCGGTGCCGTCGAGCTTGGTCATGATCAGGCCCGTCACCCCGGCAATCTCCTTGAACACTTCGATCTGCTGGAGCGCGTTCTGGCCGTTGGTCGCGTCGAGCACCAGCAC
>JBOHIC010000110.1:0-9410 GCA_050725835.1 Novosphingobium sp.
CGGGCCTCGAATGGCGCGAGCCGGGCTGCTCGGCCTGCCTCGGCATGAACCCCGACAAGGTTCCTCCGGGCGAACGCTGCGCCTCGACCTCCAACCGCAATTTCGTCGGCCGGCAGGGCCCGGGCGCACGGACGCACCTGGTCAGCCCGGCGATGGCCGCGGCAGCCGCCGTCACGGGGCGGTTGACTGATGTGCGCGAGCTGACGTGAGACGATGGCGGAACGCAAGTCGTCCTTTGCACCCATCGCCAACGAGCGAACGCGGGTTTTGGTGCTCGGCAGCCTGCCCGGTGCCAAGTCGCTCGAAGCGCGGCAATACTATGCAAACCGTACCAATCAGTTCTGGCGTCTGATCGGCGATGTCATCGTGCGCGACCTGACGGCGCTCGGATACGAAGCGCGGCTGGAAGCCTTGCTCGAAGCCGGTATTGGGCTCTGGGACGTCGTCGCCGATGCCGCGCGTGTGGGAAGCCTGGACGCGGACATCCGTGAAATTCGCGAAAATCAGTTCGTCGATCTGGCTCAATCGCTACCGCAAATCCGCGCGCTGGGTTTCAACGGCGGCAAGGCAGCCAAGATCGGCATTAAGCGACTTGGTCGGGTATCTGGCCTGGAGCCAATTGCCCTGCCGTCTTCATCGGCGGCGTATTGTGCGATTCCTTACGCGGCCAAGCGCGAACGCTGGTTCGCGCTGCGGCCCTATCTCGCTCAGTAAACCGTCCGCGCCTGGACCGCGGCCTTGCTCGCAAGACCGAAGCGCGGCTCGATCGGCAAGGCCGCGTCGAGCACATGCGCGGCTACCCGCCGCCCCACTTCCGGCCCGTGCTTGAAGCCGTGGCCCGAGCCGCCGCCGACCAGCCAGACGTTTTCGTGCCCGGGCAGCCGGTCGAGCAGGAAATCGCCGTTCGCGCTGTTCTCGTACTGGCAGACCCGGCCGTGGACGAACGGCGCGTCGGCGAGCCCGGGGAAGCGCGTGGCGAGGTAGGCGCGGGCCTCGACGACGCCCTCGGCGCTCACCCGGCGGTCCTGGCAGTCGGGATCGACCTTCGCCCCGTGGCGGTCGAAGGCGATCTTGAAGCCCTGGCCTTCGAGCTCGGGAAAGCCGTAAACGATGTCGCCGCCGTTGAACTCGGCCCAGACCGGCAGCTGCGGCACGGCGAAGCGGGTGTCGCCGGGCCTCGCGCCGAAATGATAGACCTCCTGCCGAGTAGCGACGATGCGGTCCTTGAGCAGGTCAGGGAACAGCCCGGCCAGCCACGGCCCGCAGGCATAGACGACATGGCGCGCGGTGAAGCCGGCGACCCGCACCCGGCCGCCGGCGAGGCGTTCGGGCGGCGTCGCCAGCGCACGGCGGCATTCCAGCCCGGCGTCGGCGACCACTGACTGGACCCCGCGCCCGGCGATCAGCGCGCCGCTGGCGCTCTCGAGGAACCCGCTTTCGCTGGCGGCAAAGACGACCTGCGGCCAGCGCGAGGCGAGCCAGGCAGCGTCGCCCGCTTCGTGCGGGACCGCGTTGGCCTTCAGCCAGTCGAGGCTCTTGGCCATGTAATCGTCGCCGCTCGGCGAGAACCACAGCACCCCGGTGCGGTGGAGGATCGGCTGGGTCTGCCGCGCCGAGAGCGCGTCCCACTGGACAAGCGAATCGCGCGCCATCGGCGAATAGAGCGGATCGCCCCCGTAGGAGAGGCGGATCACCCGGCTCTCGCCCCCCGACGAGGCGCGGGCGTGACCGACCCCGTGCTGGTCGATCAGCCGCACCGAAAGCCCGCGCTTGACCAGGTGCCAAGCGGTCCAGGCCCCGAACACCCCCGCGCCGACGACGATCACGTCGCTGCTCGCATCGTCCGCCGCGGCGCGCGCCGCACTGCCCGCCAGCGCCAGCCCCGCCGCGCCGGTCAACGTCTCGCGCCTCGTCATGCGCATCGCTCCCTCCGCCGGTTGCGATGCGAGCATAGCCGAATTTTCCCTGCGCGCGCCCCTTGAACGTGCGCGCCGCGACGGACATAGGAATGCCATGACCGACAAACCCAAGAAGAGCGACTGGACCGGGAAGGCCGCGATGGCCGGAGCGGCGATCGGCTCGGCCGCGCTCGCTGCGGCGCTGCTCTACGCCTCGCGCCGCAAGGAACGCGCCGAGAGGAAGCCCCCGCCGCACCCCGAAGACGCGCCGGAGACCGATTGATGGAGGCGGTGCGCCACGTCGAGGGCCGGGCGATCCCGTTCGGGCGCAAGAACGTCGATACCGACGTGATCATCCCCGCACCGTGGCTCAAGACGATCAGCCGCGAAGGGCTGGGCAAGGGCGCGTTCGAGACGATCCGCCAGGATCCCTCCAACCTGTTCGATTCGCCCGAGTTCAAAGGCGCGCCGATCCTTATCGCGGGCGACAATTTCGGCTGCGGCTCGAGCCGCGAGCACGCCGCCTGGGCATTGCTCGACCTCGGCATCAAGGCGGTGATCGCGCCGAGCTTTTCCGACATTTTCAGCGGTAATGCGTTCAAGAACGGGATCCTCACGGTGGTCCTGCCGCAAGACCAGGTCGACCGGCTGCTCGAGGTCGCGGCGACCGACCCGATCCATATCGACCTCGAGCACCAGAGCGTGACCACCCCGTTCCAAGATCGCTTCGCCTTCGAAATCGACCCCTTCCGCAAGCATTGCCTGCTGAACGGGCTCGACGAAATCGGACTGACCATGGGGCGCGACGCGGCGATTGCGGACTACGAATCGAGAAGCCGCGCCGAACGACCGTGGCTCGCCACCGGAACCGGAGGATAGCATGAGAGCTTTGCGCAGCCACGCGGTCGGCGGGCCCGAGAGCCTGACCCTCGACGAGGTCGAAACGCCTCAGCCCGGTCCCGGCCAGGTGCGGATCGCGGTGAAGGCCTGCGCGATCAACTATCCCGACGTGCTGATCATCAAGGACATGTACCAGTTCAAGCCGCCGCGCCCGTTCGCGCCCGGCGGCGAGCTTTCGGGCATCATCGAGGCGCTAGGCGAGGGTGTGACCCGCTGGAACGTCGGCGACCGGGTGATCGCGATGATGGGCAACGGCGGACTTGCCGAGCAGGTCCTCGCCCCGGCCGACAAGCTGTTCGCGCTGCCCGGCGAGGTAAGCTTCGAAACCGGCGCTTCGCTGCTCATGACTTACGGCACCAACATGCACGGCCTGCTCGACCGCGGACGGCTGCGCGAGGGCGATACGCTGCTGGTGCTCGGTGCGGCGGGTGGCGTCGGCCTCAGCGCGGTCGAGCTGGGCAAGGCTTACGGCGCGCGGGTGGTCGCGGCGGTGTCGAGCGAGGACAAGGCCGCGGTTGCGCGCGAACACGGTGCCGACGAGACGGTAATCTATCCGCGCAGCCCCTTCGATAAGGACCAGTCCAAGGCTCTCGCCGAGACGTTCAAGGCGGCTTGCGGGCCCAACGGCGCCGACGTGGTCTACGACATCGTCGGCGGCGACTATTCGGAGCCGGCGCTGCGCGCGATCGCCTGGGAGGGCCGGTTCTGTGTGGTCGGCTTCCCCGCCGGGATCGCCAAAATGCCGCTCAACCTGACCCTGCTCAAGAGCTGCGACATCTGCGGGGTGTTCTGGGGAGCCTTCGCCGCGCGCGATCCCGGGGCGAACGCGGTGCACATCGCCAAACTGTTCGACCTGCTGAACGAAGGCCGCATCAACCCGCGCGTCTCGGCCAGCTTCCCGCTCGAGCGCGGCGGCGAAGCGATCCAGCTGCTCGCCGACCGCTTGGCGATCGGCAAAGTCGTGGTGACAATGGACTAGTCTTGAAGGGAGAGGCCGAGATGACTGCAGCCCGTTACATCGCCGCGGCCGCGCTACTGGGAATCGCACTGTCGAGCCAGATCGGAGCGAAGTCGCCCAAGTCCGCCGCCGGCCCGACGCCGCAGGAAACCGTGGCGCTGCGCCAGGCCTCGATGGTGCTGATTGCGGCGACCACCGGCAGCGTCAAGGGCGCGCTCGAACGCGGCGCGCCGGCCAAGGCGCAGACCTTTGCGCTGAGGGGCGTGGCCAAGTTCGCCGAGCATCTCCCCGCCTACTTCGCTCCCTCCACCGCAGGCTTCCCCGGGACCCGCGCGAAGGCGGAGATCTGGTCCGACTGGGCCGGGTTCAAGGGCAAGGCGGCGATCCTTGCCGTGGCGGCGCAGGCCGCGGTCAAGGCTGCCGAAACCGACGACAAGGCCGCGCTGGGCGCGGCGATGACCGCGGTCACCGATTCCTGCAAAGGCTGCCACGACGCCTACCAACTCCCGCCCCCGGCCGCCAAGGCGCCCTGACCAACCGAGGTACTCGATGCCCAAGTCCCTGCTGCGCGCCGCGATTTGCCTGGCTGCGCTCTCCGCCAGCGCATCGGCGCTCGCCGCGCCGACCTATATCCACGCCGGGCGGCTGATAGTGGTCCCGGGCGAAGCGCCGCGCGGACCCTCGACGATCGTGGTCGACGGCGGCAGGATCGTTTCGGTCGAGAGCGGGATCGTCCCCGCCCCCGCCGGGGCGACCACGATCGACCTCACCGCGCGCACCGTCCTCCCCGGGCTGATCGACAGCCACGTCCACCTCTCGACCGACCGCGCCGGCAACGAGAACTACGTGATGGCGATGACCGAGAGCCTGCCCCTGAACGCGCTCGAAACCTACTGGAACGGAATGAAGACCCTGCGCGCCGGGTTCACCACGGTGCGCAACCTCGGCGACGAAGGCGGCAAGACCCTGGCGCTGCGCGAGGCGATTCGGCGCGGCTGGGTCGAAGGCCCGCGAATCGTCGATGCGGGGATGTCGATCTCGACCACCGGCGGGCACATGGACGAGCGCGTCGGACTCTCGCCCGACGCCGAGGCGCTGGTCCACACCGAAAACCTCTGCGACGGTCCCGAGGATTGCCGCCGCGCGGTGCGCCGCCAGATCGGACGCGGGGCGGACGTGATCAAGTTCGCCACCACCGGCGGGGTCAATTCGGGCACCGGACTGACCATCCGCATGGTCGAGGCCGAGGCCCGCGCGCTGGTCGAAACCGCGCACGCCTATGGCCGCAAGGTCGCGGTCCACGCCCACGGCGCGGAAGGGATCAAGCTGGCGGTGCTCGCCGGGGCGGATTCGATCGAGCACGGCACGGTGATGGACGACGAGATCGTCAAGGCGATGAAGGCCAAGGGCACGTTTTACGTCCCCACGCTCTCGACCGTGAACGGCTACCTCGAGCGCCTCGCCGCCAATCCCAACGCCTATCCCCCCGCGGTCAAGGCGCAGATCGACTGGCGCATCGGGATCACCGGCAAGGCGCTGCAGAAGGCTTATCCGGCGGGTGTGCGGATCGCCTTCGGGACCGACGCCGGGGTGAGCAAGCACGGCCGCAACGCCGACGAATTCGAGCTGATGGTCAGGAACGGCATGCCTCCGGCCGAAGCGATCAAAGCCGCGACGGTCAACGCCGCCGAGCTGCTCGGGCTGGCCAAGGAGGTGGGCACGATCGAGCCGGGCAAGAGCGCCGACATCGTTGCGGTCGACGGCGATCCGCTCGCCGATGTCACCGTGCTCAAGGCGATGCGTTTCGTAATGGCGCGCGGCGCGGTGGTGGTCGGGCCCTAATTGTTTCGGACAACCCGTCGCAATACTATTGCGGTTGAGCATTCCCGCCATATTCTGCTCCCGAATTCGGGGGCGCAGATGAAACGTTCGATTGCACTGATTTTCGCCGGGCTGGCGGCTGCCCTGCTGGTTCCGGCCCAGGCGTCGCTGGCGGCCGGCGAGCCGGCGGAGGCGGTCCGCCCCGCCAAGGTCCCGGCGCTGGCCTTCGCCAAAGGCAGCGGCGTTTCGCGCATGACCCTTTCGCCCGACGGCAACATGATTGCCTTGCGCGCGACCGACCAGGGCAAAGTCAGCGTCGCGATCGTCGATGCCCAGAGCCAGAAACCCGCGCACCGTCTTGCGCTGCCCGCGACCAACACGCTCGAATGGTTCGAGTGGGCCGGAAACGGCAAGCTGCTCCTGGCGATGTCCGCGCGGACGGTTTTTCTGGGCGAGGATGCACGCGTTTCGCGCCTCTATTACTATGACCTCGCGACCAAGCAGACGATCTTCGTCGGCAAGCCCGACATGGGAATCGACGGTGACGATGTGCTCTACACCGATCCCGCCGGTGCCTACGTATTGCTGGCGATGCAGCGCACGATCTACGACTACCCCTCGGTCTGGCGCTTCCCGCTCGATGCAGCGCCGGGCAAGGCGGCCAAAGAAGTGCAGCGCGCGCGGCCTAACGTGTGGAGCTGGTATGCCGATTCGTCCGGGGTGGTGCGGATGGGGTTCCAGTACCTCTCCGCGGGCAAGCTCAAGATCTGGTACCGCAAAGGTGCGGCGGACGACTTCCGCGAGATCGCCAAGCTGACCGAGGACACCGCCGAGGACGGACTCTGGGACGTGCTGCGGATCGTCTCGGGTTCGGACCAGGGGCTGGTGCTCAAGCCCGACGACAGCGGCCGGGTGGTGGTGCGCAAGTTCGATTACGCCACCCGCACCGCCGGCGAGACGGTGTTTGCCGCGCCGGGCTGGGACGTGACCTCGGCCTGGTTCGACAAGCAGGATCAGCTGATCGCCGCGTTCTACACCGACGATCGCGACAAGGTGGTGTGGTTCGATCCCAAGATGAAGGCCAACCAGGCGCGGTTCGAAAAGGCGCTGCAAGGCCAGGAGATCTGGGTGACCTCGCGCGCCGACGACGATTCGCGGATGATCGTGTGGGGCGGGCACGAAGGCGACGCCGGCGGCTACTACATCTACACCGCGGCCAAGCGAACGCTCGATCCGTTCTCCGCGGCGCTGCCCGCGCTCGATCCGGCGCAGCTGACCAAGCCCCGGGCGGTCGCCTTCACCGCGCGCGACGGCACGCCGATTCGCGGCTACCTGACCCTGCCGCGCGGGCGCGAGGCCAAAGCGCTGCCGCTGATCCTGCTGCCCCACGGCGGCCCGTTCGGGGTGCGCGACAAGCTCGAGTTCTCGAGCGAGGTGCAGTTCCTCGTCAATCGCGGCTACGCGGTGCTCCAGCCCAATTTTCGCGGTTCGGACGGCTATGGCGACGCCTTCGACGAGCTCGGCCGCGGCCAGATCGGGCGGGCGATGCAGGACGACCTCGACGACGCGATGGACTGGGCGGTCAGGGAAGGCGTGGCCGATCCCAAGCGGGTCTGCGTGGTCGGGTCGAGCTATGGCGGCTACGCCGCGCTGTGGGCGGTGATCAGCAACCCCGAACGCTACCGCTGCGCGGCCAGCTTCGCCGGGGTGACCGACTGGAACCGCCAGCTCAAATACGACGCCGCCTTCTTCACCCGCAAGGGCGCGAAGAAGTGGCGGACCAGCGTCCAGGGCGCCGACGCGGCGTTCAACCTCGACCTGGTCTCGCCGGTGCAGCAGGTCGTCCGGCTGACCCGCCCGGTGCTGGTGACCCACGGCACCGAGGACAACAACGTACCCTTCAAGCAGTTCAAACTGTTCGAAGAAGCCGCGAAGAAGGCGGGCAAGCCGATCGAGACGGTGACTTTCGCGGGCGAAGGCCACGGCTTCGACAAGCCCGAGAACGAAGCCAAATGGTACGAAACCCTCGAAGCCTTCCTCGCCCGGCACAACCCGGCGGACTGAGCGCTCACATCGTCGCGGGCGGCTCCGGGCAGTCCTCTTCCGCCGGGGCGACCGCCGGGCCGCCGGTGATCGCAATGCCCTTGTCGCCCTGGGTCAGGACCAGGTCGAACGGCGCGGTGGTGACCGTGTCCTGCCCTGGCCGGGTGACGTGGAGCAGCAGGTGGCGCGGCTCACGCGCCAGCTCGCCCGCGCGCAGCGGATATTGCAGAGCCACCTCGCGCGCGCCGTGCGAGGCGTTGGAGAAGCCGAGCTGCTTCCACAGCCCGGCGGGGGCCTGGTCGGTCGAGACCATTCCGGGCAAGCTGAACACCCCGCTCTGCTGATACCCGCCCGAGCTCTGGCTGGTCATCACCCCGTCGGTGTAAGTGGTCTGAGTCCACGACACGGTCAGCGTCCATTCGCCATAAAGCTCGCAGATATCGGCGCGACGCGGGGCGAGGAGATCGCCGCCCGGCTGCTCGATCCAGCCGCCCTGGAAGGTGCCGCTGTCGGGGGACTTGAGCACGTCGGCGAAGACCGCGAGGGTATCGCCGACCTGCTTGGCCCCAACCCGCAGCGAAATTCCCGTCGCCGGATCGGTGAATACGGTCTTCTCGCTGTCCTTGATCCGGCAATCGGCTACCGGCGGCCCGCCCTTGCCCCCGCCGCCTCCGCCGCCGCCGGGCAACACCCCGCCGAGCAGTCCGCCGATCGTCGAAATCGCCTTTTTCTTGGCATAGGCACCCGACCCGACCTTGCCGCGCGAGCCGACTTCGATCGGCAGGCGGACCTGGCGCTTGCCGAGGGGCGGGCAGGCTTTCTTGGGTTCGGACCCGCCGTCCGCCGGCGGTTCGCACGCGTCGAGCGGCTTGTTGAGCACGGCCCCCCAGCGCTCGCCGAGCGCCTTGGCCCGGGCGTGGGTGGCGAGTGTGACCTTGTTGTATTCCGCGATCTCGAGCGAGAAGGCGAGCTGCTTGTCGTAATTCCCCACCGCCGCGCCGTGGAGCGCGCCGAGCTGTTGAATATGCGCGTTGGCGGTGCGGATGTCGGCATTGGCCTTCTCGATCGCTTCGTCGATCTTCTTGAGCCAGGCGCGGCGTTCCTCTTCGGTGCACATCTTGGGATCGGGCCCGGGATCGGGTTCGCTCAGACCGGGGCGCGGCGGTACTGGCGAGGCCGGGCCGTCATTGGGTGGGGCCGCACCCCCGCCCGCGGTTTCGTCCTTGGGCTTGTCCGGCTCGGCCGGCGGTGGCGGCAAGGGGTTGGTGGTTTCCTTCGGGCAATCGTCGGGCTTGCGCCTGCCCAACTCGACCGACAGCTTGCGGGCGGCGTCCACTGCCTTGCGCGCGCTTGCCACGGCCTCTTCGGCCTTGGCTGCTTCGGCGGTCAGCAGATCGAGATCGGCGGATTTCGCCTTGGCCGCGATCGACCTCTCCACTCCGATGTAATAGGCATAGCTTTCCCAAGCCTGCAGCCGCAGCAGGGAAGCGTGCAGCGCCGCTTGGGCTTGCGCGTGAAGCGCGTCGAGCTCGGCCTGCGTGCAAATAGGGCTGGGAATCTGGGGGAGTTTGCCCTCCGGAAGTGTTGGCCGGTTGCGGGTTAAGGTGCTCGGGTCGGTGCAATCGACCACGGGCACCGCTTCGATTTTCGCAATCATATCGTCGACCGCGCGCGGCGCTTTGATGGTCATCTCGTCGAGCTTTTCCGACTCGAACCACCTCAGGGCCTGGGCGTCGGCGGTCGCTTCGGTCAGTTGGCCCGCGATTCGCTCGGCCTCGATCCGGGCGCGC
>JBOHIC010000111.1:0-2068 GCA_050725835.1 Novosphingobium sp.
TTCGGCCTCCCTCGTTCCACGAGAGGAGAATACCCATGAAAAAGACACTCGCACTTTCGGCGCTTGCGCTGAGCATGGCGGTTGCGTCGATTCCGCTTGCGGGCCCGGTCATCGCCCAGTCGGACAATGCCGCCACGGTGACGCAGGACGGTCTGTGCGGCGGCTTCGTGCCTTCGCCCAGCGGCGGCTTCGGCCCGTTCATGATCGGCAACCTCCACTCGGTGGTGACCAGCTCGGGCGTGAGCATGCTGGTGTGCAAGTTCGACATCCCCGAGGCCATTCGTCCGGCGACCGCGACCCAGGCGACCGGGTTCCTGTGCGGAACCTTCCTCGGCCTGACCAACGATTCGCGGATGACCGCCTCGCCGGGCGGCCAGGCCACGCTGGTCTGCAAGGTCCGCCCGTAATCCGGGCGGAGTGACGGGCGCGCGCGCCGCGCGTTTCCCGATTGGTCAGACGCTTGCCAACAGGCGTTTGGCGAAATCGGTAAGCGTATCGTCGCGCGCGCCCATCACCACGATGCGGTCGCCGGGTCGGGCAAGTTGCGCGATCCGGCTGCCGCACTCTTCGCGGCCCGGCAGATGTTCCGCCTGACCGCCTCCGGCCCGGATTAGCGCGACGATGCGCTCGCTCCCCTCGCTGCGGTCGACCGTGCCGCCGAAATAGACCGGATCGCACAGGATCGTCAGGTCTTGCGGGCCGAGCGCCCGCGCGAAGGTTTCCGCCAACTCCGTTCCCATCTGCCTGAGCGGTCCGTAGCCGTGCGGCTGGAAGAAGGCGATTACCCGGCCCGGGTGCGCCTTGAGCGTGTCGAGCGTCGCCGCGACCTTGTCAGGGTTGTGGCCGAAATCGTCGATCACGGTGATCCCGCTCGCCGAAGTGCCGACCACGTCGAAGCGCCGCGCCAGCCCGGCAAAGCTGCCCAAGGCTTCCACGGCTTCGGCCACCGCCACCCCGGCCGCGCTCGCCCCGGCGATCGCGGCGAGCGCATTGGCGAGATTGTGCCGGCCGGGGACCTGCAGGGTGAGCGGGTGGCGGCTGTCGTCGCGGCGGTCGAGCACGGTCGCGGCGATCCCGGTCGGGGTTTCGGCGATACTCCCCGGCTCGATCCCGATTCCCGCGTTGGGGCTGGCGATGCCGAAGCCGAGCAGCGCCCCGGCCTGCGGCGCCAGCGCCGCGCACTCCGGATCGTCGAGGTTGATCGCGGCCACCGCCGCCCGGCCAACAAAGCCGCCGAACAGGTCGCGCAGTTCCTCGAGGCTCTTGTGGTCGAGGCTGACATTGCCGAGCACCGCCACTCGCGGCCGATAGAGCGCGATCGAGCCGTCGCTTTCGTCGACTTCGGAAACGAACACCCCGCCCCCGCCCACCCGCGCCGAGGCGAAGGGCGCGTCGGGGCCGACAAAGTTCTTCATCACCGCGCCGTTCATGATCGTCGGATCGCGCCCGGCGTGGGTGAGGATCCAGCCGATCATCCCGGTGACCGTGCTCTTGCCGCTGGTACCCCCGACCGCGATGCCCGTGGGCGCAGCGTTGAACAGCGCGGCGAGCAGCTCGGCGCGGCTCATCCGCGGGCAGCCGAGTTCGGCCGCGCGAACCATCTCGGGCACGGTGTCTTCGACCGCCGCCGAAGCGACAAGCACCTGCTGCGCCGAGACGATCCCGCTGCCGTCCTGCGGATGGAGCGCGATGCCCAGCGATTCGAGCCAGGCGAACTTCTCTGCCGTGCGCCCCTGGTCGCGGCTGCGGTCCGACCCCGCCACTTCCGCGCCGTGCCCTTTGAGGATCAGCGCCAGCGGCAGCATCCCCGAGCCGCCGATGCCGCAGAAGAACCAAGGGTGAGAGGTGAGTTCGGACATGGCCCCGCGCGGTATGCGGCCTTGCCTGCCAAGACAACCGGGTTAGGGTCATGCCCATGCCGAGCGTCGCGATCTGTGCACCGTCGACACCGATCACCCTCGAGGTGGCCGAACGCGTGAGCGCGCTGGCGGCGGAAGAGTTTCCCGAGCTCGAGCTGCATTTCCACCCGCAGTGCTTCCTGGTCGATGGCCACTTCGCCGGGGCCGAC
>JBOHIC010000112.1:0-18225 GCA_050725835.1 Novosphingobium sp.
CGCTGGGCCGACAGCCGCGGGTTCAAGACCGAGGTGATCGAATACCAGGCGGGCGAGCAGGCCGGGATCAAGTCGGCGACGATCCAGGTCAAGGGCGAGAACGCCTATGGCTATGCCAAGACCGAGAGCGGGGTGCACCGCCTCGTCCGGATCAGCCCTTACGACAGCTCGGCGCGGCGCCACACCAGCTTCAGCTCGGTCTGGGTCTTCCCCGTGATCGACGACAGCTTCGAAATCGACATCAACGAGGGTGACCTCAAGATCGACACTTACCGGGCGAGCGGCGCGGGCGGGCAGCACGTCAACACCACCGATTCGGCGGTGCGGATCACCCACTTGCCGAGCGGGATCGTCGTCGCCAGCCAGAACGACCGCTCGCAGCACAAGAACCGCGCAACCGCGATGGGCATGCTCAAGGCGCGGCTGTGGGAAGCCGAGATGCGCCGCCGCGAGGAAGTGTCGAGCGCCGAGCACGCCGCGAAAAGCGAGATCGGCTGGGGCCACCAGATCCGCAGCTACGTGCTCCAGCCGTACCAGATGGTGAAGGACCTGCGCACCGGAGTGACATCGCCCACGCCAGCCGACGTGCTCGACGGCGCGCTCGACCCGTTCATGGCCGCGGCGCTGGCGCAGCGGGTGACCGGCGAGAAGGTCGAGGTCGAGGACGTCGACTAGGCGCGATCGCTATTTGCGAACGTCGAACCCGTAGGGGATATAGAGGAAAACCTCGGTGTTGCTTACCTGCGCCCAGGCAATCTCGCGGTTGAGGCCCGAGATTTCGGCCCCGTAGTCCGCGCCGTAGAACGACACCGCCCGCTGCACCCCGGCGGCGATGCGACGGTAGATTTCGTCACGGTATTGCTCGGGATTGACGATGGTCAGCGCGAGATCGCCCTTCTGGCGAATTTCCGAGCGCCCGGTCGCCGGGACCGCCTTGACGAAGCCGGCGATCTTGCGCTGGGCATCGGCGATCGATCCGGTCAGCCTAGTCTTGACCAACAAGCGCAGTGTGGCGGTGCTGCCGTCGTCCTCGTAGCCCGGCCTTACCTTGCCGCTGTCATCGTCATCGTCGTCGTAATCATCGTCGTCATCGTCTTCGTCGGACGCGGGCGCACCGGCCAGTCCGGGGAACAGATTGCGCCAGTTCTCCCGGGTTACCTCGGTGACTTCGAGCTCGCCGGTGACCAGGCTCAGCCCCTCGCGCTTGGCGCGGTCGAGCGCGGCCAGCATCATCGCCTCGACCTCGCTCCGGCGCATGTCCTCGTCGCGCGAATCAGAGCCGATTTCGATGCTACGCACCGCCCCGTCGGCCCCGCGCCGCAGGCCGATCACCGGGCGCTTGTCGAGATAGGGCAGCTGGGTCGTTACCGGCGGGATGCTGGCTTTGATCCGGCTCCCGGTGACGACGATGTATTCGCTGCCGCCGCCTTCCCCGTCCTGGGCGGACAGGGGCGTGGCGAGCATTGCCGAGCCGAGGATCGCTAGACGCACTAGTGCTTTCATCGAACGGCTCCGCGGCTATCGGCTGGGGTAGATGGTGTACCGGTAGGGAATGTAGAGGAACACATCGGTGCTGCTGACCTGCGACCAGGCGACCTGGCCGTCGATGCCGGTGACGTTGAAGGTGAATTCGGGACCGAAGATTGCCGCGTTGTATTTTGCGTCGGCTGCAACCAGGCCGACGATGGCATCGCGGTACTGGTCGGGATTGATCACGGTGAGCGTGATCGCCCCTGAGGTTTCGGCATTGGCGCGGCCCGACCCTTTGAGCGAGCCGACGAAGCTCTGCAACCTCGCCTGGGTCGCCGCTGCCGAGCCTTCGAGCTTGGCCTTGACCAGCAGCTGCACCTTGCCGGTATCGACCCGCCCGGCCCATTCGATCGGCAGGCTCTTGTAGTTGGCGGCCGTGACCGGTTCGACCCGGAACCCGCCCGAGACCAGCTCGAAGCCCGCAGCGCGTGCTCGCTCCATCGCCGCGAGCAGCACGGTGTGGATTTCCTGATTGCGGGTCAAAGCTTCGCGGGTGTCGGAAGAGATGACCAGCGGCATTACCACCGAATCCGCCGCGCGCCTGAGCCCGACCACCGGGCGGTCCTGTTGCGCAAAAGGAGCGTTCTGCCGGTTCGCCGTGACCAGCACTTCGCCGAGCCCGGCGTTGGCTGCCGGTTGGGCCAACGCCGGCTGGGCGCACGCGAGCGCTACAAGCGCCAACGGCCCTGGTGCTCTCATCGGCGTTCCTCCCGGTCTCAAATCGAGCAATTCTCGCACGTTGGCCTTGGTTACATGGGTCCGCGCAGAGCGGCAAGTGCACGGGCTTTGCCAAGCTGGCACGGCTTCGCTAAGCGCCGCAATGCCGATGACGTCCTCTCGTAGCCTTTTCGTTCCTGCCGCCGCGGCGCTGCTGCTGCTCGCTGCTTGCAAGCCGGCCGCTGACGACGGCTCGCGTGCCGTTTCCGCGCAGGACTTTCCGCGCGCCGACCGCCCGGTTTCGGAACTGGCCGGCAACGCCTTCACCACCGAAGACGAGCGCGACGACCTGGGTGAAGCGCAGGTGGTGATGGACCTCGCCGCGATCGGCGCGGGGACCACGGTCGCCGATATCGGCGCGGGCGAGGGCTACTACACCATCCGCCTCTCCGAACGGGTTGGCGCCAAGGGACGGGTGCTCGCGCAGGACATCGACGCCGAGGCGGTGCGCAAGCTCGGCGCGCGGGTCGAGCGCGAGCGGCTCGACAATGTTTCGATCAAGCCCGGCGCGGCCGACGATCCGCGGCTCCCCGCAAACAGCTTCGACCGAGTGTTCCTGGTCCATATGTATCACGAAGTGAGCGAGCCTTACGCCTTCCTGTGGCGGCTGCGACCCGCGCTGAAGCCCGGCGGGCAGGTGATCGTGGTCGAGGTCGACCGGCCCACCGACCAGCACGGATTTCCGCCGACTCTGCTGTTCTGCGAGTTCCAGGCGGTCGGCTTTCGGCTGGTAGAATTTGTTAGGAAGCCCGAATTGAAGGGCTATTATGCGCAATTCGAGGCGAGCGGGCTGCGGCCCGCCCCCGGGGCGATCAAGCCGTGCTCGGCGGCGAAAGGTAAGAAATGAGTTCTGCCACTGCGTTCAAAGGCTTGAAGCCGATCCTTTACGGCGGCCGCGAGGTCTGGCCGCTGGTCGAAGGCGGCAAGGGCGTTTCCGCGACCAACCACCTGAGCTCTGGCGCCTGGGCCGCTGCGGGCGGCATCGGCACGGTCAGCGCGGTCAATGCCGACAGCTATGACGCCGAAGGCAAGATCATCCCCCAGATCTACCACGCCCTGACCCGCAAGGAGCGGCACGAAGAGCTGATCCGCTACGCCATCGACGGCGCGGTCGAGCAGGTCCACCGCGCTTACGACGTCGCCAGCGGGAAGGGCGCGATCAACATCAACGTGCTGTGGGAAATGGGCGGGGCGCAGCAAGTGCTCGAAGGCGTGCTCGAGAAGACCCGCGGCATGGTTGCGGGCGTAACCTGCGGCGCGGGCATGCCCTATCGCCTGAGTGAGATCGCCCAGCGATTCAATGTCAACTATCTGCCGATCATCTCCTCGGCGCGCGCCTTCCGCGCCCTGTGGAAGCGCGCCTATCACAAGGTTTCCGAACTGATGGCGGCGGTGGTCTACGAGGACCCCTGGCTCGCCGGCGGGCACAACGGCCTGTCCAACGCCGAAGACCCCCTCAAGCCCGAGGATCCCTATCCCCGGGTCAAGGCGCTGCGCGACACCATGCGCGCCGAGGGGGTGTCCGACGACGTGCCGATCGTGATGGCCGGGGGCGTGTGGTACCTGCGTGAGTGGGAGCATTGGATCGACAATCCCGAGCTCGGCTCGATCGCCTTCCAGTATGGCACCCGCCCGCTGCTCACTCACGAGAGCCCGATCCCTCAGGGGTGGAAGGATGCGCTGCGCGAACTCGACGACGGCGACGTGCTGCTCCACCGCTTCTCGCCGACGGGGTTCTATTCCTCTGCGGTGCGCAACCCCTTCCTGCGCAGTCTCGAAGCGCGCAGCGAGCGGCAGATTCCCTATTCCAAGGTCGAGGCGGGCGATCACACCGTGCGGCTCGACGTCGGGGTCAAGGGCAAGAACTTCTGGGTGACCCCGCGCGACCTGCAGCGCGCACGGGGCTGGGTACTCGACGGGTTCACCGACGGGCTGCGCACTCCCGACGATACGATCATCTTCGTCTCGCCCGAGGAACGCGGCGGCATCCAGCAGGACCAGAAGGACTGCATGGGCTGTCTCTCGCACTGCGGCTTCTCGTCGTGGAAGGACCACGACGATTTCACCACCGGCCGCCTGGCGGACCCGCGCAGCTTCTGCATCCAGAAGACGCTCCAGGACATCGCCCACGGCGGCCCGATCAACGACAACCTGATGTTCGCCGGCCACGCCGCCTACCGCTTCAAGCAGGACCCGTTCTATTCGAACAATTTTACCCCGACGGTGAAGGAACTGGTGGACCGGATTTTGACCGGGGATTGATTGCGCGGACCCGGTTGGGCCCGCTCTGCGTTGACCCTGCGCCATGTCCAGATATGCGATCTCGCAGCGAACGCGCCTGCCCGCCGCGCTGGCGGCGGTGGCGATCGAGGGGGCGGTGGTGCTGGCCCTCGTTCTGGGGTTGGCGGCGCGACTGGCCGCTCCGTCTGATTCTCCGCCCCTCGAAGTCACAGTGCCAAGCCGGAACATGCCCAGCGCGCCGCCACCGCCCGCCGAGCCGGGCGGCAGGCCCGACGACCCCGCGCTGAAGGCCGAACCCCAGCCGCGCGAGGCGCCGCGGCCCGACATCCCGATCCCAGTGCCCTCGCAGGCCGCGCCGGTTGCGGGGGCGGGGGTGGCGAGTGAAGCCGGCGCGGCGACGGCAGGGAGCGGCACGGGCGGAGGTGGCAGCGGTAGCGGTTCGGGAAGCGGCAGCGGCGCAGGAACAGGGTCCGGCATCAAGGCGCGCTGGGTAGCGGGGGCGTTCTCGGACCGCGACTACGCCCGCACCGCCGAGATCGGCCCGCCCAGCGGCGCGGTGACGATCGCCTTCCGGGTGCGCAGCGACGGGCGGGTCGACCGCTGCCGCGCAGTCGCGTCATCGGGCGGCGCGGAGCTCGATGCCTATGTCTGCGGACTTTACGAGCGGCGCTATCGCTTCGCCCCGGCGCGCAACCCGAAGGGCGAAGCGATCGACAGCGAGCTGCGCACCACCGTCGAGTGGGGTCCGCGGCGGCGCGGCTAGCTCAATCGAGCTCCCACGCGCGTTCGCCGTGGCTGGTGATGTCGAGCCCCTCGCGTTCGGCGTCCTCGCCCACCCGCATCGGCAGCAGCCACGAGACCGCGACTGCGATCACCGCGCTGGCAATGATCGCCCAGATCGCGACGACGCCGACCCCGATCGCCTGAGCGGCGAACTGGCTGGCCATGGTCTTGCCTTCGCCGTAGCCGGTTCCGCCCAGCGCGGGCGAGAGGAACACCGCGAGCAGCAGCGAACCGGTAATCCCGCCCGCGCCGTGGACCGCGAAAACGTCGAGCGAATCGTCGATTTTGAGCCGCTGCTTGACCAGCTGGATCATCGGGTAGCAGACCCCCGCCGCGACCGCGCCGAAGACGATCGCCGCGCCGGGCGAGATCATCCCCGCCGCCGGAGTGACCGTCGCGAGGCCCGCGATGGCACCGGTGGCGAAGCCGACGCTGGTCGGCTTGCCGACGCTGAACTTCTCGATCGCCAGCCAGGTCAGCGCAGCCATGCAGGCGGCGGCGTGGGTGTTGAGGATTGCGCTGGCGGCATCGTCGTTGGCGGCGAGCGCCGAGCCGCCGTTGAACCCGAACCAGCCGACCCATAGCAGCGCCGCCCCGGCCATGGTCAGCGCCGGGCTGTGCGGCAGCATCAGCGTCTTGGGGAAGCCCTGGCGCTTACCGAGCAGGATCGCGACGACCAGCGCCGAGACCCCGGCGGTGGTGTGAACCACGATCCCGCCCGCGAAGTCCACCGTCCCGATCTTGCTCGCGAGCCAGCCGCCGCCCCAGATCCAGTGCGCTACGGGCGCATAGACCACCAGCCCCCACAGCGCGCAGAACCCCACGACCCAGCCGAACCGCGCGCGGTCGACCCAGGCCCCGGCCATCAGCGCCGGGGTGATTGCGGCGAAAGTCAGCTGGAACAGCGCGAAGCTGCTCTCCGGCACCGACGTCGCGTCGCGGACGTTGCCGAGGCCGCCGAGCATGGCGTTGCCGAGTCCGCCGAACCAGCCGTTCCCGACCGGACCGAAGGCGAGGGTGTATCCCACCGCGATCCACAGCAGCGAGGCCGCCGCGGCGATCGCGCCGACCTGGACCAGCACCGCGAGGAAGTTCCGTGCGCGGACCAGCCCGCCATAGAACAGTGTCAGCCCCGGCATCGTCATCAGGAGCACAAGCGCGGCCGAAATGAGCACCCAGGCGGTGTCGCCGCTGTCCGCGGCGTCGACCATCGCCTCTTGGGCGAGGGCCATCGTGGGTGTCAGCGCGAGCACCGCGCCCGCCAGTCCGACAGCCAGTTTCCTCATCGCCCGCTCCCCCGATTCCGCTTTGCAACGGCTCTAGTGCAACGATCGCGGCGTCGGCAAGCTCGCGGCAATGCTAATCTTGCGCAGAACTTACAGCCAGCCTTCAAGCACCTGGTCGGGCGGGCGGTGGCCGTCGGCCCAAAAGCGGATGTTGGCGATGACCTTCTCCCCGGCGTGCTCGCGCCCCTCGAGCGTGGCGCTGCCGAGGTGGGGCAGGGTGATCACGTTGGGCAGCGCGATCAGCCGCGGATCGACCGTGGGTTCGTGCGCATAGACGTCGAGCCCGGCCCCGCCGAGCTTGCCGCCCTCGAGCGCAGCGATAAGCGCCGTCTCGTCGATCAGGTCGCCGCGCGCGGTGTTCACGACGAAGGCTGTGGGCTTCATCAGCGCAAGACGCGTGGCGCCAAGGATGTGATGCGTCGCCTCGCCCGCGGGGCAGTGGAGAGTGAGGATGTCGGCTTCGGCGACCAGCCGATCGAGCTCGGGCTCGAAGCGCACGCCGAGCATGTTCTCGAGCGCATCGGGCAGGCGGTGGCGGTTGTGGTAAGTCACCTCCAACCCGAAGGCGCGGGCGCGGTGGGCGACCGCCTGGCCGATCCGGCCCATCCCGAGGATCGCCAGTCGCTTGCCGCCGATACGGTGGCCGAGCATCGCCAGCGGGGCCCAGCCGCTCCACTTGCCGTCGCGGACCAGCCGGCTGCCCTCGCCGAGCCGGCGCGGGACCGAAAGGATCAGCATCATCGCGAGGTCGGCGGTGTCCTCGGTGAACACCCCTGGGGTGTTGGTGACCACGATCTTTCGCTCACGCGCCGCGGCGAGATCGAGGTGTTCGGTCCCCGCGCCGAAGTTGGCGATCAGGCCGAGGCGGTTGCCGGCCTCCTCGATCATGGCGGCGTCGATCCGGTCGGTGACCGTCGGCACCAGCACGTCGGCATCTTGCATCGCCGCGACCAGCGCGTCGCGGCCGAGCGGGGCGTCCGACGGGTTGAGCACGACGTCGAACAGTTCGCCCATCCGCGCCTCGACCGAGGGCATCAGGTGACGGGTGACGACCACCCGCGGGGTTCCGGTGACGCGGCGGGCGAGGGGGTTATCCGAAACGATCGTCATCGAACGCAGCGCTAGGGCCACGCGGCCTTGCGGGTCAAGGGCGCGCGGCGCTATGAGCCGGGCAATGCCCCTCCGCCCATTCGTTGCCGCCTTGGCGCTGTGCCTTGCTGTCCCCGCCGCCGCCCAGGATGCCGAGACGCCCTATTGGGCCTCGCTCAGGGTCGACGAGGTCAATATGCGGGTCGGCCCGAGCGAGGAGTACCGGATCAGCTGGGTCTATCGCCGCGCGCAACTGCCCCTGAAGGTGATCAGGCTCAAGGAAGGCTGGCGGCTGGTCGAGGACCACGACGGCACCCGCGGCTGGATGATGGCGCGCTTCCTCACCCGCGATCGCGGCGCGGTGGTAATTGGCCAAGGCCTTGCCGAGATGCGCGCCGAGGGTTCGACCTCGGCCACGCTTAGATGGCGGCTCGAACCCGGCGTGGTCGGCCGGCTCGGCAATTGCGAAGAAGGCTGGTGCGGCTTTGCGGTAGGCAAGCGCAGCGGTTACGTGCGCCAGTCCCGGCTGTGGGGCGCCGGCGACCCGTAACCGGATCGCCGGCGATGCCCGCTATGCCTTGGGCTTGACCTGGACTGTGCCGCCCTTGGCGTCGGACGCGGTGAAGCTGCCGTCGGCCGCCCGGGCGCTCTCGGTGTAGCACTCTTCCGCCTGTCCTTCGGGGGTGAAGCAGGTCTTGCCGTCCTTGACCACCCAGGCGCCCTTGACCTCCTTGCCGGCCGCGTCGGTATCGACATAGGTGCCGTCGGCGTTGAGGACGGTCGTGCCCGTGGTGCCATCGGGATTGGTGACTTCATAGGTTCCCGCAGTCGGCGTAGGCGCTGCAGCGGCCTCGGTAGCGGCGGCGGTGTCGATCGCCGCCGGCTCCTCGGCCGGTTTCTGCGAGCAGGCGGCGAGCAGCGCGATACCAGCGAGCAATGCGTAGTGCTTCATTGTCGATCTCCCGTTCCGACCCGGATGGGGGAGACCTATCACTCAACTTCTCGCGAGGCGAATCAGACCAGTTCGACCGCCACCGCGGTCGCCTCGCCCCCGCCGATGCACAGGCTCGCCACGCCCTTCTTGCCGCCGTGACGCTGGAGCGCGGCGATCAGCGTGGTGACGATCCGCGCGCCCGATGCGCCGATCGGATGGCCCAGTGCGGTCGCGCCACCGTGGACGTTGATCTTGTCGTGGGCGATGCCGAGGTCGTGCATCGCGAACATCGCGACGCAGGCGAAGGCCTCGTTGACCTCGAACAGGTCGACCTCGCCGAGCGACCAGCCGGCGCGCTCGAGCACTTTGGTGATCGCGCCGACCGGGGCGGTGGTGAAGTCTTTGGGTTCCTGCGCGTGCGCCGCGACCGCGACTACCGTGGCTACCGGGCTCAGCCCTTTGGCTTTGGCGACGCTCTCGCGGGTCAGCACCAGCGCGGCGGCGCCATCGGAGATCGAGCTCGAGGTCGCCGCGGTGATCGTCCCGTCCTTGGCGAAAGCGGGCCGCAGCGAGGGGATCTTGTCGGGGCGGCCCTTGCCCGGCTGCTCGTCGGTGTCGACCACGCTTTCTCCGGCCCGGCTGACCACCGTGACCGGCGCGATCTCGCCGGCGAAAGCGCCCTCGGCGATCGCCGCCTGGGCGCGGCGCAGCGATTCGATCGAGAAGGAGTCCTGCGCCTCGCGGGTCAGCTGATAGTCGTTGGCGGTGTCCTGCGCGAAAGTGCCCATCGCGCGGCCGGCGTCGTAAGCGTCCTCGAGCCCGTCGAGGAACATGTGGTCGTAGGCGGTATCATGCCCGATCCGCGCGCCCGAGCGGTGCTTCTTGAGCAGGTAGGGGGCGTTGGTCATGCTCTCCATCCCGCCCGCGACGACGAGGTCGATCGAGCCGCAGGCAAGCGCTTCGGCGCCCATGATCAGGGTCTGCATGCCGCTCCCGCAGACCTTGTTGACCGTGGTCGCCTGGACCGACTTGGGCAGTCCGGCCTTGATCGTCGCCTGCCGCGCCGGGGCCTGGCCGAGCCCGGCGGGGAGGACGCAGCCCATATAGACCCGCTCGACGTCGCCGCCGTCCACCCCCGCGCGTTCGACGGCCGCCCGGATCGCGGTCGCGCCGAGATCGGTCGCGCTGACATCGGCGAGTGCGCCCTGCATGCCGCCCATCGGGGTGCGTGCGTAGGACAGGATGACGATCGGATCGGCGGCGGAAAGCTGGGTCATGGCAGGCGCCTTTCAGGGACTCGGAACTCGCCCGTCGAGATAGTGCTGCACCGCAGCAAAGGCAATGACGCTTGCCAACCGGCCTGCGCTGCGAAACAAGGTAGCAAAGCAAAACCGATGGGAGCGGAATCATGGCCGAGGCCGAACTGAGCCGGATGAGCGACGTGCTTGAGCGGCAGCGCACGGCCTTCACCGCGGCGCTGCCCGAACCGATGGCGGTGCGGCGCGACCGGATCGAGCGGGCGATCGCGCTGCTGGTCGATCACAAGGACGCTTTTGCCAAGGCGGTCTCGGCCGATTTCGGCCACCGCAGCACCGAGCAGACGCTGATGACCGACATCATGCCCTCGGTATCGGCGCTCAAGCACGCGAAGAAGCATTTCGAGGGCTGGGCGCGCGACGAGAAGCGCAAGCCGACCTTCCCGCTCGGCTTGCTCGGGGCCAGGGCCGAGGTGCGCTGGCAACCCAAGGGCGTGGTCGGAGTGATCGCGCCGTGGAACTTCCCGGTGGGGATGGTGATGGTGCCGATGGCTGGCATCCTCGCCGCGGGCAACCGCGCGATGATCAAGCCGAGCGAGTTCACCGAGCGCGTCGCCGAGGTCTTCGCCGAGGTCGTCCCGCAATATTTCGCCGAAGAGGAGATGGCGGTGTTCACCGGCGGGGTTGAGGTCGGCACCGCGTTTTCCAGGCTCGCCTTCGACCACATGATCTTCACCGGCGCGACTAGCGTAGGCAAGCACATCATGCGCGCCGCGGCGGACAACCTCGTGCCGGTCACGCTCGAGCTCGGCGGCAAGTCGCCGACATTCGTCGGGCGCAGCGCCGACAGGAAGCAGGCGGGCGAGCGTATCGCGCTGGGCAAGATGATGAACGCCGGGCAGATCTGCCTCGCCCCCGATTACCTGCTGGTTCCCAGGGAGCACGAGGACGAGATGATTGGCAGCGTCGCCGCCGGGGTTTCGGCGATGTACCCCGCGCTACTCGCCAACGACGACTACACCTCGGTGGTCAACGGGCGGAATTACGAAAGGCTCCAGGGCTACCTGACCGACGCCAAGGAGAAGGGCGCCGAGGCGATCGAGGTCAACCCGGCGGGCGAGGACTTTTCATCCTCGAACGGCAACAAGATGCCGCTGACCATCCTCAAGGGCGTGACCGACGAGATGAAGGTGATGCAGGAGGAGATCTTCGGCCCGATCCTCCCGGTCATGACCTACGACGGCATCGACGAGGCGATCGACTACGTCAACGCCCACGACCGACCGCTCGGGCTCTACTACTTCGGCAAGGACAAGGCCGAGGCGGAGAAGGTGCTCAGCCGGACCATCTCGGGCGGAGCGACGGTCAACGACGTATTGTTCCACAACGCGATGGAGGACCTGCCGTTCGGCGGGGTCGGGCCGTCGGGGATGGGCAACTACCACGGGCTCGACGGGTTCCGCACCTTCAGTCACCAGCGCGCGGTCTATCGCCAGCCTAAGCTCGACGTCGCCGGGCTCGGCGGGTTCAAACCGCCATACGGCACGAGCACCCAGGCGACACTCAAGCGCGAGTTGAAGAAGTAGGGGCTATTTCCGGTAGCCGATCAGCTTTTCGAATTCGCCGAGGATGCTCGTCCAGAACTCGATGTTGTCGATGAACAGCGGGCGCGACATGCCGCCATCGTCGAGATCGACGTCCATCTCGAGCACCGGATCGCTTTCCTTGTCGAGGAAACCGCGGCCAAAGCGCTTCATGCGGTTCCACTCGTTGAGCTGGTCGAGCCCGACCGGATTCTGCAGATCGTATGCGGAGTGAAACTGGACCGTCGCGCAGTTCTTGTGATCGGTGCAGTTGTAGAAGTAAATCTGGAAGGTCGTGCCCGAGACGCCGCTGGTAATCTGCGGATCGCCGACCGCGTCGGTCCCCAGCTTGGCCGCGTAACCCGCCTGCTGGAGCGCCTGAACCAGGCTATCGGGATCCTGCGCCCTGACCATTTGCGCCTGCGCCGGGATGGCCCAGGCGCTGGCCAGCGCGGCGACGGCGAACCATTTGAATTTCATTTTCACCCCTCCTCCAGGCCCGGGATAGTGTTGGCTGGGCGCGAGGCTGTCAATCGGCTCGGCGCGCGCCTCTCCCCTTGCGCGCTGCGGTGCAGCGGACTAGGGCGCGGGCAAGTCTCCGCTAGCTCCGAGTCAGCCCCTTGGTCGACCTTTCGCAATACCTGCCGATCCTGATTTTCCTCGGCATCGCGCTGGCGCTTTCGGCGGCCTTCGTGTTCCTGCCGATGGGGGTCGCGCGGCTGACCGGCGCGCATAACCCGACGGCCGAAAAGCTCAGCGAATACGAGTGCGGCTTCCCCGCCTTCGAGGATCCGCGGAGCCAGTTCGATGTGCGCTTCTACCTAGTCGCGATCCTGTTCATTGTGTTCGATCTCGAGGCCGCGTTCCTGTTCCCCTGGGCGGTGAGCCTCGATCTGACCGGCTGGCCCGGCTGGATCACGATGATGGTGTTCCTGTTCGAACTGGCGATCGGGCTGGCCTACGCCTGGAAGATGGGGGCGCTGGACTGGGAATGACCACGCTCGTCGACACCTCCGGGCAGCCGCTGAAGTCTGACGTCGCCGCGCCCGACCAAAGCTTCTTCCTCGACCTCAACAGCCAGGTCCAGGACAAAGGCTTCCTCGTCACCTCGACCGAGGACCTGTTCCAGTGGGCACGCACCGGCAGCCTGTGGTGGATGACCTTCGGCCTCGCCTGCTGCGCGGTCGAGATGATCCACGTCAACATGCCGCGCTACGACATGGAGCGCTTCGGCGTCGCCCCGCGCGCCAGCCCGCGCCAGAGCGACGTGATGATCGTCGCGGGCACGCTGTGCAACAAGATGGCTCCGGCGCTGCGCAAGGTCTACGACCAGATGTCGGACCCGAAGTATGTGATTTCGATGGGCAGCTGCGCCAACGGCGGCGGCTATTACCATTACAGCTACAGCGTGGTGCGCGGCTGCGACCGGATCGTGCCGGTCGACATCTACGTCCCCGGCTGCCCGCCGACCGCCGAAGCGCTGCTTTACGGGGTGATGCAGCTCCAGCGCAAAATCCGCCGCGTGGGGACGATCGAGCGGTGAGCACAGTGCTGCATTCGGCGCCCAGGTTCGGCCTGCCAGACGGACTCGGCACGCAGACCGAGTTTGGCGAGGCGATTCTCGAGGCCAGGCGCGACGACATCGCGAGCGTCCTCCAGACCCTGCGCGACGAGCATGAGTTTCAGCAGCTGATGGAGATCGCCGGGATCGACTATCCCGATCGGGCCGAGCGGTTCGAAGTTGCCTATTGCCTGCTAAGCCTGACCAAGAACCAGCGGCTGATCGTCAAGTGCTCGGCCGCCGAGGACACTCCGGTGCCCACCGTCACCCACCTCTGGCCCGTCGCGGGCTGGCTCGAACGCGAGGTGTTCGACATGTACGGCGTGGTCTTCGCGGGCAACACCGACCTGCGCCGGATCCTCACCGACTATGGCTTCGAAGGCCACCCGCAGCGCAAGGACTTCCCGCTGACCGGCTATCAGGAGCTGCGCTATTCGGAGGAAGACCAGCGTGTGGTCTATGAGCCGGTGAGCCTGCCGCAGGACCTGCGCACCTTCGATTTCATGAGCCCATGGGAAGGCGCGGACTATGTTCTGCCGGGCGACGAAAAGGCCGCCGAAGCGCCGCCGACGCCGCCGGTCGCAGTTCCCAAGACCACGGACAAGCCCGCCGACACCGGTGCAGGAATAGCCGCGAACGGCGAGGCGAAGAAAAAGCGCTCCGCCGGGTCGCCCGCACAGAGCCGCACCAAGAAAGTCGAGCCCAAGGCTCCCGCGCCGACCGAAAGCCGCCCGGCGCGCAAGCCGCGTAAGACAGGCACCGCCAAACCCGCCGCGGCGCCGGAGGGCAGTTGATGATTTATCCAACGATCGTCATCCCGGCGCAGGCCGGGACCCAGCGAACCGAAAACCCGCCGCGTCAGCGGCTCCGCTTTCCGCTACGCGGAAGGACACTGCCGCGTCCGATTGGGCATAGCTGGGTTCCGGCCTGCGCCGGGATGACGGCGCTTGTGGCCGGAGGGCGCGCACTGTGAGCCTCCAGCTCGAACAGTCGCCCACCACCGGCGACGAGGTCATCACCAACTACACGATCAACTTCGGCCCGCAGCATCCCGCGGCGCACGGGGTTCTGCGGATGGTGATGGAGCTCGACGGCGAGATTATCGAACGAATCGATCCCCACGTCGGGCTGCTCCACCGCGGCACCGAGAAGCTGATCGAGCACAAGACCTACCTCCAGGCGCTGCCCTATTTCGACCGGCTCGATTACTGCTCGCCGCTGGCGATGGAGCACAGCTACGTGCTGGCGATCGAGAAGCTGCTTAACCTCGAAGTGCCGATCCGCGCGCAGTACCTGCGGGTGCTGTTCGCCGAGCTGACCCGGATCTGCAATCATATGCTTAATCTGGGCTCCCATGTCATGGATGTGGGCGCGATGACGCCGAACCTGTGGATGTTCGAAGTGCGCGAGGATTGCCTCAACTTCTTCGAACGCGCGAGCGGCGCGCGGATGCACATGGCCTGGTTCCGCCCCGGCGGGGTCCATCAGGATGTGCCCGAAAAGCTGCTGGTCGACATCGGACAATGGCTCGACACGCGCCTCCCGCGGCTGTTCGAGGACGCGATGAGCCTGGTGGTCGACAACCGCATCTTCAAGCAGCGCAACGTCGATATCGCCGTGGTCAGCAAGGACGGCGCGGTGAAATGGGGCTTCTCCGGCCCGATGATCCGCGGCTCGGGCATTCCTTGGGACTTGCGCAAGAGCCAGCCTTACGACGTCTATGAGCGGATGGACTTCGAAGTCCCCGTCGGCACCAACGGCGATTGCTATGACCGCTTCATGGTCCGGGTCGAGGAAGTCCGCCAGTCGGCGAAGATCATGAAGCAGTGCCTCGCCGAGATGCCGAGCGGCCCGGTCGCTTCGGACGACCGCAAGGTGGTCCCGCCCAAGCGCGCCGAGATGAAGCAGTCGATGGAAGCGCTGATCCACCACTTCAAGCTCTACACCGAGGGCTTCCACGTCCCCGCCGGCGAGGTCTACGTCGCCACCGAAAGCCCCAAGGGCGAGTTCGGCGTCTACCTGGTCAGCGACGGCAGCAACAAGCCCTACCGCTGCAAGATCCGCCCGACCGCGTTCAGCCACCTCCAGGCGATGGACTTCATGAGCAAAGGCCACATGCTGCCCGACGTCACCGCGATCATCGGCGCGATCGACGTGGTGTTCGGGGAGTGTGATCGGTGATTGAGCGCCGAGACCTGTTGCGTGGTGTTGCTGTCGGAACCGTGCTTGCATCCGCGCACATCGTGTCGGCTTGTAGCTACGCCGAGTACGAAGACGACGATTGGGGAGGAAAACTCATTGCCTTTTTCCAGTCAGGTGAAACGTCTCGGTTAGACAATTTGTTTCGGGATTTCAGCACTCTTGTAACCTTTGATACTACATTCGGATTGGCTCCTCATATGCTGTTTGAGGGAGCCGCGAAGGTTCGACAAGCGCTTGTCGACTTCCGGACGATGATGACCGGAAAAGGATGGGTCGAGGCCCGGAAACTCGCCGACGCGAAAATTGTAGGCAATAAACAACAGGGGCGGATGAGCCGGATAGAATTGCTCTTCGCTGAGGGTGTCACAAGCAATACTAGCTGCGGGCCTGATCGATCTGAGCGCCGCGCGCACCTCTATTACCAAGCAGGTGTTTATGAGACCGGAGATGATTGGGTGAAGTGGGGCATTGAGCGGTTAGCCTTCTTGCCTCCGTTGGCTTTGGAACGGTTCGATGGCTGACCGTCATCCCGAACCCGACAGCCCGGAACTGCGCGCGCGGTGGGGTGGCTTTGCCTGGTCGGCGGAGAACGCCGCCGAGGTGCCCAAGATCATCGCGCGCTATCCGCCGGGGCGGCAGCGCTCGGCGGTGATGCCGCTGCTCGATCTGGCCCAGCGGCAGGTCGGGGCGGAGACCGGGACGCAGGGCTGGCTGCCGCTGCCGGTAATCGAATTCGTCGCGCGGCAGCTCGATATGCCCGCGCTCCGCGTGCTCGAAGTCGCCAGCTTCTACATGATGTACAACCTGGTCCCGGTCGGCAAATTCCACGTCCAGGTTTGTGGCACCACCCCGTGCATGCTGCGCGGCAGCGACGAGATCATGGCCGCCTGCAAGTCGCGCGGAATGCACAAGGGCCACACCACCGACGACGGGCTGTGGACGCTGAATGAGGTCGAATGCATGGGCAATTGTGCGTCGGCCCCGATGGTCCAGATCAACGACGACAATTACGAGGACCTGACGGCGGAGAGCCTGAGCGCGGTTCTTGATGCACTGGCGGCGGGGAAAACGCCCAAAACCGGCACCCAGCTGAAGAAGCGCCACACCGTCGAGCCGCTTGGCGGGCCGACCACGCTCAAGGCGATGGTCAAGGCCAATCACGACTACCGGGGGGAGTGGTGATGCTGGCCGACAAGGACCGCATCTTCACCAACCTCTACGGCTACCAGCCGTGGGGCCTCGCCGCCGCGCAGAAGCGCGGCGACTGGGACAACACCAAGGCGCTGCTCGCGCGCGGGGCCGATCCGATCATCGACGAAATCAAGGCGAGCGGCCTCAGGGGCCGGGGCGGGGCGGGGTTTCCGACCGGGCTCAAGTGGTCGTTCATGCCCAAGGAGCCGCGCGCCGACCGGCCGAGCTTCCTCGTCATCAACGCCGACGAATCCGAGCCGGGCAGCTGCAAGGACCGCGAGATCATCCGCCACGATCCGCACAAGCTGATCGAGGGCGCGCTGCTCGCGGGCTTCGCGATGCGCGCCCGCGCCGCCTACATCTACATCCGCGGCGAATACATCCGCGAGGCCGAGGTGCTGCAAAAAGCCGTCAATGAAGCCTATGATCAAGGCCTCATAGGCAAGAACGCGAGCGGTTCGGGCTATGATTTCGACGTCTTCGTCCACCGCGGCGCGGGGGCCTACATCTGCGGCGAAGAGACCGCGATGATCGAAAGCCTGGAAGGCAAGAAAGGCCAGCCGCGGCTCAAGCCTCCGTTCCCGGCCGGCGCGGGGCTCTATGGCTGCCCGACCACAGTCAACAACGTCGAATCGATCGCGGTGGTGCCGACCATCCTGCGCCGCGGCGCGTCATGGTTTGCCGGGATCGGGCGCAAGGGCAACGAAGGCACCAAGCTCTACCAGATCTCGGGCCACGTCGAGAAACCCTGCGTGGTCGAGGAAGCAATGGGCATCCCCTTCCGCGAACTGATCGAGAAGCACTGCGGTGGCATCGTCGGGGGGTGGGACAATCTGCTCGCGGTGATCCCCGGCGGCTCGTCGGTCCCGCTGGTCCCGGCGTCGATGTGCCCCGAGATGCCGATGGACTTCGACGGCTGCAAGGAAGCCGGCTCGGGGCTCGGCACCGCGGCGGTGATCGTGATGGACAAGTCCACCGACATCGTCCGCGCGATCTCGCGCCTGAGCTATTTCTACAAGCACGAAAGCTGCGGCCAGTGCACCCCGTGCCGCGAGGGCACCGGGTGGATGTGGCGGATGATGGAGCGCCTGCGCACCGGCGACGCTGCGGTCGAAGAGATCGACATGCTCCAGCAGGTCACCAAGCAGGTCGAAGGCCACACCATCTGCGCGCTCGGCGACGCCGCGGCGTGGCCGATCCAGGGGCTGATCAAGCACTTCCGGCCCGAGCTGGAGCGGCGGATTATGGAAAATATGCGGGAGGCGGCGGAGTGAGTGCGCAACCTAAGAACCTCCCCCTGCGGGGGAGGGGAACCACGCAGTGGTGGAAGGGGGCCAGCCAAATTGCGCGCGGCAGCGCGCAGCCGCTATCGCGGCGTTCCTTTGTGCGCCCCCCTCCGTCGACCCTGCGGGCCGCCACCTCCCCCGCTGGGGGAGTATCTGAGTCCCAACACACCACCCCCGTCACCCTGAACTCGTTTCAGGGTCAATCCCTCGGCTCGCACCGAAGGGTAGTGAAGGGCGCGAGCCGAGCGGAACCGCGTTCAACGCTGGCTTCGAGGGATGCGGCCCGATGGATGCTGAAACAAGTTCAGCATGACAGATTTGGGGAGGCGTGCACATGACGAGCAAGCCCGCTGTGCTGGTGTCTGCCTCGGTAGTGATCATGGCGCTAGCTACCGGATTTTTCTGGCAAACCGGTAAGATCGACGAATGGCGAACGCCCGGCTTGGCGCAGTGCGAGCGGTACGCAAAGTCTAATTTGAGCAGTCCTTCGTCCTATCGACGAGTCTCGTTCGTTGCGGTCGATACACCGGTGACAAAAAAGATGTTGGCAGAGTCCGCTTATGGTC
>JBOHIC010000113.1:0-11516 GCA_050725835.1 Novosphingobium sp.
GTTCCGCCCAGCTTGAACACCATCAGCCGGCTGATATTCGGAGTCATCTCGCCGACCAGCTTGCCCCCCGAGACGTCCATCACCCCGCCCCAGCCGACCAGCAGCGCGACATATTGCTCGCCATCGATGGCATAAGTCATCGGCGCGGCGAGCACCCCGCTCTGGGTGGGATACGACCACAGCTTCTTGCCCGCGTCGGCGCTGTAGGCGTGGAATTCGCCGGTGGCGGTGCCCTGAAACACGAGGTTGCCAGCGGTGGCGAGCGTGCCGCCGTTGGTGGCGTTGGTATAGGGCACGGTCCAGCGCGCCTTGCCCGCGACCGGATCGAAGGCGACCAGCGCCCCGCCGATCAGCTTGCGCATCGCCCCGCGCACCGCGGCGTCGGGGGGTAGGTTGCCCTTGGTCATGTCGGTGCCGAGCTGGAAGCCGGTGGTTCCCGGTTTCCAGTCGGGATCGGCGGCGTAGAACTGAAGTGTGTTGTTGGCCGGGATATAGACCAGCCCTGTCATGGGGCTGAAGCTCATCGGAGTCCACGAATGCGCGCCGACCGCTCCCGGGAAACCGACCCACGGCTGCTTGGTTATCTCATACTTGGCCGCCGGGTTGACGTTGGGCTTGCCGGTCACCGGATCGAGCCCGCTGGCCCAGTTGATCCCCTCGACGAAGGGCTGGCCAGAGATAAACTTGCCGGTCGCCGCGTCGAGCATATAGAAGAACCCGTTCTTCGGCGCATGCATGATGACGTGGCGCTTCTCGCCTCCGATGGTCAGGTCGGCGACGGTGATCTGCTGGTTCGAATCGTAGTCCCAGCGATCCTCGGGGGTTTCCTGGAAGTGCCAGACGTATTCGCCGGTATCGGGCCGCACCGCGACGATCGAGGCGGTGTAGAGGCTGTCCCCGGCGCCATCGGTGTTGCGGTGCGCCGGGTTCCACGGCTCGGCGTTGGCGGTGCCGAAATAAACGAGGTCGGTGACCGGATCATAGGTAATCGAATCCCACACGTTGCCGCCGCCGCCGAGCTTCCAGAAATCGCCCGACCAGGTCTTGGCCGCGGCCTCGAGATGCTTGCCCTCCTGCGGCTTCGCCGGGTCGCCGGGGACGGTGTAGAACCGCCACAGCTCGTCGCCGGTGGCGGCGTCGAACGCGGCGAGGTAGCCGCGGGTGAAGTATTCCGCGCCCGCCGAGCCGATCAGCACTCGCCCCTTGACGATCCGCGGCGCCCCGGTGATCGCCATATGCGAGCCTGCGGGGATGGTCAGCTTGGACCACACGACTTTGCCGGTCTTCTGGTCGAGTGCGATCAGGCGGCCGTCGAGCGTCGCGACGAAGACCTTGTCGCCATAGAGCGCGACCCCGCGGTTGACCGCGTCGCAGCAAACGTCGACCAGCTTGGCCCGCGGCACTTCGGGATCGTAGGACCACTTGAGCGCGCCGGTCTTGGCATCGTAGGCCTTGACCATCGACCAGGCGGTCGAGACGTAAAGCACCCCCTCGTGCATCAGCGGGGTAGCTTCCTGCCCGCGCGCGGTATCGAGGTCGGCGAACCAGGCGAGGCCGAGGGTGCCCACGGTGCGGTCGTTGATCTGGGTGAGCGGGGAGAAGCGCTGCTCGGCGTAGTCTTTGCCGTAGCTCAGCCATTCGTTCGGATCGGCCTTGGCGATCAGTTCGTCGGTGACGCCTTCGGTCGCCGGGTTCGACACGCCGGGCTTGCATGCGGCCAGCGTGAGCACCGCGGTGGCGGCCAGTATCGTGCGAAGCATGTGCTCGCTCTCCCCTCTTTTGCCTGCATGTTGCCGCGTCTTTGCCGCCGAGACTAGTCACTTCGCACCCTAGCGCCTAACCTGCGCGGCGGGGCGGTGCTCGGGAGAAGCTAGCATGTGCGACGAATTCACCGCCGAGGCCGAAGCGGCCGCGCTCGCCCGCGCCGGACTCAGCCGCCGGGCCTTCGCCGCGAGCGGCGCGGCGGTGGCGATCGCGGCCTGCAGCGGCACCCCGAGCATGGCTAAGGCCACGCCCAAGCTGAGCGAGATCGTGGTGAGGATCGCGACGCCCGACGGCATCGCCGACGCGCTGTTCGTCCACCCCGCCAAGGGCAGGCACCCCGCCGTCATCATGTGGCCCGACGTCGCCGGCTTCCGCGAGGCTTACAAGGAGATGGGCCGGCGGCTGGCGGGGGCGGGTTACGCGGTGCTGGTGGTCAACCACTATTACCGCAGCCAGCCCGCGCCGATCCTCTCGACCATGGCCGAATGGCGCAGCCCGGCGGGGCAGGACAAGCTCAAGCCGCTGATTGCGCTGCTCACCCCCGATGGCACGGCGCGCGATTCGATCGCCTTCGTCGCCTGGCTCGATGCCCAGCGCGCGGTCGATACAAGGCGCGGGATCGGCAGCCAGGGCTATTGCCAGACCGGCTCGTTCGCGATGCGCAGCGCCGCGGCGGCGCCCGGGCGGGTCAAGGCGGTCGGCTCGTTCCACGGCGGCGGCCTGGTCACCGACAAGCTAGACAGCCCGCACCGCACTTTCGCCGCGACCCAGGCGCAGTACCTCATCGCCATCGCCCGCAACGACGACGCCCGCGCGCCCACCGACAAGGATACGCTCAAGGCGGCCGCTGCCGCCGCGGGCCGTCCGGCCGAGATCGAGGTCTACACCGCCGACCACGGCTGGTGCACCCTCGACGCCCCGATCTACGACAAGGCCGAAGCCGACCGCGCCTGGGGGCGGCTGCTGGCGCTGTACAAGGCCGCGCTCTAGGTTCCGCGCGTGTCGCCGTAGAGGTGGATGTGCAGGCGGTCGCTGAAGCGCATGCCGTGGGTTGCCGCGAGCGGGGCAAGCCACTCGGCGCGGGCGCGCAGCGCGGCGCTGTCGGTCCCTTCGGGCATCAGGAACAGGCGCTCGCCGGGGATGGCGTAGCGGGTTTGCAGTTCGAGCACTTCGGCAAGGTCCTCGGGTGCTGAAACCACGAACTTAAAGTATGCTTTAGGTTCACTCGTCCAGTGCGCCAGTCGCTCGGGAATCAGCGCTAAATCAATACGATTGCCCGAATGCTTGAGCTTGGGGCTGACGTTGTACTGGCTCACCAGGGCATCGAGTGCAGGGTGCGGGGCGGCCGTTCCGTTGGTCTCGATTTCGATCGTCATGCCCGGCAGCAGCGCCGCCATCCGCGCCAGCGCCGCGCCCTGGAGCAGCGGCTCGCCCCCGGTAATCACCAGTCGACTTTCCCCTAGCGCGACAATCCGCGCAGCGGTGTCCGCCTCGCTCAGCACGACCTGTTCGGCCTTGCGGTCGTAGGCGTCGGGGCCGGTGAACCGCCAGGTGTAAGCGGTGTCGCACCAGCTGCAGGCGAGGTTGCAGCGCGACAGGCGGACGACGGCGCAAGGCAGGCCGGCGGAGGGGCCTTCGCCCTGGATCGAGGCGAAGATTTCCGGCTCGCCGGGTGCGGTGACGGCGAGGGTCAGCATCCTTCGAGACGGGCCTTCGACAAGCTCAGTCCCTCCTCAGGACGAACGGGAACCAAACACCACCGTTTGTCGCGAGGAGCGACTGAGGAGCCGCGCAGCGGCGTCGCGAAGGCGCGTCTCGAAGGATCACCCCAACCGCGCCAGCGCCGCCGCCAGCCGCTCGGCCTCGGCGGCGTGCATCGCGTGATCGGCGCGCGCCTTGTCGACCGCCTCGGGCTTGGCTTTTTCGACGAAGGCGGGATTGTTCAGGCGGCCTTCGAGCGATTTGGCTTCCTTGACCGAGGTTTCGAGCGCCTTGCCAAGCCGCGCCCTTTCGGCTGCGATGTCGATCACGCCTTCGAGCGGGATTGCGATGTTGGCGTCACCCGCTCCGATCTGCATCGCCGCGCCCGCAGGTGCGGTTTCGAAGCGCACACCCGTGAGGCGCGCCAGCCGTTCGATCGCGGCGGCGTTGCGCGTGACGATCCCGCGGGTGGCTTCGGAAGGATTGGGCAGGAATGCGCCGAGCTTCGCCCCCGGCGCGATGCCGAGTTCGTTCTTGGCGGTGCGCAGGTTGCCGACCAGCTCGATCAGCCACTCCACTTCGGCCTTCGCCTCGGCATCCACCGCCGCCCCCGGATCCGGCCACTTCGCCGTAATCAGCGGATAGTCCGCGCGATCTCCTAGCGCGCCCCACAGCTCCTCGGTGACGAAGGGCATGAATGGGTGGAGCATCACCAGGATCTGGTCGAGCACCCACCCGGCGACCGCCCTGGTTTCCGCGTCCACCGATCCCTTGATCTGCTCGAGATACCAGTCGCAGAAGGTGTCCCAGACGAAGCGGTAGATCGCGCCCGCGGCGACGTCGAAGCGCAGGTCGGCCATCGCCTGGTCGATTGCCCCTAGCGTCTCGACCACCTCGCCGACGATCCACTTGTTGACTGCGCTATTCGCCGCCGGCGCCGCCAGCGTCTCGCTCGCGCCGATTCCGTTGGCCTCGCAAAACCTTGCCGCGTTCCACAGCTTGGTGGCGAAGTTGCGGTAGCCTTCGACCCGGCGCTCATCCATCTTGATGTCGCGGCCCTGGCTTTCCATCGCCGCCATGAAGAAACGCAGCGCATCGGCGCCGTACTTGTCCATCAGGATCAGCGGATCGACCGTGTTGCCCTTCGATTTGGACATCTTCTGCCCGTCGGCGGCGCGGACCAGCCCGTGGAGGTAGAGCCGCTTCCACGGCACCTCGCCCATCAGCTTCATCCCCTGCATCGCCATCCGCGCGTCCCAGAAGAACAGGATGTCGAAGCCCGAGATGAGGAGATCGTTGGGGTAGTGGCGGGCGAGCAAATCCTCCCCGTAACGGGGAGGTGCCCCGGAGGGGCGGAGGGGTCGGTTGCCCGCCTCCGGCGCTGCGCTTGCCGGTGAGGTTTCGACCCCTCCGTCAGCGCTCCGCGCTGCCACCTCCCCGTTCCGGGAAGGGCTTTCCTCAGGCCAGCCCAGCGTCGCAAACGGCCACAGCGCGCTGGAGAACCAGGTGTCGAGCACGTCCTCGTCCTGGGCCAGCGCTACGCCCTCGCCGGCGAGCGCCTGCGCTTCCGCCTCGCTCGGTGCGACGAACACGCGACCATCTTGGGAATACCAGGCCGGAATCCGGTGCCCCCACCAAAGCTGGCGGCTGACGCACCACGGCTGGATGTTCTCCATCCAGTTGAACCAGGTCTTCTCCCAGCTCTTGGGAACGATCTCGATCCGACCGTCGCGCACCGCCTCGATCGGCGGCTGGGCGAGGGTATGGGCGTCAACGTACCACTGGTCGGTGAGCATCGGCTCGATCACCACTCCGCCGCGGTCGCCGAACGGCTGCATGATCGCCTTGTCCTCGACGCCGGCCATCAGCCCCTCGGCGTCGATGTCGGCGACCACGCGTTTGCGCGCCTCGTAGCGGTCGAGCCCGCGATACTCGTCGGGGACCAGGTTGAGCGCGTCGATTTCCTTGGGGTCGAAAACACCGCCCAGCGCGATTTCGCGCGCCCGTGCGGAAGCCTCGGCATAGGGCGCGCCGTCGCGGCGCATCGCGGCGACCTCGTCCATCAGCCGGTAGAGCGGGATGCCATTGCGCTGGGCGACGCCGTAGTCGTTCTCGTCGTGCGCGCCGGTGATCTTGACCGCTCCCGAACCGAACGCGGGATCGGGATAGTCGTCGGTGATGATCGGGATGACCCGGCGGTGCGCCTTCGGCCCGACCGGGATTTCGCAGAACTTGCCGACGATCGGGGCATAGCGCGCATCGTCCGGGTGCACCGCCACCGCGCCATCACCCAGCATCGTCTCGGGGCGGGTGGTGGCGATGGCGATATAGTCCCGCTGCTCTTCGAGCACCACTGCCCCATCGGCGTCGCGCTCGACGTAGGTGTAGGTCTCGCCGCCCGCGAGCGGGTACTTGAAGTGCCACATGTGCCCGGCGACTTCGCGGCTTTCGACCTCGAGGTCCGAGATCGCTGTCTTGAGCTTGGGATCCCAATTGACCAGGCGCTTGTCGCGGTAAATCAGCCCCTGGTTGTAGAGATCGACGAAGACCTTGGTCACCGCGCGGGTGAAGTGCGGGTCCATGGTGAACTGCTCTCTGGACCAGTCCATCGAGCAGCCGAGCCTGCGCAGCTGGCGGGTGATGGTTCCGCCGCTCTCGGCCTTCCACTCCCATACCTTGGCGACGAAATCCTCGCGGGAGTAGTTGGCGCGCTTGTCCTGGCGCATCTCGAGCTCGCGCTCGACCACCATCTGCGTCGCGATCCCGGCGTGGTCGGTGCCGACCACCCACAGCGCATCCTTACCGCGCAGCCGCTCATACCGAACCACCACGTCCTGCAGCGTGTTGTCGAGCGCGTGGCCGATGTGGAGGCTGCCGGTGACGTTGGGCGGCGGGTTGACGATGGTGAAGGGCTGCGCATCGGGCCGGTGCGGGCGAAACAGCCCCTCGGTTTCCCAGTGCGCATACCACTTCGCTTCGATCGCGGCGGGGCTGAAAGTCTTGTCGAGAGCCATCGCGCGGCCCTTTGCCAGCGGGGCGGCGGGGGCGCAAGGCGCGCGGGTGGAACGGCTTGCCGCTAACCGGGTTTTCCCGCAGACACACCAAGCATGCGCGAATGGGCCGACTATACCGCCGAAACGGATCAGGCCGGGGCGATGACACTCAAGGTCAAGGGGCCGCTCGTGGTTTCCTCGATCGGAGTGCTCGACCGGCGGCTGCGCGAGCTGGCCGAACCGGTGGCGCGGATCGACCTGTCGGCGGTCGAGGAGATCGACACCGTCGGCGCCTGGACCGCGCTCAGCGCGGCCGAGCGGCTCGGCGCCGAGCTAACGGGCGCGAGCGACAAGGCCGGGCGGCTGATCGCAGCGGTGCGCGGCGAAGGCCTGGGCGAAGCCGGGGACGGACCCGAACGCCTGCCGACCTTCCAGCGGGTCTTCGAGACCACCGGGGCCCAGGTGCTCGCCTGGCGCCAGGGCGTGCGCACCATGCTCGGTTTCACCGGGGCGCTGGTGCTCGCGCTCGGCGAGCTGATCCGCAACCCTTCGCGCTTCCGCACCAAGGCGCTGGTCCGCCAGGTTGAGCTGGTCGGGGTTTCCAGCCTCGGGATCATCGGGCTGATGAGCTTCCTCGTCGGGATCGTCATCGCCCAGCAGGGCGCGGTCCAGCTCGAGCAGTTCGGGGCGGAGATTTATACGATCAACCTCACCGGGCGGCTCTCGTTCCGCGAATTGGGCGTGCTGATGACCGCGATCATGGTCGCGGGGCGCTCGGGCAGCGCGTTCGCCGCGCAGATCGGGACGATGAAGCTTACCGAGGAAGTCGATGCGATGCGCACCATCGGGGTCTCGCCGATCGAGGCGCTGGTGGTCCCGCGAGTCCTCGCGGCGATGCTGATGATGCCGCTGCTCGGGTTCTACGCCTCGCTCACCGCGATCGTCGGCGGGGCCTTCATCTCGTCGATGACGCTCGAGATCCCGTTCTTCACCTTCCTCAGCCGGATCCAGGAGGTCACCCCGCTGCACGACCTGTGGGTCGGGCTGATCAAGGGGCCGGTGTTCGGGCTGATCGTCGCGCTCTCGGGCTGTTACCAGGGGATGATGGTCGCGGGCAATTCGGAGGACGTCGGGCTCAAGACCACGCTCGCCGTGGTCCAGGCGATCTTCATGGTGATCGTGCTCGACGCGTTCTTCGCGGTGTTCTTCACCGAGGTCGGCTGGGGATGAGCGAGGAAGACGCCGCCACCACCGAAATCCGCGAGGAGGTTGTCGACGCCGCGCACCGCGTGATGCCGGTCAATTTCACCGGCGACCATCCGATCGTGATCCGGGGGCTGCGCAACAGTTTCGGCGACCAGGTGATCCACGAAGGGCTCGACCTTTCGGTCAACCGCGGCGAGATCATCGGCGTGGTCGGCGGTTCGGGCACCGGCAAATCGGTGCTGATGCGCTCGGTCATCGGGCTGCAAATCCCCGACGCGGGCGAGATCGAAGTGCTCGGCGATTCGATCACCGACGCGCGCGACGACGACGATATCGACATCCGCAGCCGCTGGGGGGTGCTGTTCCAGGGCGGGGCGCTGTTCTCCACCCTGACCGTGGCCGAGAACGTCGAAGTGCCGTTGAAGGAGTTTTACCCCGAACTGACCCCGGAACTGCGCCGCGAGATCGCTCGTTACAAGGTGATGCTCTCGGGCCTCCCCGCCGAAGCCGCCGACAAGTTTCCCTCCGAGCTCTCGGGCGGGATGCGCAAGCGCGCCGGTCTCGCCCGCGCGCTCGCGCTCGATCCCGAGCTGCTGTTTCTCGACGAGCCCACAGCCGGGCTCGACCCGATCGGCGCCGCGGCCTTCGACACGCTGACCCGCGAGCTCCAGGAGACGCTGGGTTATACGGTCTTCCTGATTACCCACGACCTCGATACGCTCTACGAAATCTGCGACCGCGTCGCGGTGCTGGCGGACAGGCGGGTGATTGCGGTGGGGACCATCCCCGAACTGCTCGCGCTCGATCATCCGTGGATCCAGGAATACTTCAACGGGCCGCGCGGGCGCGCCGCCAGCGCCGCGCAGCATCGCGCCAAGGCGATGGACAAGCGCCCGAAAGCAGGGGATTAAGCCGCGCGATGGAGACGAGAGCCAATCATATCTGGGTCGGCGCGGTAAGCCTCGCGCTGCTCGCGCTGGTCGCCGCCTTCATCGTCTGGATCGCCCGGCTCGGCGAGGGCAGCCGCGACGAGTACGACATCTTCTTCAAGCAGGCGGTCGACGGCTTGTCGAAGGGCTCGGCGGTAAACTTCTCGGGCGTGCCGGTCGGCCAGATTTCGCAGATCGAGCTGTGGGAAAGGGACCCCAGCTTCGTCAAGGTGCGGATCAAGGTCCAGGATGACGCCCCGATCCTCCAGGGCACCACCGCTTCGATTCAGGGCAGCTTCACCGGGGTCTCGACCATCCAGCTCGACGGCGCGGTGCGCGGCGCGCCGCCGCTGGTCTGCCCCAAGGAAAACAAGCGCGCGGTCTGCCCCGAAGGGGTGCCGGTGATCCCGACCAAACGCAGCGGCCTCGGCGAAATTCTCAACAACGCGCCGCTCCTGCTCGAACGGCTGGCGACACTGACCGAGCGGATGACCGCGTTATTCTCGGACAAGAACCAGAAGTCGATCGAGGGCATCCTCGCCAACACCGAGGCGATGAGCGGCGAGCTTGCCGCAACCTCGCCGCAGTTCCGCGCGACGCTGGCCGAACTCCAGCTGACCCTGCGCCAGGCCAATATGTCGCTCGCCGCGTTCGAGCGGGTGGCCAATTCGGCCGACGCGACGATCAACCAGGAAGGCGGCGCGCTCGCCCGGCAATTGCGCCAGACGCTGGCCTCGGCGGGCAAGGCGGCGGACGAGCTTCAGGGCGTTCTGAACGAGGCGCGCCCCGCCACCCGCCAGCTCTCCGAAAGCACCATCCCCGCCGCCGAAGCCGCGATTCGCGACCTGCGCGCGACGACCAAGGCGCTGCGCTCGGTCACCGAGAAGGTCGACGACCAGGGCGCCGGCGCGCTGATCGGCGGACCCGCGCTGCCCGACTACAAGCCATGAGGACGCCCGCGATGATCCAGCGAACCCTGCTCGTCGCCGCGCTGCCATTGGCGCTTCCGTTAGTTTTGGCCGGGTGCCTCAGCTTCGGGGCCAAGCCCCCGCCGACCCTGTTTAGCCTGACCCCGGCCAGTGCCGCCCCCGCGGGCGCGACCGCCGCGGGCACTGCGGGGACCGCGCTGATCGTCGAGGAGCCCGAAACCGACCGCCGCCTCGGCGTGCAGCGGATCCCGGTCCAGGTCGACGCCTCGAACGTCGCTTACCTCAAGGACGCGCTGTGGGTCGAACGCCCGGCGCGGCTGTTCGCCGGACTGCTCGCCGAAACCCTGCGCGCACGGGGCGGGCGGCTGGTGTTCGAGGCGAGCCAGGCCGAAGCCCCCGGCGCGGTGCGGCTCGGCGGGCGGCTGATCGAGATGGGCTACGACGCGCGCAGCCAGTCGGTGGTGGTGCGCTTCGATGCGGTGCGCAGCGCCGGCGGCGCGATAACAACCAAACGCTTCGAAAGCACCGTCCAGGGCATCGCGCCCAAGCCCGAACAAGTCGGCCCCGCGCTCAACCGCGCCGCCAACGATGTCGCGGCGCAAGTGGCGGAGTGGGTCGGCTAGACCTTCTTCAGCACGCCCGAAATCGGCAGCGCGACGCCGTTGTTCGCGGCGATCGCCGCGCCTTCGATCCGCGCGGTGCTGCCGTCGGCCGCGGTCACGGTGATCGCCTCGCCGTCCTTGGCGAAGCTCACCGTGCCTTCGCCCACGGTGCGCATCTTGACCGGTTTGCCGCCGCTCGCCTCGATCGCCTTGGCGATGTCCTCAGGGGTCAGCGTGCCGGGCACGATGTGATCGCGCAGCACCGCGGCGAGCGCGGGCTTCTGCTCGGGCTCGCCCAGCGCCTTGCCCTTGTCGCCGAGCGCGGCGAATGCCCCGTCGGTCGGGGCGAGCACGGTGTAGCTGGCCTTGCCGTCGAACACCGCGGCGAGCCCAGTCGAGGCGAGCGCGCCCGACAGGGTCTTGAGTTCGCCGCTGTCGGCGATCGCGGCGGCGAGCGCCTTGTCGCCGGGCTTGGCCGCGTCGGCCTGGTCGGGAGCGGCGGCGTCCTGGCCGCAGGCGGAGAGCGCGAGCAGCAGGGCGAGAGCGGGGATGTAACGCATGGGCTGGGTCCTTTGCGGGATCAGATGAGCAGGTCGATCGCCGCGGCGACAAGCTGGGTCTCGGGATCGACCCGGTAAACGTAGCCGTCGCTGTAGCGATACCAGGCGTCGGGACCGTCGACGTAGCGGTCGCGGTAGCCGTAGGGCACGTTGTAGACCGAATAGCCCAGCGGCAGCGGCCGGCCGACGGCGAAATCGTCGCCGGTCAGCAGCGCGGCGATCGACTGGATTGCCTGGGTTTCGGGATCGAGCCGATAGATCGCGCCGTCGAAATAGCGGTAATCGTCGCCGAGCCCGTAATAGTTGACGTGATAGGGCGAGAGCGGGGTCACCGCATAACCCGAAGGCCACGGGTTGCCGAGCGCGAGCGCGCCGCCGAGCAGCGGGTAGTAACCCATCACCGCGCCGTTGGGGCCGAGCCGGACGAGGCTGCCGTCGATGTAGCGGTAGCCGCTGAGGTCGCGCAGACCGCGCAGCCCCCACCAGTTTGCGTCGTAGCCGCCCCAGGCATCGTTCTTGAGCTGGCCCGGGGGCATGCAGCCGTTGTTCTTCTTGGCCAGACCCGGCGGGCACCCGTCGATCAGCCCGCGGCGGTCGAGATCGCGCCAGACCACGCGCGGATTGCCGTCACGGCGGTCGCGGCGGTCCATCCGGTCGGCGCCGTTGGCCAGCCCGCCTGGGACCACGCGGTGCTCAGGCCCGCGTCCGCGATCGACGATTGCCCGGTCGGGCCGATCGCGGCCGCGCGCCTCGCGCATGGCTGTGCCCGGACCCGCGCCGTCGGGCCGGCCGTGATCGATCTTGGCTGGGCCGCCCTTGCCCTGACTGGGGC
>JBOHIC010000114.1:0-12222 GCA_050725835.1 Novosphingobium sp.
CCTTGGCGCGCGCGATATAGTCGGGGATGCGCTTCACGTCGCCGATCTCGCGCAGCATGTTCAAGGCGGCTTCGTTGGCGCCGCCATGCGCCGGGCCCCACAGGCAGGCGATTCCCGCGGCGATGCACGCGAAGGGGTTGGCGCCCGAGGAACCGGCGAGCCGCACGGTGCTGGTCGAGGCGTTCTGCTCGTGATCGGCGTGGAGGATGAAGATGCGGTCGAGCGCGCGTTCGACCACCGGGTTGACCTCGTACTTCTCGGCCGGAACCCCGAAGGTCATGCGCAGGAAGTTGCCGGTGTAGGACAGCGAATTGTCGGGATAAACGAACGGCTGGCCGACCGAATACTTGTAGGCTGCGGCGGCGATCGTCGGCATCTTGGCGACCAGCCGGTGCGAGCTGATCTTGCGGTGGGTGGGATCGGAGATGTCGGTCGAATCGTGGTAGAACGCGCTGAGCGCGCCGACCACACCGCACATGATCGCCATCGGGTGCGCGTCGCGGCGGAAACCGCGGTAGAACTGCATCAACTGCTCGTGCAGCATGGTGTGGCGGGTGATGGTGTAGGAAAAGTCGGCGAGTTCGGTCTGGCTCGGCAGCTCGCCGTTGAGCAGCAGGTAGCTGACCTCCATGAAGCTCGAATCCTCGGCGAGCTGGCCGATCGGGTAACCGCGGTGGAGCAGGACGCCCTCGTCGCCGTCGATATAGGTCAGCGCGCTTTCGCAGCTCGCAGTGCTGGTGAAGCCGGGATCGTACGTGAACATCCCGGTTTCGGCGTAGAGCTTGCGGATATCGATCACGTCGGGTCCGACGCTGCCGGCCAGCACCGGGAAACCATGCTCTTCATTGCCGGCGATAAGTCGCGCGTCGTTGCCCACGTCTCGTCACTCCCTTGGCCGGGCAAGCGCCCGCGCCGTGCGCCGCTGCTGCCCCCGTAAGCGGGGCTTGGCAAGCGGGAAAGTGGCTCTGGCCCGGGCGATTGTCGAGTCATTTTCCGCACTGCAGCGAAAGCTTGCGCGACGCCCATGCTTGCCATCGCCGCCCGCTTCCTGTCCATTGTCACAATGGCCAGCGACGCCGTGCCCTGGGTGCCGATGGGAGCCGCCGCCGCGGTCGGCGCTGCACCGCAGCATGAACCGGCGAGGCGACGCTTTCGCCCCGGCGCAGCGTTCGATGCCGCAGAGCGATTTCTCGCCGCCGCCGGGTTCGATCGGGCGCCATGGCTGGCGGTGGCTTTCGCCGCCGGGATCGGGGCGTGGTTCGCGCTGCCCGATGCGCCGCGCTGGCTCGCGCTGCTCGCGCTGTGCGGCGGGGCGGCGGCGGGCGCTTATGCTTTGCCGCAAGGCGCGGAACGCTGGCCCTATTTGCGCCAGGCGGTGGCGGCGCTGACGCTGGCCGTCGCGCTCGGCTGCGGCGCGGTCTGGGCCAAATCCGCACTGGTCGGCACCCCGGCCATCGCCCGGCCGCTGGTCACCGAGCTGACCGCGACGGTGCTGACGCGCGAGGAACAGCCGGCCGAAGCGCGGGTGCGGCTGGTGCTGGCCATGCGCGAGCCGGGGACGGGGCGGGCGATCAGAGTAAGGGTCAACCTACCTGCGCCCAAGGATCGACCCGGCCTGGCCGAGGGCGCGGTGGTGCGGCTGCGCGCGCGGCTGATGCCGCCCGCGCCGCCGATGCTGCCGGGTGGCTACGATTTCGCCCGGACGGCGTGGTTTTCCGGCCTCGCCGCGACGGGCGGCGTACTCGGAGAGGTGGCGGTGGTGAAGCCGGCGGCGACGCGCGCGGGCCTGCGCGAGACCCAGCGGCGGCTCTCGGCGCACGTCCGCGGCGAGCTCGGCGGCTCGCCGGGGACGATCGCCGCGGCCTTCGCCAGCGGCGACCGCGGCGCGATCGCCCCCGCCGACGACGAAGCGATGCGCGACGCCGGGTTGACCCATCTGCTCTCGGTCAGCGGGCTCCACGTCAGCGCGGTGATCGCCGCGGCCTACCTGCTCGCGCTCAAGCTGCTCGGGCTATGGCCGTGGCTGGCGCTGCGCGTGAGACTGCCGCTGGTCGCCGCCGCGGTCGGGGCGGGGGCGGGGGTCGGATACACCCTGCTCACCGGGGCCGAAGTGCCGACGGTGCGCTCGTGCATCGGCGCGCTGCTGGTGCTGCTCGCACTGGCGCTCGGGCGCGAGCCGCTGAGCCTGCGGATGCTCGCGGTCGGGGCGGTGCTGGTGCTGCTCCTGTGGCCCGAGGCGGTGGTCGGGCCGAGCTTCCAGATGAGCTTCGCCGCGGTGCTGGCGATCGTTGCGCTGCACGGCAGCGGCCCGGCGCGCGCCTTCCTCGCGCCGCGTGAGGAACCGTGGTGGCATCGCGGGCTGCGGCGCCTCGCGATGCTGCTCGCCACCGGGGTGGCGATCGAGCTTGCGCTGATGCCGATCGGGCTGTTCCATTTCCACCGCGCCGGGGTTTACGGTGCGCTCGCCAACGTCGTCGCGATACCCTTGACCACTTTCGTCTCGATGCCTCTGATCGCGCTCGCGCTGCTGTTCGACACGGTCGGCGCGGGGGCGCCGCTGTGGTGGTTGGCGGGGCAATCGCTCGAAGCGCTGCTCGGGATTGCGCACTGGACCGCCGGCCAACCCGGCGCGGTCACCGCGCTGCCCGCGGCAGGCGTGGGTCCCGTGCTGCTGTTCGTCGCGGGCGGGCTGTGGCTGGCGCTGTGGAGCGGGCGGGTGCGGCTGCTTGGATTGCTTGCTGCGGTGCTGGGCGCCGGGCTGCTGGCGAGCGCGCGGGCGCCGGACATCCTGGTCTCAAGCGACGGGCGCCACGTCGGGATCACCGGGGCCGCGGGCGGCGAACTGCTCGTGCTGCGCGAGAGCCGCAGCGACTTCGCCAAGGACAACCTGCTCGAACTCGCCGGGATGGACGGCACGGTGCGCGGGCTCGACGATTGGCCGGGCGCGCGCTGCAACGCCGGGTTCTGCGCGATGACCCTGCGCCGCGGCGGGCGCAACTGGCGGCTGCTGCTGTTGCGCGGGCGCAACTACGTGCCGGTGCGCGCGCTCGTGGCGACCTGCGACCGCGCCGACATCGTCATCGCCGACCGCTGGCTGCCCGCCGCCTGCAAGCCGCGCCTGCTCAAGGCCGACCGCGGCCTGCTCGAACGGAGCGGCGGACTGGCGATCGACCTAACCGCGCGGCGCGTGACGACAGTGGCGGCGGGGCAAGGGGCGCACGGCTGGTGGCGTCCGCCCGAGCCGAGGCCGCGCCCCCAGCCAAGGATTCCGGCCACCCCCGCTCAGTGATAGCGGCGCAGGAGGCCGGCCAGCTTGCCCTGGACGAGCACTTCGTCGGCATTGTAGACCTGCGCTTCGTAGGCGGCGTTGGCAGGATCGAGCCGGATGCGGCCGTTTTCGTGGCGCAGGTACTTGAGCGTCGCTTCCTCGTCGCGGATCAGCGCAACCACAATCTCGCCGTCGCGCGCGGTTTGGGTCTTGCGGACCAGCGCGTAGTCGCCGTCGAAGATGCCCGCCTCGATCATCGAATCGCCCGAGACCTCGAGCGCGAAATGCTCGCCCGCACCGAGCAGCGCGGCCGGGACCGGGAGCATCGCCGCGGTCTCCATCGCCTCGATCGGCATGCCCGCCGCGATCCGCCCGTGGAGCGGGATCTCGATCACGTCGTTGGCCGGGGCGGGGCGGGCCGGCGCGGCGGTCGGTTCGGGCCGCTTGAGCGCGACGACATTGTCGGCGCGAGCCGGGGCTCTCGCGGCGACGTCCTCGGGCTGCTTGAGCACTTCGAGCGCGCGCGCCCGGTTGGGCAGGCGGCGAATGAACCCGCGTTCCTCGAGCGCCGAGATCAGCCGGTGCACCCCCGATTTGGACTTCAGGTCGAGCGCATCCTTCATCTCCTCGAACGAGGGCGAAACGCCGGTCTCCTCGAGCCGCACCTGGATAAAGCGGATCAGTTCGTGCTGCTTGCGGGTGAGCATGTCCCTGGCACTCCTAGGCCGGCGCGATGTTCGCGCGCCGTTCAGTGAACGAATGTGGAACAGGTAAGCAACAAACGATTCGCAGTCAAGCATCTCCGCCATTTCGGAGCGGATAGATCGAAACCTCGTCGCCCGCGGCGGCGGCGGGGGCATCGGCGGGGCGGTCGATCAGGGCGTTGGCGCGGGCGAGCGCGGCGAGCGCGCCGCTGTCCTGCATCGCCTCCGGAACCACTGTTGGGCCTTGCCGGCGCGCGCGCAGGAACTCGCGCCGCGGCCCCCCGGCGGGCAGGGCTGAGACGAGTCGGGCGATCATCGGGCGCGGCGTTGGGTCGCCCGCGCCGAGCAGCGCGCGTAGCAGTGGCAACAGGAAGAAATGCGCGGTGACGAAGGCCGAAGTCGGATTGCCGGGGAGGCCGAGCACGACTTGCGCGCCCCTGGTCGCGACGAGTAGCGGCTTGCCCGGCTTGATCGCCACCCGCCAGAAATCGAGCCGCGCGCCCCACGCCTCGAGCGCGGGCCGGATCAGGTCGTGATCGCCGACCGAAGCGCCACCGCTGGTGACGATTACGTCGGCGTCCGCGGCGCTCTCGAAGGCCGCGAGCAGCGCGTCGAGCCGGTCCGCAACCGGTCCGGTGCGGGTTACCGCGCACGGCACGTCGGCGGCCTGGGCGGCGAGCATCGCGGCGTTACTCGCCGGAATCTGGTGCGGCGGGCAGCGATCGGGCGCCTCGGCAAGCTCGTCGCCGCTGTCGATGATCGCCAGGCGCGGTGGGCGGCGCACCGCGAGGTGGGTGTGGCCTGCGGTGAGCGCGAGACCGATGAGCGCGGGTCTAACGCGCGTTCCCGCTGCGGCGAGCGCCGCGCCCGCAGCGAAGTCCATTGCCGCCGGGCGGATGTGGCGGTCCGGCGGTTCGGGCGCGGTCCCGGTGAACGTCACGATGTCACCGGCGCGGGTGACATCTTCCTGGACGATCACCGCGCCGGCCCCGCCAGGAACCATCGCCCCGGTCGAAATCCGCGCCGCCTCGCCCGCGCCGATTTTGCCGGCGAAGGGATGCCCCGCGGCGCTCTCGCCGATCACCCGCCACGGGCCGGCGAGATCGTCCGCCGCGACCGCATAGCCGTCCATCGCCGATACGTCGGCGGCGGGCTGGGTGCGGCGGGCGGTGAGCGGTTCGGCAAGGTAGCGCCCGAGCGCGCCGGCAACATCGACCCGCTCTATCGGCAGCGGCGAGGCCAGCGCAAGCAGCCGCGCCTGCGCCTCCTCCAGCGGCAGCGCTTCGGCCATCAGGCAGGCGCGGCCCAGTCGCCCGACTTGCCGCCGCGCTTTTCGAGCAGCCGGACATTGTCGATGACCATCGCCTTGTCGAGCGCCTTGGCCATATCGTAGATTGTCAGGAGTGCGACCGAAGCGGCTGTCATCGCTTCCATTTCCACGCCGGTTCGGCCCGTCAGCCAGGCCGTCGCGGTGACCCGGACGCCATCGTCCTCAAGCACAAAATCGAGCGTGACAGCGTCGAGCGCGAGCGGGTGGCACAGCGGGATCAGCTCGGCGGTCTTTTTCGCGGCCATGATCCCGGCGATTCGCGCCGCGGCGAGCACGTCGCCTTTGGGCGCATCGCCATCGCGGATAGCGGTGAGGGTTTCCGGGCTCATCCGGATATGCCCGCCGGCGACGGCGCTGCGCTGGGTCTCGGCCTTGCCGCCGACATCGACCATCCGCGCATTGCCGCGCGCATCGAGGTGGGTGAGCCGGCTCATCCGCGCCTCATGCCAGAGCGCGCGGGGCGCGAACAAGCTCTATAAGTTGCCAGTGCAGTACGCGAGGAGGAGGATCAGCGGGATCGGCACGCCGATCAGCCAGAGAATGCCTGAGCGCATGGGGGGGCTCCTGTATCGGCAACCCCCCGCCGATAAATCCGCAGGCGCGCGGATGGTTCCGGCTCAACCTTCGAGCAGGGCGCGGGTCGCCGCCATGACGTCGTTCGCGCGCATCAGGCTCTCGCCGACGAGGAAGGCGCGCACTCCGCAGTCTTCGAGGCGCAGAAGGTCGGTGTGGGCGTGGATCCCGCTTTCGCTTACCAGCAGCGCATCGGACGGAGCGAGCGGGGCGAGGCGTTCGGTGGCCGCGAGATCGGTGACGAAGGTCTTGAGATCGCGATTGTTGATCCCGATCAGCCGCGATTTCAGGCGCACCGCGCGCTCCATCTCGGCTTCGTCGTGGACCTCGACCAGCACGTCCATCGCGCGCTCGTACGCCGCCGCCTCGATCTCGGCCATCGCGACATCGTCCAGTGCGGCGACGATGATCAGGATTGCATCGGCGCCGATCGCGCGCGCCTCGGCGACCTGCCACGAATCGACCATGAAATCCTTGCGCAGCACCGGCAGCGAACTTGCGGCGCGCGCCGCGATCAGGTAGTCCTCGTGGCCCTGGAAATAGGGCGCGTCAGTGAGCACCGAGAGGCACGCCGCGCCGCCCTGGGCGTAGTCGCGGGCGTGTCGGGCGGGTTCGAAGTCCTCGCGGATCAACCCTTTGGACGGCGAAGCGCGCTTGATTTCGGCGATAAGCGCGAAGTCCGTTGCAGCTTTGGCTTCGAGCGCGGCGCGAAACCCGCGCGGCGCGGTCTGCGCCGCCGCCAATGCGTCGAGCCCGGAAATCGAAGCCAGCGCCTTGCGCGCGGCAACTTCCTCGCGCTTGGTCGCGCAAATCTCGGCGAGCTTGTCGGTCATCGGGTCGCAGCGATCCAGCAGTCGAGCAGGGTGTTGGCAAGCCCCTTGTCGAGCGCCTCGGCCGCTTCTTCGACGCCCTCGGGCCAATCTGCCACTTCGCCCGCCACCAGCAACGCCGCGGCCGAATTGAACAGCACCGCGTCGCGGTAGGCGCCGGTTTCGCCCAGCAGCAGCCGGCGCAGCGCGGCGGCGTTGAACGCCGCATCGCCGCCGCGCAAGGCTTCGAGCGGGGACGTCGGCAGCCCCGCGTCGGCGGCCCACTTGCGCTGCACGGCGTGGCCGTCCGGACCGACTTCGGCGACTTCGTTGCCGCCCGCCAGGCTCAGCTCGTCGAGCCCTTCGTCGCCCGAGACGACCATGGCGCGTTCGGTCCCCAGCCGAGCCAGCGCATCGGCGTAAATCGGGACATAGGCCGGGCGGGCGATCCCGATCAGTTGGCGCGTCACGCCTGCCGGATTCGCCAGCGGACCCATCAGGTTGAAAATCGTTCGCCGCCCCAGCGCTTTGCGGATTGGCATGATCCGCGCCATCGCCGGGTGATGCCGCTGGGCGAAGAGGAAGGCGATGCCGAGGTCGCCGAGCGTGGCTTCGGCGGTTTCGGCGGCGCGATCGAGGTTCAGTCCGAGCGCTTCGAGCGTATCGGCCGCGCCCGCTTTCGAGCTGGCGGCGCGGTTGCCGTGTTTGGCCACCGGCACCCCGCAGGCCGCGACCACCAGCGCGACCGCGGTCGAGACGTTGAGCGTGTGGTGCCCGTCGCCGCCGGTGCCGCAGACGTCGATGGCCCCAGCTGGGGCAGCGATCGGGACCATTCGCGAGCGCATCGCCCGCGCCGCCCCGGCGATCTCGGCGGCGGATTCGCCGCGGTCGGACAGGTCTACTAGGAAGCGGGCGATCTCTTCGTCCGCAACCGCGCCATCGAGCAGCGCGCCGAACGCTTCCTCGGCCGCTTCCTCGCCAAGCGGAATGGCGACGTCGGGCAGGGTCATGCCCGCTCGCGGACGGGCAGGCCGCAGATGCGCAGGAAATTGGCGAGGAGCGCGTGGCCGTGCTCGGTGGCGATCGACTCGGGGTGGAATTGCACGCCGTGGATCGGCAGGTGCGCGTGGCGAAAGCCCATGACATGGGCATCGTCGCTGGTGGCGTTGACGACCAGCTGGCCCGGCACGTCCTCGACGATCAGAGAGTGATAGCGTGTGGCGGTAAACGGCGAGGGCAGGCCTTCGAACAGCCCGCTGCCGTCGTGGCGCACCGGCGAAACCTTGCCGTGCATCAACCCGCCGCGCACCACCCGCCCGCCGAAATGCTGTCCGATCGCCTGATGGCCGAGGCACACCCCGAGCAGCGGCTTTGCCGACTCGGCGCAGGCGGCGACCAGGTCGAGGCTGATCCCCGCCTCGTTGGGGGTGCACGGCCCGGGCGAGATCAGGAATCCGGCCGCGCCCGACGAAACCGCCTGCCCCGCCGAAATCGCATCGTTGCGCACCACCTCGACCTCGGCCCCCAGCTCCATCAGGTAATGGACCAGGTTCCAGGTGAAGCTGTCGTAGTTGTCGAGTACGAGGATCATCGCGGCGCTCGTGGCGGGTTTGGGATGCGCAATCAAGCCTTGCCGGCGAAGCTGTCAGTCGCGCGGACGAGGCCGTCGGTGATGCCCGGTTCGCTGAACAGGTGGCCGCCGTCGGGGACGATCTGCAGGTCGACTTCGGGCCAGGCCTTTTTCAGTTCCCACGCCGCCCACGGCGGGGTGCAGCTGTCGTGGCGGCCCTGGACGATGATCCCGGGGATGCCGCGCAGGCGGCCTGCATCGCGCAGCAGTTGGTGGGGCTCGAGCCAGCAATCGTGGCGGAAATAGTGGTTTTCGATCCGCGCGGTGGCGATCGCCTTGGCGTCTTCGGTGAAGGCCGAGGTTACGTCCGCGTTGGGCAGCACGGTGACGGTCAGCGCTTCCCACAGGCTCCACGCCTTGGCTGCGGCGAGCTGGGCGGCAGGGTCGCTGCCGGTGAGGCGGCGGTGGTAGGCTTCGACCAGATCGCCGCGTTCGCCCTCGGGTATCTCGCCCACGAATGCCTCCCAGCCTTCGGGGTAAATCTCGCTCGCACCGTAGCGGTAAAGCCAGTCGCATTCGCGCTGGGTGGCGAGGAAGATGCCGCGCAGGACCAGTTCGCTGGTCCGCACGGGGTGCGCTTCGGCGTAGGCCAGCGCGAGCGTCGAGCCCCAGCTCCCGCCGAACACTTGCCATTGCTCGTGCCCGCACATCTCGCGCAGGGCCTCGATATCGGCGACGAGGCGCCAGGTGGTGTTGGCCTCGAGGCTGGCGAAGGGGGTCGAGCGCCCGCAGCCGCGCTGGTCGAACAGCAGGATGTCGTAGCGCGCCGGGTCGAACTGACGGCGGTGATCGGCGCCGCACCCGCCGCCCGGTCCGCCGTGGAGGAACACCGCGGGCTTGGCGCCGGGCGTTCCGCACCGCTCCCAATAGAGCGAATGCCCGTCGCCGACCTCGAGCATGCCATGGTCGTAAGGCTCGATCGGCGGGTAGAGGGTGCGGCGCTCGCTCATCGTATGGTCTCCCGGGGTAGGTGGCTCACTGCCCGAACCCCGGCTCGGCGGCGACCCGCACGGCTTCCTTCGCCGCGGCGATCAGCGCGCTCGCCTTGGCTTCGCATTCGCGCTGCTCGTAGGCCGGGTTAGAATCGGCAACGATTCCCGCGCCCGCCTGCACGTGGAGCACGCCGTCCTTGAGCACTCCGGTGCGCAGGACGATGCAGGTATCGAGGTTGCCGTCGGGCGAGAAGTAGCCGACCCCGCCGGCATAGGCGCCGCGGGTTTCGGGTTCGAGTTCGGCGATGATCTGGCAGGCGCGAACTTTGGGCGCGCCGCTGACGGTCCCGGCAGGAAATCCTGCAAAAACAGCATCTAAAGCGTCATTCTTGGCATCGAGTCTGCCGACAACGTTGGAGACGATGTGCATCACGTGGCTGTAACGCTCGACCGTGTAGCTTTCGGTCACGCGGACGCTCCCGGCCTCGGCGGCGCGGCCGACGTCGTTGCGGCCGAGGTCGAGCAGCATCAGGTGCTCTGCTCGTTCCTTGGGGTCGGCGAGCAGACTCGCTTCGTTGGCGCGGTCTTCCTCGGGCGTCCTGCCGCGCGGCCGGGTTCCGGCGATCGGGCGGATCGTCACCTCGCCGTCGCGGACCCGGACGAGAATCTCCGGGCTCGAGCCGATCAGCGAAAACCCATCGAAATCGAGGAAATAGAGGAACGGCGAGGGGTTGACCCGGCGCAGCGCGCGGTAGAGCGCGAGCGGGGGGAGCGGGAAGGGGGCGGTGAAGCGCTGGGCGAGGACCACCTGGAAGATGTCGCCCGCCGCGATGTAGTCCTTCGCCGCAAGCACCATGCGCTCATAGTCGCCCGGCGCGAGCATCGGGACGAGCGCGGGCTCGGGGAGGTTCTGTGCCGGCGCAGGCGGCTGAACCCCGGTGCACAGGCGGTGCAGCGCGGCGTCGAGGCGGTCCACCGCGGCGCTCAGCGCCTGTTCGGCCGAAGCCTCGGAGGGCCAAACCGGGGCGACCGCGAACAGCTCGTCGCCGAGCCGATCGAACACCAGGATCGTCCCGGGGCGGACGAACAGCATGTCGGGCAGCGCCAGCGGGTTCTCCGCCGGGCGAGGCAGGCTCTCGACCAGCCCGATCGTCTCGTAGCCGAAGTAGCCGACGAGGCAGGCGAGCGCCGAGGGCAGGCCTTCGGGAACCTCGAGGCGGCACTCCGCGACCAGGCCGCGCAGTTCCGCCAGGCTGGCGCCGGGGAGCGCGGCGAAAGCGGCGCGATCGTGGCGCCAACCGCGGTTGATCTCGGCCGCCGCGCCGGTCGCGCGGAACACCAGGTCGGGATCGAGCCCGAGCAGGCTGTAGCGCCCGCGAACCTCGCCGCCTTCGACCGATTCGAGTAGGAAATCGCCGCGCCCCGGTTCGATCAGCCTGGCCGCCGCGCCCACCGGGGTCTCGGTGTCGGCGATCAGTCGCCGCCAGACCAGCGCGGGTCGGCCCCTGGCCAGCGCCGCGCGCGCCGCCGCGGTGTTCTCGGCCTCGCCCCCGCCGGCCACCGGGCTCAGCTGCCGCCGGTGAGGGTGGCGGTGAGCGCCTTGACCGCGTCCTCGTTGCGCGAAACGCCGACGTCCTTGCGGATCGCGCCGCGCAGCTGCTCGGCGAACTCGCGCCCGCTGGTCTCGCCGAGCTCGCGCCTGGCGTCTGCGATCAGCGGGTCGTTGGCAGGAAGCGTCGGGGGGACCACGATCGAGCCGAGCTGGACCACATAGAATCCCCGGTTGCGCGGGGCGGGGAGCACTTTGGTGGTGCCTGAAGCCATCGAAAAGAGCAGCCGCAGCGGCGGCGGGACCTGCTGCTGCCGCGCGATCAACTCTTCGCGGCTCATGTCGACCCGGTCGACCGGCGGGATCGCCACGCCGATCGCGCCGAGCGCGGAGTCGAGCGACTGCCCGCGCTTGAGCGCCGCGGCGACCCGTTCTGCCGCGGCCTTGGCCGACTTGGCACCCTGCTCGAGCGCGAAATCGGTGGCGACCCGCTCGCGGATTTCGCCGAGCGGGGCGGGGGCCGAAGCCGCGATCGACGAGACGTCGTAGACCAGGAACGATTTGCCCGGCTCGATCTCGGCGATCTGCGGCTGCTGTTCGCCCTCCATCGCGAAAGCGGTGCCGAGCACCTTGACCAGCTCGGGGCCGACGTTCTGCCCTTCCTGCCCGTAAACCGCGCCGTCGGCGGTGACCGGCGCGGTTTGCGCCAGGGTCAGCCCGAGCTGCTTGGCGACGTCGCTGAGCGAGCCGCCGTTGTCGAATTCGTCTTCGATCTCGGCGGTGAAATCGGACAGCGCCTTGCGCCGCTTCTCGACCGCGAGCGCCGCTGCGATTTCGCCGCGGGCCTGGTCGAGCGAGCGTGCGGCGGTGGCGGTCACCGTGTCGATCCGCATCAGGTGCCAGCCGAGCCCGCTGCGGACCGGCCCGGCGATCGCCCCGCGCGCCGCGCCAAAGGTCGCCGCAGCGACCGGGTCCGAACTCTGCCCGGCGAGCTTGTCGCGGGTCAGGCTGCCGATCGACGCGGCGTTCAGCCCTTTGGCCGCGGCCGCGGCCTCGAGCGATTTGCCGGCTTTGACTTCACCCAGCAGCGCCCGCGCCGCCGCTTCGGTCGGGAGGATCAGCTGGGTTACCGTGCGGGTTTCGGACGCGGCGTATTGCGCGGCATTGGCCTTGTAGCGCGCGGCGATCTCGGCTTCGCTCGGCGCAGGGACGTTCTTGAGCGCGGTTTCGGTGAAGGTGGCGTAGCGGATCACGCGGCGCTCGGGCCGCAGGTAGGTGCTGGCGTGCTTGGCGTAATAGGCCTGGAGCTGCGCGTCGCTCGGCTCGATCGCAGCGGTGAAAGCGGCCGAGGGGATCAGCGCGATCCCGCCGCCCCGCCGTTCCTTGAGCAGCCTGGCGTATTGCAGCGCCATCGCATCGGGGAAGGT
>JBOHIC010000115.1:0-4082 GCA_050725835.1 Novosphingobium sp.
TGGCGTGACCCCGTCCCGCGCGCGCCCAATCTCGATCGCCTCGGCCGCACCCTGCTGGTCGATTTTTCCGAGGCTTACACCGGAATTTACCGTGACTGCCTGCGGTTGCCGCAGGGAACGGCGGTGGTGCTCGGCGGCGCAGGCTGGCGCGAAATCTGGCGTTACGATCTGCTGTCGCGGCCGCAAGTCCGACTCAAACGCGCCGCGGACTACGTCGAGGCGGCGCGAGAGCTGCTCGACGCGGGTGTGGCCGCGACGCTCGACGGGGCGACGCGGCCCGGAGTGCTGCTCTCCTCGGGACTCGATTCGCCCACGGTCGCGGCAAGCGCTCTGCGCCGGCTTAACGGCGCGGGCGAGGTGTTCGGCTTCACCTATGGTCCCGAAGCCGATTGGCCCGAGGTCGCCCCCGCGCCGGGCAAATACGTCAGCGAGTTTCCCGGTGTCGCCGCCTTTGCTCGGATGCATCCGGCGTTGCGGCTCGAAACCTTCGCCAATCGCGGCCGGGATTTCAGGTTTCGTCAGACCGAGCTGATCCGGGCGATGGATTGCGGCAACCCCTCGGTGGGGCTGTGCTGGCCGCATCATGCAATCCACGAGCGCGCACGCGACTTGGGCTGCGACGTTCTGCTTACCCCCAACTGGGGCAACGAAACCTTCAGCAGCAACGCCCCGTGGGCGCTACCCGAGTGGTTCGCGCGGGGACATTGGCTGCGACTGCTCGAAGCGTTGCGCACCGATCCGGTCGATCGGCGGCCGCTGTGGCGGCGGGGACTCGCGCTGGCGGTCATGCCGTGGCTGCCCGCGCGGCAGTGGCGCTGGGTGCAACGCCTGTGGCACGGTGCCTGGCCCGACCCGTTCGCCGCGAGCGGGCTCTCGCGCGGCTGGGCGGCCGAACACGGCGTGCTCGGGGCCATCCGCGCTGCGGGCCGCGAACCCGGTCGATTCCATTATCCAACGCGCCGGGCTTTCTGGCGGGCGATCATGGCCGAGGACGGCCAGGACCGCGAGCAGTACAGCCAGGGCATGGAGATACTTTACGGCGTGCCTCTGCGCGATCCGGCGGCCTATCGCCCGCTGGTCGAGTTCTGCTTCGGCATCCCGACCGAGATCTTCCGCCGGCACGGTCAAACCCGCTGGCTGGCGCGCGAAATGGGTCGGGGAAACCTTCCCGAAGCGTTGCGCTGCCGCGTCGAAACCGGCGCGCACCATCCCGACTGGCACGCCCGGCTGACGCCGGTGGCGGCAGAATTGCGTGACGAGCTCGAGCGGATGCGATGCGATCCGGATGTCGCGGCCGTGCTCGATCTGCCGCGGCTCGAGCAATTGGTGGCGGATTTGCCCGGCCTCGATCCCGCCGATCACGACGCCCGGGTGCCCTATCTTACCGCGCTGCCGATCGGGATCGCAGCGGCGCGGTTCATCGGCTATGCCAAGGGCCGCAACGACATCTGAGCAAGCCCGCTGTCGGCCCTCTCGATTTTCTCCGGTTCACGCACTATTAAGCGCCCGAACCCTAGCCCGAAGCCTCGCCCGAAGCCGTGCAAACCGGCCGCGAACCCCCCATCAGCCAGGATTTTGTGACATGATCGAGCCGAGACGTATCCGCGCCGCGTCGCTTGCTCTTGCCCCCGCAGTGCTGGCGGCGGCGACGCTCGCCGGAGCCGCCGCGCCGACCACCGCCGCGGCCGCGCCGCCTGCCGGATGCACCGGCCCGGCCAGCGACACCTGGCTCAACGTCGTGGTCGATGGGGTGCGCGACGGCAGCGGGCTGGTCGCCGTGACACTCTACGCCGACGACAGCCGGCGGTTCCTCGCCAAGAAGGGTTCGCTCTACGTCGGCCGGGTCGACGCCCAGGCCGGCACCACCCGCGCCTGTATCTTCGTCCCGCAGCCGGGGGTCTATGCGGTGGCGATCTACCACGATGCCAATGCCAGCCGCAATTTCGACCGCACCGGGATCGGCCTTCCGGCCGAGGGTTACGGCTTCTCGAACAATCCCGCGACGCTCGCCGGATTGCCGAGCTTCCGCTCGGTCCGGCTCAACGTACCGCGCGCCGGGCTGACCACCCGGATACATATGAAATACCCGTAAGCTCAGCCGAAATAGGCTGGGGCGGCGGCGTAGATTTCGGGCAGCATCGAGGGCGCCTGCTCTTCCGCGATGGCGTGCATGGACGGATCGTCGACGTCGAGCCACCACGCCTCGCCGATGTCCATCGTCGCCGCCCGGCCCGCTTCGGCAAGGCGCTGCATTCCGTCCGACAGGCTACCCGGCTTGCCCTCGGCGATGGCCGCCGCGATCGCCTGGGCGAGTTCGGGGGTCGCCAAAAAGGCGCCGCAATCGACCGCATCGTATTCGCCGAGCGACTTGCCGATCGCCTCGATCCGCCCGTCGGTATCGGTCCTGACCCAGGTGGCGTCGGCGGGATCGATCAGCGGGTTGTCGGTGCGCCGGTCGATCGCCAGGGTCACCCCGCGGCTGGTCGCGCCCTCGCGCACCAGGCGCTCGAGGATCGAGGCCTCGAAGATGTGGTCGGCCATCAGCAGCAGGTAGTTGCCGCTGATCCGCGCCGCGCCGGCCATAACCGAATGACCGTTGGGAGTGGACCAGTGCTGGACCCGCTCGGACACCACCGGGATCCCAACCCGCGCGGACAGTGCGGGGAGGAATTTCTCGATCTCGACCGCGTGGTGCCCGGTGACGATCACCGCGCGCTCGGCCCCTGCCGCCTGCGCCTGGCGCACCCCGAGTTCGAGCAGCGGCACGCCCGCGATCGGCGCGAGCGGCTTTGAATCGGCGATGTCGCGGAGCCGCGTGCCATAGCCCGCAGCAATTATCAGCGCGTCCATTGAACTCTCCCGGGAGCCGGGCCGGCGTTACTCGGCCGCCAGCGCCGATTCGGCAACGTATTCCTCGACCATCTGGGCGGCGGTATCGTCGTTGAACTGCTGCGGCGGGTGCTTGCAGAAGTAGGCCGACGGTCCGATCAGCGCCCCGCCGTCGCCGCGCTCGAGCGCGACTTTGACGCAGCGGATCGCATCCATCACGCAGGCTGCCGAATTCGGGCTGTCCTCGACCGAGAGCCGCAGCTCGAGGTTCATCGGCACATTGCCCCACTGATTGCCTTCGATCCGGATGAAGCAGAGCTTGTTGTCCTTCTGCCACGGCACGTAGTCCGACGGCCCGACATGGATGTTCTCGTCCTCTAGCCGCTGGGCGAGCATCGCCTGGACCGCTTCGGTCTTCGATTCCTTTTTCGAGCCGAGCCGCTGGCGGTCGAGCATGTTCATGAAGTCGGTGTTGCCGCCGGTGTTGAGCTGGTAGGTCCGGTCGATCGTGACCCCGCGCGCGCCGAACAGGCTCGACAGCACCCGGTGGACGATCGTCGCGCCGACCTGCGCCTTGATGTCGTCGCCGACGATGGGCAGGCGCTTCTCGGCGAACCGGCGCTCCCACTCGGGGCGGCTGGCGATGAACACCGGCATGCAGTTGACCACGCCGATGCCCGCCTCGAGCGCGCATTCCATATAGAACTCTGTGGCTTCCTCCGAACCGACAGGAAGGAAGTTCACCAGCACTTCGGCACCCGAATCCTTGAGCGACTTGACGATCTCGGCCTTGCCCGCTTCGGCGGCGTCGGAAACGATGAAGCCCTTCTCGCCCATCCCCGTCATGTGGTCGGCGACGCCGTCGAGGACATGGCCCATGATCACCTTGGTCCCGGTGGCGGGCACCTGCGGCATGAACACCGCGGTGTTATTGGGCGCGGCGAAGATCGCTTCGGAAATGTCCCTGCCGACCTTGCGCGCATCGACATCGATGCCGAGGACGAATTCGACGTCTCCCGCGCCGTAGCCGCCGATCCGCTCGTGAATCAGCCCCTGCTTGGAGTTGTTCTGGCGGTAATAGGCGACGCCTTGCACCAGCGAACTCGCGCAGTTCCCCACGCCGATAATGGCGACCTTGATTGGCTTCATTACGAAAAAGTCCTTTACGTGCGTCAGCGCACGGCCGTGGCCGGCGTCATTGAGAAATCGCGCGCCAAAAGCAAGAAGATTGCGACCGGTCAAGCGCGATCCCG
>JBOHIC010000116.1:0-2652 GCA_050725835.1 Novosphingobium sp.
CGGCGTTGGTCATCGTTTCGGTGGTGGTGAAGGTCTTGCTCGCGAGCGCGATCAGCGTCGTCGCCGGATCGCACCGCGCAAATGCGGCTTCGAGCGCGCAGCCGTCGATGTTCGAGACGACGTGGACTTCCACCATCGGCAGGTCGCGCGCCAGGGCGTCGATCGCCAGCGCCGGGCCGAGCGCCGACCCGCCGATGCCGATATGGATCAGCGAACTGATCTCGCCCAGCGCACCGGCATGGATCGCCTCAACCAGGCTCTTCATCCGCAGGTGCAGCGCCGCGGCTTCCTCGACGCTGGTTTCCTTGCCCAGCCCGCGCTGCGCGGTGTGCTCGGCGGCGCGGCCTTCGGTGACGTTGACCACCGCGCCCTCGAACAGCGCGGCGCGCTTTTCGGCGAAGTCCATTGCTTCGGCGAGCGCCACGAACTCCGCCAGATGCGCCGCGTCGAGATGGGTCTTCGACCAGTCGAAGCGGATCGTCCCGCCGGGCAGGTCGAGCGCGGCCGAGAGCGCGCCGACCCGCCCGCCATCGCCGAAAAGCTCGCCCAGCGTCGGCCGCGGCAGCGCGGCGAGCCGATCCCAGGCGGCCTTGGCCTTTTCGCTCATTTCTCGGTCCTTCCAGCGGCAACGCCTGCCTAAGCCGCCCTTCGTCGATCACGCAAGCCGCCCGCAAACCTATTCTTGACGCAACCCGCGCAAGGCGACAACGACGCTGGCGATGACCGACACCCCCGTAGCCGCCGCCGATCCCGCCGAAACGCCGGCCGAAACCAAGCCCGCGAAGAAGCAGGACAGCTTCGCCGTCTTCGTGATCAAGCTGGTGCTGATCGTGGTGATCTTCCGCAGCTTCGTCTTCGCGCCGTTCAGCATTCCGAGCGAATCGATGCTCCCCGGCTTGCGCATCGGCGACTACCTGCTCGCCGCGAAATGGCCCTACGGCTATTCGAGCTACTCGCTGCCGTGGAGCGCGCCGCTGATCCCCGGACGCATCCTGCCCGGCCAGCCCGAGCGTGGCGACGTGGTGATCTTCAAGGCCCCGCCCGCCAACGACACCGACTATATCAAGCGCGTGATTGGCCTCCCCGGCGACACCGTGCAGATGAAGGGCGGCGTGCTCTGGCTAAACGGCGCGCCTGTGCCCAAGGAACGCGTCGGCGACGTGATCGTGCCGGTCACCGCCAACATGACCGAAGCCGCCGAGCGCGATGGGCGCCATCCCTGCGTGATGGAGGTCTTCGCTTATGCCGAAGCCGACGGCGCCCCCGCCTGCCGCTATCCGCAATACCGCGAGACGCTGCCGAACGGGGTCAGCTATACCGTGATCGACATGGGCCCGATGCCCAAGGACGATACCGAACCCAAGATGGTCGACGAAGCCTCGGTCTTCCTGATGGGCGACAACCGCGACAACTCGATGGACAGCCGCTACCCCGCGGTTCAGGGCGGCGGGATCGGAATCGTCCCGCAGGCCAACCTGGTCGGCCGGGCGACGGTGATGATGTGGTCGACCGATGGTTCGGCCGAATGGCTCAAGCCGTGGACCTGGTTCACCGCCGCGCGGTGGAGCCGGATCGGCAAGACCTTTTGACCCGCGCGCTCGAACCCGCTGCCCGCGCCTTCATCGCCGCGCTTACCGGCGCAGAGCCTGCCGACGCGGCGCTGTGGCAAGAGGCGCTGACTCACGGCAGCACCGGCGACGCGCGCGATTACCAACGGCTCGAGTTTCTCGGCGACCGGGTGCTCGGCCTCGCCATCGCCGAATGGCTGCACGAGCGCGAGGACGCCGACGAGGGCCGGCTTTCGCAGCGCCTCAACGCGCTCGTCAGCCGCACCACTTGCGCCGCGGTGGCGCGCGATATCGGGCTGGGCGCACACCTCCGCCTCGGCAAGCAGGCGCGCGACGACGGCGGGCTCGAGAGCGACAACATCCTCGGCGATGTAATGGAAGCGCTGATCGGCGCCTGCTTCGTCGAGCGCGGTTTCGATGATGCGCGCGCGATGGTTCGCCGACTGTGGTCCGAGCCGGTCGAAGGCAAGACCGGGCAAAGCAAGCATCCCAAGTCCGCGCTGCAGGAATGGGCCGCGGGAAGCCGCCGCAAGCCCCCCGAATACCGCCTGATCGAGCGCAGCGGCCCTGACCATGCGCTGAACTTTACCGTCGCGGTGAGCGTTTCCGGTGTGGGCGAGATCGAGGCCAGCGCCAGCAGCAAGCAGGAAGCCGAAACGCTGGCCGCGCAGGCGTTTATGGAGCGGTTCGGATGACCCACCACTGCGGCCTCGTCGCCGTGCTCGGCGCGCCCAATGCGGGCAAGTCGACCTTGGTCAATGCGCTCGTCGGACAAAAAGTCGCGATCGTCAGCCCCAAGGCGCAGACCACCCGCGCCCGCCTGATGGGCATCGCGATTCTGGGCGAGAGCCAGATGCTGCTGGTCGACACCCCCGGCATCTTCACCCCCAACCGCCGCCTCGACCGGGCGATGGTCAAGGCCGCGTGGGAAGGCGCCGAGGATGCCGACCGCATCGTCCTGATGATCGACGCCGCCGCCAAGGTCGGCGCGCGGGTCGAGCAAGTGATCGCGGGCGTTGAGGCGCGGACCGAGCCGTTGATCCTGGTCCTCAACAAGGTCGACATCGCCAAGAAGGAGGATCTG
>JBOHIC010000117.1:0-10490 GCA_050725835.1 Novosphingobium sp.
GCGGCTGACTTTCACTTGCGCGTTGGAATCGAGCACGAGGAAGCACTCGCCGTTGGTATGCGGCTTGACCTGGCGGACCTGGTTGAGGTTGACGATGGTCGAGCGGTGGACCCGCTGGAACACGCGCGGGTCGAGCCGGCGTTCGAGATCCTTCATCGTCTCGCGCAGGATTAGCGAGTTGTCGGCGGTGTAGATCACCATGTAATCGCCGGCGGCCTCGATGTGCTCGATTGAATCGACGTCGACCCGGAAGATCTGGCCCTTGTCCTTGATGTTGATCAGCTTTTCGAAGCGGCCCGCGGATTCGCCCTCGTCGGGCATGGCGTCCATCGCGTCGGGGGCGACTTCGGCGAGCACGTTCTTGAGCATCTCGGCCTCGTCGGCCGAGCGCTTTTCGGAGAGCCGCACCCGGACCCGCTCGAGCGTATCGGCGAGCTTGTCCTCGTCGACCGGCTTCATCAGGTAATTGACCGCGTTGGCCTCGAACGCGCGCACCGCGTATTCGTCGTAGGCGGTGACGAAGACGAACAGCGGTGGCTCGATCTCCATCACCCCTTTGACCACGCTGAACCCGTCGAACCCGGGCATCTGAATGTCGAGGAAGACGAGGTCGGGCTTCTCGGTCTTGATCTTGCGGATCGCCTCGCGCCCGTTCGAGCAGGTGTCGATCACCTCGACTTCGGGGTGCTTTTCGAGCCGGTGCATGAGGCCCTGGGTGGCGAGCTTCTCGTCGTCGACGAGGATGGTGCGGATGGTCATGTTTTCTGGTCCTCGGCCGGGCTAACCGGCGAGCGCCGGCACCCGCGGGGTCTCACCCACCGGCAGCGGCTGTTTACGGCGTTCGAAGGGAATTTCGATCACCACGGCGAATCCCCCCTCGGGCGGCTCGAGCGTCTCGAACGAATGGTCCGGGCCATAAGCCTGGGCCAGCCGGTCGCGGATGTTGGCGAGCCCCACGCCCGTCGATACCGGTTCGCCGCCGTCGAATGTCACGCCCGAGAGCCTGTTGTCGCTCCCCGGGTTTTGCAATCCCGGTCCGGTGTCGGAGACGGTGATGCGAAGGTTCTGGCCGACGAGCTGAGAAGCGATGACGATCTCGGCCCCGCTTTCCTGCGGGCCGACCGCATACTTGATCGCGTTTTCGACCAGCGGCTGGAGCAGGAGAGAGGGCAGCAGTGCGGCTTCGGTTAGTGCGTCGATGCGGAATTCGGTGCGCAGCCGCTCCTCGAAACGCATCCGTTCGATCCCGAGATAGAGCTTCAGCGTTTCGACCTCCTGCGCCACGGTCACGCGCCCGGTGGGCTCGTTGATCAGGGTATAACGCAGGAACGCGGACAAACGGCTCAACATCGCGTTGGCGGGCTCGGATTGCCTGAGCAGCACCAGCGTCGAGATCGAGTTCAAGGTGTTGAACAGGAAGTGCGGGTTGAGCTGGTAGCGCAGCATCGCCAGCTGCGCGCTGGTCGCCTGGTTCTCGAGCCGGAGCAACTGGTCGTTCTGCTCTTCGACCTGGAGGAAGAAGTTGATCGCATAATAGAGCGCCGACCACGAGATCAGCAGTGTCGCGTCGATGTAGAACAGCCCGATGATCCGCTGGGCGAAGCTGGTCGCGCTGTCGGTGAAGTAGAGCCCGTTCACCCAGGCGTCGATGAAAGCGTAAAGCGCCACCGCGAACGGCAGGACGAGGCCCGTCACCCCCCAGGTCACCAGCGGAGAGCGGGTGATCAGCTGGCGGTAGGCCACCGAGAGGATCAGCGTGATCGAAAACCCGGTGATGGTCGAGATCAGCACCAGCACGAGGAACGAGAGCTGAACCCCGTTGGCGAGGCCGGACATCGCGCGGAGCAGCAGCGCCCCGCCCCAGCCGAGCGCCTGGAGGCGCCAGAAGGCCTGGTTCTTGTTGGCGAAGAACGGGGTCGGGCGGAACGGCAACACGGCCATAAGACGGACTCTAGCGAAGAAATTGCCGCGGCGCGAAAGTTTTGCGCGGCTTGGAAGTTTGGGGTAACTTCGCCGCAACCGGAGAAGTGCCATGAACGTGATGACCGAAGACCGCGCCAAGTTCACCGCGATGACCGAGGGGACGCAGGAGGATTGGGCGATCATCGCCGGGCACTACGGCGATTTCGCCAAGAGCCTGCCGGATCGCGTGCTGACCCATCTCAAGCTGCTCGACGGCGATTTCGGCGGGTTCCCGGTCGACCGCTTGCAGCACTCGCTCCAGACCGCGACCCGCGCCCACCGCGACGGGCGCGACGAGGCTTACGTCGTCATGGCGCTGCTCCACGACATCGGCGACACGCTCGGCACCTACAACCACCCCGAGGTCGCGGCCTCGATCGTCAAGCCGTTCGTTTCGGAGGAAGTCCACTGGATCTGCCAGAACCACGGCGCGTTTCAGGGCTACTACTACTTCCACTACCTCGGCATGGACCGCGAAATCCGCGAGGCCTATCGCGACAGCCCGCACTTCGACGCCTGCGCCGAATTCTGCGCCAAATACGACCAGGCAGCGTTCGACCCGGACTATGAGAGCGAGCCGCTCGAGTTCTTCGAGCCGATGCTGCGCCGGGTGATGGCCCGCCCGATCAACTCGATGTACGCGAAGCTGGCGAAGGCCGAAGCGGTATAGCGCTTAGGGTTGGCGAGCCGTGCAATCTCTGCTCCGTTCGTCCTGAGGAGCCGCTGAGCGGAGCGAAGTGGCGTCTCGAAGGACCATCGCGCAAGGGTGGTTCGAGACGAGCCTTCGCTGCGCTCAGTCTCTCCTCACCACGAACGGTGCTGGTTCGGGGTCCGCTAGGTTCCTACCGGGGAAACAGACCTCGCCAATCGAGCGCCCCGCTCGGTTGGGCCTCGCGCGCTGCGGCGATCTTGGGCAGCTCCGCCTGCATCAGGATCAGCCGCGCTTTCCAGTGGTCGTGGGTCGAGGAATGGAACAGCAGGTTGGCCTGGCGCTTGCCCCAGCGCTGCATGAACTCGGGCGCGCGGGCGAGATCGTAGCCGGCGTTGGCCATCAGCCACAGCGCCAGCCGGTCGGCGGCGCGCTCGCTTGCCCGGATGTTGGTGTTGCTCCGCCCGACCTTGTCGAGCCAGGCGCGGTGGCGGAGGATATTGTGGGCGAGCTCGTGCCCGACGAAGAAGGCCGCCTCGTCGTCGCTGCGGGCTAGGTCGAGGAAGCGCCGGCTGATCGTCACCCGCTGGCCGTCGGCGCTGGCCTCGTTGCCCCCGGTGAGCAGCTCGAAGCGGCTGCGGCAGGCGGCGAGCCCTTTGAGCGAGACATGGCGCAGGCTCCCGCCCGCGGCCTTGAACTGGAGCTCGAGCGAACCCTTGCCGCCAAGCGTCTCCTCGATCCTGGTCTGCAGCGCGGCGAGCCGCGAGTAGCTGCCGGCGCGCACGTCGGGGAGCTTTTCGAGCGCGACCCCGTCGATCGCTAGGAGCTCGTCCCCGGGGCTGAGCGCGGCCTCGGCGGCGGGTGAACCGGCCGCCACCGCCTGCACCGCGAATTCGCCCGAAAGCCCTAGCGCGGCGCGGATGTCGCCGGGCTTGGCGAAAGTCCGCGCGTCGAGCGGGAGCAGGCCCACGGCGGGTCGCGGATCGGCGCAGAACGCCGCGTTGGCGCGGGCCAGCCGCCAACCGATCGAGAGCAGCCGGGCGTCGTCGCGCTGGAGCCCGGCGAGCGCGCTGCGCAGTTCGGCGAAATCTTCGGCGGCGCTGGCCGGGGCGGCGGCGGTGAGGAATGTTCCCAGCGCGAATGCGGCTGCCAAGCGGCGCATGGTCAGATTCGCGCCGCCGCGATCGCCCGGGCAAGCTCGGCCTCGCCCACCGCGCCGCTCATCATCGCCTCGCCGGCGATCCAGCTCGGCGTCCCGTCGAAGCCCAGCTGGCGGGCAAACGCGAGATTGCGCTGGAGTTCGGCCTCGATCCGCGGATCGGCGATCGCGCGGCGCGCGCGCTCCATATCGAGCCCGGCGGCGCTGGCGGCGGCGGCGATGGTCGCGCCGTCGGGCTTGCCGATGCGGAACATCGCGTCGTGGAACGCGGCGTAGCGTCCCTGCTCGGCTGCGGCGAGCGCCCAGCGCGCGGCCTCGACGCTGTCGGGCGAGAGGATCGGCAGCTCGCGGATCACCACTTTGAGATCGGGGTTGGCGGCGACCAGCGCGGCGACATCGGCGACGCTGCGCTTGCAGAAGGTGCAGGCATAGTCGGTGAATTCGACCAGCGTGACCTTGCCCGCGGGGTTGCCCAGCACCGCTCCGGGGAACGGCGCTTCGACCGCATCGCCCGCCCCGGCGAGCTGGCGGCGCTGCTCCTTGGTCCGCAGCGCGTCCATCGCCTCGGGCAGCACTTCGGGATGCTCGAGCAGGTAAGCCCGCACGATCCGCTCGACCGCGGCCTTGTTCGAGCCCGCCGAGCGGCTCTTCTCCCATGCCCAGCCGCCGACCGCGCCGATCAGCGCGAAGGCAATCGCGCCGAGCGCCAGCAGCAGGCGGCTTTTGGTGATTTGCTCTCCCATTGCTTCGCGGCCTACCGGCGTTTCTTCGCCCGTTCAATCTCCGCGCGGGCGTGCATCGCGATGTCCTGCGCACGGATCCAGTCGGCCGAGCCCCTGGGCAGCTCGGCTTCGGCGGCCGCGGCGTTGCGCAGCGCGTCAAACATCTGCAGGCTCATCGCCTGCTGCTCGGCGCTCGCCAGCTTGGCCCGGGCCAGGTCGCCGTTGGCGGCATAGACCACGCCGAGCTGGTACCAGGCGAAGGGATTGTCGCGGTCGCGCGCCACCGCCGCCTTGAGCACGCCTTCGGCCTCCTTGAAGTTGGCCTTATCCTCGGTCGCGATCAGCGCGTGGCCGAGCGTGGTGGCGATCAGCGGCGCCTGGCCCGAGGCCTCGCTCGCGCGGCGCAGCGGACCAAGCGCTTCGGCCGGCTTGCCCGATTCGAGCAGGATCTGGCCCTTGAGCTCAAGGAAATAGGGATCGTTAGGCGCGGCCAGCAGCAGGGCGTCGGTTTCGGCCATCGCCTTGTCGACGAAAGCCTCCTTGTGGAAGGCATAAGCGCGGGCATAGCGCGCCGGGACGCCGGTCAGCGTCGGCGGATAGGCGATCAGCGTCTGCTGCGGCTCGGCGAGGTAGCCGTAGAGCTTGGCCTTGGCGCGCTCGAAGCGCAGCTCGATCCCCGCGTCGCCGGCGCGGGTCCACGCGGGGTCCTGCTCGTAGGTGTCCTGCAGGGTCTGGATGCGGTCGGCGGTCATCGGGTGGGTCGAATAGAACTCGCTGTCGGCGTCGCGCCTGTAGCCGTGGCGATATTCGAGGTTCTGCAACTTCTTGAAGAACTCGACCGAGCCCTTGCCCGAAATCCCCGCCTTCGAGAGGTACTGCGCGCCCGCGGCGTCGGCGCTCGATTCCTGGGTGCGGCTGAAGGCGAGATATTTGCCCAGCGCGGCCTGCTGCCCGGCCATCATGATCCCCATGCCGGCGTCGCCCGCGCCCGCGGCCATCGCCGCAGCGCCGAGCAGCAGCGAGAGCAGGCTGATCCCGGTGGCGGCCTTGTAGCCCTCGTCCGACCGGATCACGTGGCCGCCGGTGATATGGCCGAGCTCGTGCGCAATCACCCCCTGGACCTCGTTGGCGCTGGCGGCGGCGTTGATCAGCCCGGAGTGGATGTAGATCGCCTGGCCCCCGGCGACGAAGGCGTTGATCGAACCGTCGTTGACCAGGACGATATCGACGTTGCGCGGCTCGAGTCCGGCCGCGGCGATCAGCGGCGCGGCCATGTCGTTGAGGAGCGCCTCGGTCTCGGCGTCGCGCAGGATCGACTGCGCCGCGGCGGGCTGCGCGGCTAGCGCCAGCGCGGCAAGGGCGGCGAGCGCGGAAGCGAAACGGCGCAGGATCGGCATGGTCCTCGCTATCCGCCCGGCGGCTGAACGGGTGCTGAAGCCGGGGTCATGCGCGCGGCTCTACCCCGGATAGGCAAAGGGCGCCATGACCATCGCCACAGCGCCCTCGCCCTCGCCAGTAGCTGGCTTATCCGAGCAGTTTCTTTCCGGCCTTTTCGAGCAGCGGCACGTCCTCGGGAACTTCGCCGAGCAGCACCAGCTCGCCCGTGGGCAGGCGGCGGATCAGCAGCAGGGCGAATTCGCTGCCCTCCACCGCGATGTCTTCGAAAGCGCGCGCGGGCAGCTTGCGCAGCTTGCGCGCCAGCGTTTCGCGCGGGGTCTCGTGATCGACCGGACGGCCGCTTTCCTCGCGGCGCAGGCGGCGTTCGGCGGTGACCACACCCTTGAGCCCGCCCGGCGCGGCGCCGAGATAGTCGGCGAGCGCGCCGCGGCCGAGGCCGATGCGGTGGGCATGGCCCAGTGCGGCGGCGAATTCGGTGAGGCGGGTCTTGTCGTAATCGGCCCCGAAGACGAGCTTGACCAGCGGGGTGAGCGGGGCGCGATCCTGCGTGGTCAGCCCCGAATCGGCGACCAGTTCGGCGAATTCGTCGGGGGCCTCGGTGGCCGCGAGCGAGAAATCGTAAGCCCGCCCGATCGCCGCGTAGAGCGCGTTGCGGGTGCGGTCTTCGGAGCCCTGCGCGGCTTCGGCGAATTCGCGCGCCGAGGCGAGCCAGTCGGCGAGGCCGTAGCCGGCGACGTCTTCCTGCGGCAGCGGTGCGGCTTCGAGGGCGGGTGCGGGTTCGTCGGCGACTTCGGCGAAATCGCCAAGGTCGATCGGCGCGGCATAGTCGTTCTCGCTGACCGGATCGGCGTAAGCGGCAAGCTCGAGCGGCTCGATCGCGGGGAGCGCGGCGTCCTCGCCGAAAGCCGGCTCGGGCCATTCGGCCGCAGCGGCGGGATCCCCCGCGAGCTCGTCGCCGACGCCGAGATCGAGCACCTCGGCCCCATTCTCGACCGGGCCGTCGGCCCACTCGGTCATCGCCGAGTCTTCCTGGTGGACCGGCACCGCCTCGAGCGCCTGGTCGATCTCGAGCATCAGCTCGTCGGTGGTGTGCTGGTCGGCGATTTCCTTCCAGTTGATCACCCCGTAGATGAAATCGATGGTGTCGTCGTCGCTCGAGAACGGCAGGAGGATCCCGCGGTAGAGGATCGTGCGCTCGCGCTGATTGACGAATTCGGCCTCGAACCCGATCGGCGCCTGGTTGGCGAGGATCTGCATGTAGTGATCGGTGATCCGGCTGAGTAGCGAGCGGCTGGGGACGTCGGACAGCGTCTCGATATCCTCGCCGGTGGCGCCGCATTCCTCGGCGAGCTGATCGCCGAGATACTGGATCGAGGGGTTGTCGATCCCGTTGGTGAAGTCGAGCAGCACGCTGAACGGGCCGAAATCGGGGAGCGCCTCGGGATCGAGGTCTTCGATCGAGGGGAAGTTGCGGTTGTCGAGCAGCCCTGCCCAGTGGTTGTAGGCGCGCACCTGCATCCGGCGCTCGTCCTGGCCGATCGAGGCCGGGGGCGTGTCGCGGGTGCCGGCGTCCTCACCGAGGCTGTCGCCATAGGCATCGACGGCGTCGTCGCCCAACCCACCCCGATCGCCGAAATTGCCGCGCAAACTGTCCATGAGGGCTCCCCAAGCGTCCCGATACCGGGTCCTTCTGGCGCAACATGGTAAATTAAGCGTTAAGTCGCGCCGGGGTGCGCAGCGTCCGCAAAAGTGACGTCAATCGGCGCCAAGCCGTTCAGAACATGTAGCGAATTCTCACCGTCTGGCGCACCTCGCCGGCGGCGACGTCGAACGCTGCGCGCTCGAACCGCGGCGGGCCGAAGCGCACCGGGGCGTCGCGCGAAAAGCCGAAGCCTTCCTTGGGAAACAGCAGCGCCATGTCGGCCTTGCCGTTGCCGTTCTCGTCGTGGAGCAAGGACACCGCATAGCGGCCCTGCGGAACCCGCCCGAAATCGAGCACCACGCCGGGGCTCGCGGGCACCGCCAGCTTGCGCGCGCCCGGATCCTTGCGGCAATCGGGAAAGCCTTTCGGCAGCGCGGTGAGGCAGCCGAGCACCTGGCCTTTGGCGCTGCGCAGCCCGGTCACCGTAATGCTGACGTCGCCGCCCCCGTCGCCAACGCCGAGCAGCGCGGGGGCCAAAGCTAAGGCGAGGAAAGCCCGCGATCGGTGCCGCACAGCTTGTCCCAGACGCGGAAATAGAGCCCGTAATTGCATTGGTAGATGTCGTGATGCCGCTGGTGATGGCTCGCCGTTATCAGCCACTTGCCCGCCCCCCGGTGAACCAGGCCTTGCGGGAACAGCTCCCAGCCCATGTGGTTGGTCACGCCCATAACCGTCATCGCCAGCAGGACCAAGCCGAGCGCGGCGACGTGGATGGGGATAAGCAGCACCAGCGCGGGGATCACCACCGCGCCGCTCAGCGCCTCCAATGGATGAAAGCTCATCGCCGCCCAGGCGGTGGGGGGCCTACTGGCGTGGTGGACCGCGTGGGCGATCCGGAACGGGCCGGGGCGGTGGAGCCAGCGGTGGGTCCAGTAGAACCAGGTGTCGTGGAGCGCGAGGTAGGCGAAGACCGAGAGCGGCAGCCACCACAGCGGGTAGGCGCCGACATCGGTATAAACCTTTGTCCAGCCATGCTCCTGCCAGCCCCATGCAAGCACCCCCGCGGGCGCGCCATAGATCGCCGCCGAAGCGAGCGACCAGCGGATTTCGGAGCGCATCTGCGGCCCGAGCCCAGCGTAGAAGCCGGGGCGGATTTTCGCGGTGAGCCAGGCGAACAGCCCGCTGGAGGCGAGGTAGCGCAGCGCGACGATCCCACTCATGGCGAGCGCGGAAAGCAGCGCGGCGGCGAGGGGGGACATGGCGCTGCTATGCCCGTTCCGATTGTCCTCGCCTAGCTCGAACGATCCTCCCCCATCGGGGGAGGGGGACCGCCGCAGGTGGTGGAGGGGGGCTAGCCAAACAAGCGCGCGGCAGCGCGCTGAGCCGCTACCGCGGCTCGTTCGGTTCGCCCCCTTTCGCGGCCCTGCAGGCCGCACCTCCCCCGAGGGGGAGGATCGCCGTCGCACTAGCCCGCGCGGCGCTGGCCCTTGTAGCCGCCGCCCTGCCCGCCGCCGGGGCGGCCGCGGCCGTGGGGGGCGCGGCGTTGCTCGCCTTGCGGAGCGGGGCGGCGTTCGCCGCCGCTGACCGCGTCCTCGTGCTTCAGCGGGTTGTGCACCGCGCCGCGCACCGGGGCCGGACCGCGTGCCACATCGCGGACATGCGCGTCGCGCGAGCGTCCGTCGCGCGCCTGGCCGCCGTTCGAGCGGTTGTTGTTGCGCCCGAAACCGCCCCGTTCGCCATGACGCCCGCGCGCATCGCGCTCGTCGCGGCGTGCGTCCTGGGCCATTTCGGCAGGCTTGCGCGAAGGCGCGGGCAGCTTGGCCGCCTCGGCGAGGAAGTTCGCCGGGAGCGGCAGCATGTCGAGCCTGATCCCGGTGAGCTTCTCGATGTCGCGCATATACGGCTTCTCGTCGGGGGCGACGAAGCTGATCGCCACCCCGTCCGCGCCGGCGCGCGCCGTCCGCCCGATGCGGTGGACGTATTGCTCGGCGACATTGGGGATTTCGAAGTTGAACACGTGGCTCACCCCGGTCACGTCGATGCCGCGCGCGGCGATATCGGTCGCCACCAGCACCGGGGTCGAGCCCTGCTTGAACGCGCTCAAGGCCGCGGTTCGCTGGCCCTGGCTCTTGTTGCCGTGGATCGCCGCGGCGTTGACCCCGGCCGAGTTGAGGTGGCGCACCACCCGGTCGGCGCCGTGCTTGGTCCGGGTGAACACCAGCGCGCGCTCGATCTCGTTCGAGTTCAGCCCCTTACGCAGCGACAGCGTCAGCAGCGCCTGCTTTTCGGACTGGTTGAGGTGGATCGCATACTGGCCGACCCGCTCGGCGGTGGTCGCCTGCGGGGTCACCTCGACGCGGACGGGATTGTTGATGAACTGGCGGCCGAGATCGGCGATCGCCTTGGGCATGGTCGCCGAAAAGAACAGGCTCTGGCGTTCCTTGGGGAGCATGTTGGCGATGCGCTTTAGGGGCACGATGAAGCCGAGGTCCATCATCTGGTCGGCCTCGTCGAGCACGAAGATCTCGACGTTGCGCAGCGTCACCGCGCGCTGATCGATCAGGTCGAGCAGCCGGCCCGGGGTGGCGACGAGCACGTCGGTGCCCCCCACCAGCGCGCGCGCCTGCTGGCCCGCGGGGACACCGCCGAACACGAACTGGACGGTGAGATTGAGATACTTGGCGTAGCCGCGCATGTTCTCGGCGATCTGCGCGGCGAGCTCGCGGGTGGGCGAGAGCACCAGCATCCGGCACGAGGCGCTGCGTCGCGGCTGCGCGTCGGCGGCGAGGCGGTGAAGCGAAGGCAGCGAAAACGCGGCGGTCTTGCCGGTCCCGGTCTGGGCGATGCCCAAGAGGTCGCGCCCCTCGAGCAGCGCCGGGATCGCCTGGCGCTGGATCGGGGTCGGGTCGGCATAGCCTTTGGTCCCGAGCGCGCGAAGGATAGGCTCGGCGAGGCCGA
>JBOHIC010000118.1:0-7263 GCA_050725835.1 Novosphingobium sp.
GGGCAGGGGCGGGGCCAAGGATCAGGACGTCGGGGAGGTTGGGGCGCATCGAGCCGATATTGCGCGCCGCTTCGCGCGCTTCGGCGTCGTCCTCGGATGAGACGATGATCGCCGCCCAGCGCCCGAACGGCGGGGCGCAGGCCTCGCGCCGGGCCTCGATCTCGGCGGCGTAGAACGCGTCGCGGTCCCCCGCGGCGAGCGCGGCGATCACCGGGGCTTCGGGATGGCGGGTCTGGATCAGCACCTCGCCGGGCTTCTCGCCGCGCCCGGCGCGCCCGGCAACCTGGGCGATCTGCTGGTAGGTCCGCTCGCCCGCGCGCAAGTCGCCGCCCTCGAGCCCCATGTCGGCATCGACCACGCCCACAAGAGTGAGTTCGGGGAAATGATAGCCCTTGGTCACCAGCTGGGTGCCGACGATCACGTCGATCAGCCCGCTCTCGGCCGCGGCGACGAATTCGGCGATCCGCTCGCGGCTGCCCAGCGTGTCCGAAGTGACGACCCGCACCCGCGCCTCGGGGAGGAGCGCGGTGACCTCGTCGGCGATCCGTTCCACCCCCGGCCCGCAGGCCACCAGGCAATCGGGGGTCAGGCATTCGGGGCAGGCCTCGGGCGGGGGGGTTTCGTGCCCGCAGTGGTGGCAGGCGAGGCGGCGCGAGAGGCGGTGTTCGACCAGCCAGGCGCTGCAATTGGGGCACTGGAAGCGGTGCCCGCAGTTGCGGCACAGCGTCAGCGGGGCATAGCCGCGGCGGTTGAGGAACAGCAGCGATTGCTCGCCGCGCTCCAGCCGCGCTTCCATCTCATCGATCAGCCGCGGCGCGAGCCAGCGGCCGCGCGGGGGTTGCTCGTTGCGCAGGTCGATGGTGGCGATGGAAGGGAGCTCGGCACCGCCGAATCGCGCGGGCAGTTCGATCTTCTCGTAAACCCCGGCATCGGCCAGCTGCATCGATTCGAGCGCGGGGGTGGCGCTGGCGAGAACCACAGGCGCGGCTTCGAAGCGGGCGCGGATCACCGCGACGTCGCGGGCGTTGTAGCGCACCCCGTCGTCCTGCTTGAACGAGACTTCGTGCGCCTCGTCGACCACGATCAGCCCGAGCCTGGCGTAAGGCAGGAACAGCGCCGAGCGCGCTCCGACCACGACTTGTGCCTGCCCCGCGACGATCGCCCGCCACGCCCGCCGCCGCTCGCTCGACTTGAGCGAGGAATGCCAGAGCACCGGCGCGACCCCAAAGCGCGCCTCGAAGCGGCGCAGGAAATGCTCGGTCAGCGCGATTTCGGGGAGCAGCACCAGCACCTGGCGCTTTTGCCGCAGCGCCTCGGCGATGCCTTCGAAGTAGCACTCGGTCTTGCCCGATCCGGTGACCCCGTCGAGCAGGAACGGTGCGAACTTTCCGTCCTTCACCGCCGCGACAAACCTTTCGGCAGCAACCTGCTGGTCGGGCGAAAGCTCTGGCACCGCAAAATCGGGGTTGGCGCGGGGGTAGGGCCGGTCGAGATCGACGCTGACCGGCTCGAGCATCCCGGCGTTCACCATCCCGCGCAGTACGCCTTCCGAAACGCTCGCCAGCTCCGCCAGCTCGCGGATCGTCGCCTGTTCGCCGTGGAGCGCGTCGAGCGCGGCGGCGCGCTGCGGGGTGATCCGCGCGGTTTCGCTGCCCGAAAGGCGGTATTCGGTGGTCGTCCCGCCGCCGCGCAGCGCCGCCATGCTCCCCAGCGCCATCCGCGCCACCGCGTTCATCGGCGCGCAGTAATAGTCCGCGGTCCACTCGATCAGGTTGCGCAGCGGCAGCGCCAGTGGGGGAACCGGCAGCTTCTCGAGCAGCGGGCGCAGTTTGGCTTCGGGAACCGCCTCGCCGGCCAAGCGTTCCGCTTCCCAGACGATCCCAAGCACCTGCCGCGGGCCGAGCGGGGCAATGACGATCGACCCCGGCTCGACCGTCATCCCTTCCGGAACGCGGTAGTCGAGCACGCTGAGCACGGGGTTGAAGACGAGGAGTCTGACGCGGTTCATTCGGGCCGCTATATGGGTTAGCGTTATGCCGCGCGACAGCGCCAAGGGCAATGAGAGGTGAATAATGACCCGGACCGAACCCAATGCCACCCGCCGCGCGTTCCTCGCCGGATCGGCCGCTACCGGCGCGCTGGCGCTCTCGGGCTGCGCCGGGGGCTTCGGCGGCTACGGCCTGGTCGACGCGGTGCGCGACCTGCTGCTGCTGTCGAGCGACCGCGCGATCGCCCGCCTGACCGCGCCCGACGGGTTCTGGAACAGCCAGGTCGCGCGGATCGACCTTCCCGAACTTTTCGGCAACCGCGGCGGGGTTATCGCCCGGATTCTTCAGTCGGACACTTTTCGCTATCAGCTCCAGCGAAAGCTCAACAATTTCGCCGAACAGGGCGCCTACCGCGCCGCGCCGGTGATTACCGATGCGGTCCGCACCATCGGGATCGCAAACGCGGTGGACCTCATTCGCGGCGGGCCGACTGCGGCGACCTCGTACCTGCGCCAGGAAATGGGCGCGGGGCTGATCAACGCGCTGATCCCGGCGCTGGGCGACGTGATGCGGGTGTCGAACGATCCGCTGCTGGGCCAGGCGATCTCGGCGCTCGCCGGGGTCAATGTCGGCGATGTCGCGGTGGCGCTGGCCAACAAGGCCGACAGCGCGATGTGGTACGAGATCGGCGCGGCCGAAGCCGATATCCGCGCGCATCCCGAGCAGACCAACAACCCGAAGCTGATTGCGGCGCTCAGGGTGCTCTAGCCCCCCGGCGAAGGGTTGGCTAAGGCGGCGCTGACTCGCGCCAGGAGCCGCCACCGTGAAATTCTTTGCCGACACCGCCGAAATCGCCGACATCAAGGAGCTCGCCGCCACTGGCCTGCTCGATGGCGTCACCACCAACCCCTCGCTGATCCACAAGTCGGGCCGCGACTTCATGGAGGTGACCCGCGAGATCTGCGGGATCGTCGACGGGCCGGTCAGCGCCGAGGTCGTCGCGCTCGATCACGAAGGGATGCTGCGCGAGGCCGAGATCCTGCGCAAGATCGCCGACAACGTCTGCATCAAGGTTCCGCTGACGATCGACGGGCTCAAGACCTGCAAGCAGCTCACCGGCGACGGGACGATGGTCAACGTCACGCTGTGCTTCTCGGCCAACCAGGCACTCCTCGCGGCCAAGGCGGGGGCAACCTTCGTCTCGCCCTTTGTCGGCCGGCATGACGACAACGGCTTCGACGGGATGGCGCTGATCGCCGACATCCGCCTGATCTACGACAACTACGATTATCGCACCGAAATCCTCGTCGCCTCGGTCCGCCATGGCATCCACGTGCTCGAAGCCGCGCGGATCGGCGCCGACGTGATGACCGCGCCGCCAGCGGTGATCCGCGGACTGGTCAAGCACGTCCTCACCGACAAGGGCATCGAAGGCTTCCTTGCCGACTGGGCCAAGACCGGGCAGAAGATTTGACATGCGTATCCGCGCCGTCACCCCGGCGAAGGCCGGGGCCCAGCACGGAAAATGGAGCCGTCGCGGAGCGACGACGTGCATATGTGCGGTCTGGGTCCCGGCCTTCGCCGGGATGACGGATTAGGATAGGCAACGGCGCTTCGATGGCCGACGATACCCCCCTCGACCGGTTCAAGTCCGTGCTCGCCGGCGCGAGCCGGGCGATCGCGCACGAACCCGAGGTCGAGGTGGCGTGGACCGCCGATGCGCCGGTCGCCAACGGCAAGAACCTGCGGCTGCCGATGCCCGGGCGCAACCTGCCGCGCGACCAAGCCGAGGAGGCGCGCGGGTTCGCCGACAGCTTCGCGCTGCGCCTGCGCCACCACAACGAAGCGCTCCACGCCAGGGCCGCGCCGCCCGAGCCGACCGCGCGCGCTTGTTTCGATGCTGTCGAGACGGTTCGCTACGAGGCGCTCGGGGCGAAGGGCTATGCGGGGATGCGCGACAACCTCGAAGCCGCGCAGCGGGTGCGCACCGCGGGCGACCCGATCGCCCGCGCCGCCCGCGCCGAGGACGTGCCGGTGCCAGCCGCGCTGGCGTTGCTGCTGCGCGAACACCTCACCGGCGAGCCGATTCCGGTCGCGGCGCGCGAGGGGGTGAGCTTCCTGCGCGAGTGGATCGCCGAGCGCGCCGGGGCGGACTTCGACGGGCTCGCGCTGCTGCTCGACGACCAGGCGGCGTTCCAGGCGCTCAGCCTCGACATGCTCCAGCACCTCGAGCTGACCCGCGCCGAGCCGTTCGAACCCGACAGCGAGGAAGGTAACGAGGACGAAGGCGCCGAGGACCAGGACGACGAGGCGAGCGAGAGCGGCGAGGACCAAAACCCCAGCGAAATCGCCTCCGACGCCGCCGAGGGCGAGGACGAGGGCGAAAGCGACGACCGCCGCGAGATGGAGGACGATTCGGGTGAGAGCGAAGCCGGCGAGGAGGGCGAGGAGGGCATGCTCCCGGTCCGCCCCAACCGCCCATGGACCGATCTCCCCGCCAACTTCGACTACAAGGCCTACACCCAAGCCTTCGATGAAGTGGTCGCCGCGACCGACCTTTGCGACGAGGAGGAGCTGACCCGGCTGCGCGCCTATCTCGATGCGCAGCTCAAGGGCCTCCAGGGCGTGGTCACCAAGCTCGCCAACCGGCTTCAGCGACGGCTGATGGCGCAGCAGAACCGCAGCTGGGAGTTCGACCAGGAGGAAGGCCTGCTTGACGCCGCGCGGCTCGCCCGGGTGGTGATCTCGCCCGGCCATTCGCTGAGCTACAAGGTCGAGCGCGACATCGAGTTCAAGGATACCGTCGTCACCCTGCTGATCGACAATTCGGGCTCGATGCGCGGGCGACCCATCAGCATCGCCGCGATCAGCGCCGACGTGCTCGCGCGCACGCTCGAGCGTTGCGGGGTCAAGACCGAGATCCTCGGCTTCACCACCCGCGCGTGGAAGGGCGGGCAGAGTCGCGAGGCGTGGCTCGCCGGGGGCAAACCCGCGCAGCCCGGGCGGCTCAACGACCTGCGCCACATCGTCTACAAGCGCGCCGACGAGCCCTATCGCCGCGGCCGCAAGAACCTCGGCCTGATGATGCGCGAGGGGCTGCTCAAGGAAAACATCGACGGCGAGGCGCTGCTCTGGGCGCATGCCCGGCTGCTTGCACGGCCCGAGGACCGCCGCGTCCTGATGGTCATCTCAGACGGCGCGCCGGTAGACGATTCGACGCTGAGCGTGAACACCGCGGGCTACCTCGAGCAGCACCTGCGCAAGGTGATCGAGTGGATCGAGAAGCAGTCGCCGGTCCAGCTGGTGGCGATCGGGATCGGCCATGACGTCACCCGCTACTACCGCCGCGCGGTGACAATCATGGACGTCGAACAGCTCGGCGGGACGATGATCGAACAGCTCGCCGGGCTGTTCGAGGAGGAGTGAGCAGCGCAACGCCGCTCGCGAAAGGGGAGCAATGACTGTAACCGAAGCCGTCACCACGCGTCGCACGGTGCGGGCGTTTCTCGACAAGCCGGTCGATCCTGCGGTGCTGCGCCGCGTGCTCGAAACCGCGCAGCGCGCGCCTTCGGGGGGCAATGTCCAGCCGTGGAACGCGGTGGTGCTGACCGGCCAGCCGCTCGCGGCGTTGTTCGCCAAGGTGGCCGAGGTGGTGCCGCAAGGGCGGGCGGCATTTTCGCCCGAGTATAACATCTACCCGCCCGAACTTGAGGGCATCTACGAGGAGCGGCGCTTCGGGATCGGCGAGACAATGTACGCCGCGCTGGAAATCCCGCGCGAGGACAAGCGCAGCCGGCTCGCCTGGTTCGGGCGCAATTTCCAGGCGTTCGGCGCCCCGGTGCTGATGCTGATCCACACCCCCAAGTACATGGGCCCGCCGCAGTGGTCGGACATCGGCATGTGGCTCCAGTCGATCATGCTGCTGCTGCGCGAGGAAGGGCTCGATTCGTGCCCGCAGGAAGCCTGGGCGGTCTATTCGAAGCAAATCCGCGAGTGTGTGAGCATCCCCGAGGATCACATCTTCTTTTGCGGCATGGGCGTGGGCTGGCGCGATCCGGAAGCGCCGGTCAACCAGTTCGAGGTGCCGCGCGCGCCGCTCGAGCAGTCGATCCGCTGGGAGGGGCTTTGACCCTCGCGTCGTCCCCGGCTTGACGGGGGACCGCTGGCCTTCTCGCGCACCGTTGCGTCGAGGACGCCAGCGGTCCCCGCTTGCGCGGGGACGACGAGCTAGGCAAAGCCGCGCGGATGATCGCGCCGCTCAAACTGTTCAACAGCCTGACCCGCAAGCTCGAGACCTTCGAGCCTATCCACCCCGGCGAAGCGCGGGTCTATTCGTGCGGACCGACGGTCTACAACTACCCGCACATCGGCAACATGCGCGCCTACGTCTTCGCCGACGTGCTCGGGCGCGCGCTGAGCTTCAAGGGCTACAAGCTCACCCACGTAATCAACATCACCGACGTCGGCCACCTCACCGACGACGCCGACGCGGGCGAGGACAAGCTCGAGAAGGCGGCGGCCGAACGCGCGCAGTCGATCTGGGACATCGCGCGGCACTACACCGAAGCATTCTGGGCCGATATCAAGGCGCTCAACATCCGCCAGCCGACCCAGTGGACGGTCGCCACCGACTACGTGCCGAAGATGATCGAGTTCGCGCAGAGCATCGCCACGCAGCACTGCTACGAGCTCGACAGCGGGCTGTATTTCGACGTCTCGACCGTCGCCGATTACGGGCGATTGGCCCGCGCCACCACCGATGAGGGCGAGAGCCGGATCGACCCGGTCGACGGCAAACGCCACGCCGCAGATTTCGCGATCTGGCGCAAGACTCCGCCCGGCGAGACCCGCCAGATGGAATGGGATTCCCCATGGGGCCGCGGCGCGCCTGGCTGGCACCTCGAATGCTCGGTCATGTCCGGGCAGGTGCTGGGCTTCCCGTTCGACATCCACACCGGCGGGATCGATCACCGCGAACTCCACCACCCCAACGAGATCGCCCAGAACCAAGCCTTCTGCCACTCCGACGCGAGCGGCGCGAACGTGTGGATGCACAACAATTTCCTGGTCGAACGCTCGGGCAAGATGAGCAAGAGCGCGGGAGAATTCCTTCGCCTGCAACTGCTGATCGACAAGGGCTACCACCCGCTCGCCTACCGGCTAATGTGCCTCCAGGCGCACTACCGCAGCGAGCTGGAGTTCAGCTGGGAAGGGCTGCAGGCCGCGCTGGTGCGGTTACGCCGCCTCTACCGGGCGCGCACGCAGACGCAAATCA
>JBOHIC010000119.1:0-1522 GCA_050725835.1 Novosphingobium sp.
ACGGGCGGTTCTGGACCGGGGCGAATGCGCCCGCTGCTGTCGCTGGCAGTCTCGCCGCGCATGTTCCCGATTGCCCCCCCGAACTCGCCGCGCGGCTCGCGCTGGTCCACGTCGCGGCCGAGGACAACGGCCGCGCACTCGCCCCCGGCGAATGGCTGGTCACCACGGCAGGTCGGCTGCGGCGCTGGGACGGCTTTGTCGCGCGCGGCGAGGGCGCGGCTGAAGCGGCGCGGCTCGAGGCGGAAAACCGCCTTGCCGCGCTCGATGCCGAATTACCCGACAAGCGCGCGCTGGCCGGCAAAGCGGAGCAAACCGCGGCCCTGGTACAGGCCGAACTGGCCGAGCTCCAGGTCGCCGCGATCGCCGCGGAACGTGCAGTGGCGCAGGCCTCCGAAGCCGAACGCCAGGCGCTTCGCGCGGTCGATCAGGCCGAAGCGGCACAGGCCCGGCTCGAAGCACGTCGCAGAGAACTCGCCGCCGCCGCGGGCGACCTCGCCGAGCAGCGCGCCGCCGCCGAGGCCGAGCGCGATACCGCGCAAGCCAAGCGCGCCGAGCTGCCCGATCCCGAAGCCGGCCGCGCCCAGCTCGCCGCGGCGCAGGCGCGCCACGACGCCGCTCGGCAGGGCTTGCAGAGCGCCACCGCCGGGCTCGCCGCGCACGACCAGGGGCTCGCGGTGGCGCGCGAGCGGTGCAGCGCCCAGCGCTCCGACATCAAGGGCTGGCAGGCGCGCGCCGGGGATGCCGCGGGGCGTCTCGCCGAAATGGCGCGCCGCGCCGACGAGATCGAGGAGGAGCGCGCGGTGGTGGCGGCCAAGCCGGCGAGCCTGATGCGCGAGATCGAGGCGGGCGACGAGGTCCGCGAGCGGCTCGGAAGAGAACTTGCTGCGGCTGAGGCCAAAGTCGCCGAAGCCGCCGAGGCCGCGCGCCACGCCGACACTGCTTTCGCCGCGCTCAACGAAGCGCTCGCCTCGGCCCGCGAGACCCGCGCCGGGGCGGCCGCGCGAGCGGAGAACGAGGAAGGCCGCCGCGCCGAGATGGCGCACATCTCGGGCGAACGCTTCCACTGCCCGCCCCCGCTGCTGCCCGAGCGTTTTGCCTTCGACGCCGCGCAAGTCGCCGCCGCGGGCGAAGAATCGGCGACGATGGACCGCCTCGTCGCCGACCGCGAGCGGCTCGGCCCGGTCAACCTCGTCGCCGCCGACGAGCTCGCCGCCGCCGAGGAACGCTCCGCCGCGAGCCTCGCTGAGCAGGCCGAGCTGACCGAGGCGGTGCACCGCCTGCGCGGCTCGATCGGCAATCTCAACCGCGAGGGCCGCGAACGCCTGCGCGCCGCGTTCGAGGCGGTCGACACCCACTTCCGCCGCCTGTTCACCCGGCTGTTCGAGGGCGGCCAGGCGCACCTCGCGCTGGTCGATTCGGACGATCCGCTCGAAGCCGGGCTCGAGATCTACGCCCAGCCCCCGGGCAAGCGGCTGCAGTCGCTCACCCTGCTTTCGGGCGGCGAGCAGGCGCTCACCGCGAT
>JBOHIC010000120.1:0-1476 GCA_050725835.1 Novosphingobium sp.
CCCATCCCCGACCCTTCCCCGACGGGGAAGGGGGATTGGCTATAGCCGTTTGTCATTGCCCGAACACGATCACCGAGCGCGCGGCGTGGCCGCCCTTCATCTTCTCGAAACCGTCGTTCACACCCTCAAGCGGAATCCGCTCGGCGATGATGCTGTCGAGGTCGAGCAGGCCCTTCAGGTAGAAATCGACCAGCCGCGGCAGGTCGACCGGGAAGCGGTTCATCCCCATGATCGCGCCCTGGAGCTTCTTGCCCGAGAGCAAGTCGATCGCGCTGAGCCCGACCGAGTGCTGGAGCGGCATCATCCCGAGGATCGTCGCGGTGCCGCCGCGGCGCAGCGCCTTGACCGCGAGCTCGCCCGAGGCCGGGCGGCCCACGGCCTCGATCGCGTGATCGACCCCGCCCTTGGTCAGTTCCTGGATCTGCGCGGCGGCATCGGGCGCGCTGGCATCGACCACGTCGGTCGCGCCGAGCTTGAGCGCGAGCGCGCGCTTCTCGGGCATCGGATCGGCGGCGATGATCCGCCCCGCTCCGGCAATCTTGGCGGCGTTGACCGTGGCCAGCCCGACCCCGCCGCAACCGACCACCGCAACGCTTTCCCCGGGCACCACCTTGCAGGCGTTGAAAATCGTCCCCGCGCCGGTGGTCACCGCGCAGCCGATCACTGCGGCGCGGTCGAGCGGCATTTCGGGGTCGATCGCGACGCAGGCGTGCTCGTGGACCAGCATCATCTCGGCGAAAGCGGAGAGGTTGAGCATCTGCGCCACGGGCGAACCGTCATTTGCGCGGGTCAGGCGCGGCTCGGAGCCGGGCGCGCGGCGGGTGTCGCCGCCGAGGCACAGCGCCATGCGGCCCGTGACGCAGAACTCGCAGTGCCCGCAGAACGCCGAGAGGCAGGTCACCACCGCGTCGCCGACCTTGACCGTGCGGACCTCGCTGCCGACCGCCTCGACGATCCCCGCCGCCTCGTGCCCCGGCACCGCAGGGAGCGGGTGGGGATAGGTCCCCTCGATGAAGTGCAGGTCCGAATGGCACAGGCCGCAAGCCGCGGTGCGGATCAGCACCTCGTGCGGGCCGGGCTTCGATATGGCGAGGTCTTCGATCTCGAGCGGCTTGCCCGTTTCGACCAGGACGGCGGCTTTCATCAATTCTCCTCTCGAAACCTCCCCGATCCGGGGAGGGGGACCGCCGCGAAGCGGTGGTGGTGGGGGCTATCCGCGTGACGAAACGTCTCTGCGCGCGGAGAGCCCCCTCCGTCAGCCCTGTGGGCTGCCACCTCCCCGCGAGCGGGGAGGATCGAACCCTAGCGGCTCACCCCGACATCGGCCGAGCTGAACGCCCCGTCGTTCCCCGGCATCGGCGCGTGCCGCGCGAACTCGATTCTCGCCACCGCGCGCGCATGGACCTCGTCCGGGCCGTCGGCGATGCGCAGGGTGCGCTGGTGGGCCCAGGCTTCGGCCAGCCCGAAGTCTTCCGA
>JBOHIC010000121.1:0-1989 GCA_050725835.1 Novosphingobium sp.
GAATACTCCGTCGCGCGGGTTTCGAAGAAATTCGCGTGCTCCACCCCATTGAGCAGCGGGGCGAGCCAGGGCAGCGGGTGGTCTTCGATCATGTAGATCGCGGGGAGGCCGAGCTGGCCGAGGCGCCAGTCGGCGATGTAGCGGATGTAGCGCTTGATCTCCTTGGGGCTCATCCCCGGGACCGGGCCGGCCTCGAACGCCAGGTCGATGAACGCGTCCTCGAGCCGCACGGTCTTCTGGCAGCAATCAATGATGTCTTCCTTGACCGCCTTGGTGAAGCAGCCGCGTTCCTTGACGAAGGCGTGGAACAGCTTGGTGATGCCCTCGCAGTGCAGGCTCTCGTCGCGCACGCTCCAGCTGACGATCTGGCCCATCCCCTTCATCTTGTTGAAGCGCGGGAAGTTCATCAGCATCGCGAAGCTGGCGAACAGCTGCAGGCCTTCGGTGAAGCCGCCGAACATTGCCAGGGTGCGGGCGATGTCCTCGTCGGTATCGACCCCGAAGGTGTGGAGATAGTCGTGCTTGGCCTTCATCTCCTCGTATTCGAGGAACATGCCGTATTCGCTTTCGGGCATGCCGATGGTGTCGAGCAGGTGCGAATAGGCGGCGATGTGCACCGTCTCCATGTTGGAGAAGGCGGCGAGCATCATCTTGATCTCGGTCGGCTTGAACACCCGGGCGTACTTGTCGTGGTAGCAATCCTGCACCTCGACGTCGGCCTGGGTGAAGAAGCGGAAGATTTGCGTCAGCAGGTTGCGCTCGCTCTCGGAGATCTTCTGCGCCCAGTCGCGGCAGTCCTCGCCCAGCGGCACTTCCTCGGGCATCCAGTGGATCTGCTGCTGGCGCTTCCAGAACTCGTAGGCCCACGGATATTCGAAGGGCTTGTAGGTCTTGCGGGCTTCGAGCAGCGGCATCTTACGACTCCTGAGGACGAACGGCGGTCATACCACCCCCGCGGCGCGGGGCGAAACTTGAGCGCGGAGTGGGCTGGGGAAAGCGGGGTGGATTCGCGCAAAGCCCGAGAAGGACACAAAGGCGTGGGAAGCGCCGCAGGCTAAGATCCTCTCCCGCCAGCGTTGCCCCGGACCGGCAGATCGGCGCAAACTGGCTGCTTCGCAGCAATCCTCTTTGCGACCTTTGCGGACTTTGCGCGAAACCGTCCCGGAACAACGCTTCGCCCCGCGCATTAACCATCCGAACGTGCCGGCTTGTGCGAGTGGGCCGGCACGAACCTCCTTCGGAACAGGACGCGGAGCCCCGTGCCGCCCAGCCTGCTCCCGCATCGGCGCGGCTCCCCCTTGCTGCGCGAAAACCGAACGCCCCTTGCCCACCCCCGGCGAGGGGCGTTTCGGCATTTGGGCGCGAGCCCAAAGCGCTCTGGCGCAAGCGCCATCGGTTCGGCGCAAACGGCCGCGCCGTAATGGAACCTTCGCCAGCGGCGCGCGCTTTGGCGCTTGTCAGGGCCGCGCTTGGCGTGCCCCGCAGATGACCAGGAGACTCCCCATGCCGCAAAACGACACCTTCACCGGCCCCTCGGGCGGGCAGGCGGGCAATACCCAAGCCGGGCAGCAGCCGAGCGCGGCGGGCTATGGCGATGCCGGCCAGCAGCGCCAGTTCGATTCGACCTCGGGCGAGCAGATGGGCGGGGGTAGCGATACCGCGCGCTTTGCCGAGCAAATCCGCGAGGACATGATGGTCCACGATGCCGACGGCAACCACATCGGCACCGTCGACAGCTGCGAAGGCGACCGGATCAAGCTGACCCGCAAGGACAGCGCCGACGGGCAGCACCACTATGTGCCGCTGAGCCAGGTCGCGGGGATCGAGGGCGACACTGTGCGCCTTGCGAGCCGCGGCGACGACAGCTTCGGGATGAACGCCGAGTAAAAGGGCGCAGCGTCGAGCCCCCACCCCAACCCCTCCCCATCGGGGAGGGGCTTTCAGCTCTAGCGACTCCCCTCCCCATCGGGGAGGGGTTGGGGGTGGGGG
>JBOHIC010000122.1:0-1651 GCA_050725835.1 Novosphingobium sp.
AGCCGGTTGGCATAGGCCAGCGCCGCAGGATTGACCGGCTCGGCCGCGGCGAGCGCGGTCATCGCCCGTTCGGCCCGGCGCACAGATGCCCGCGCGACGTGGACCCGCGCCGCCGCCTCGCTCCCGCCGGGGAGGATGAAGCTGGTCAGGGGTGCCAAATGTTCGTTGAGCGCGTCGATCTGCGCTTCGAGCCAGCTTGCCTGGCCCGCGACGATCCGCAGCACCATCTCCGACGGTGCGAAGTCCTCGCCCCCAATATCTCCAAGGGGGGTGGCGAGGTCGGCGCCGAGATCGAACAGGTCGTTCTGGATCCGCGCGAGCGGCGCGGCGTGGGGCGTTGCCATCAGCGCCACCGCCGCCAGCCCGAGCGCCGAATTGGCCTCGTCGACCGCGCCGATCGCCTCGAAGCGGGCATCGTGCTTGCCCCGGCGCGACCCGTCGACCAGCCCGGTGGTCCCGTCGTCGCCGGTGCGGGTGTAGATCTTGTTGAGCTTGACCAATTCAGGCGGGCTCTATTTGCCGGTCGTGGCGAGGAGGATCGCGACCACCACGATCGCTGCGGCCTGGAACATGATGCGCTTCATCATCGCGCTGTTCTGGGCGAGCTGGTTGGCGGTCGGGCCCTCGCTGTCGGGGCGCTCGAGGTCGGCCTTGGTGGTCTGGAGGAAGGCGGCGATCCCGCGCACCAGGCTGACCACCACCATGATCATGAGTCCGGCGAGGACGGCGATGAGAAAGTAGGTCTTCATGGCGCGTCCCCTACGCCCGGTCCGAGCGAAAGGCCAGCGGGCAAGCGGCCCGCGCGCAAGGCGTCGGCGAGCGCCGGGCCGTCCTCACCGCGGCGGCGCAAATCGGCCAGTGCGGGCGAGCCGCGCCGCTTGGCGAGCTTGCGTCCGTCGGCGGTGCAGACCAATTCATGGTGATGCCACACCGGCGCCGAGAGGCCCAACAAGGCCTGGAGCAGCCTGTGGACGTGGCTCGCAGCTAACAGGTCGCGGCCGCGGGTGACCAGCGTCACCCCGTCGGCGTCATCGTCGAGCGTCGCGGCGAGGTGATAGCTCGCCGGCTCGTCCTTTCGCAGCAAGACGACGTCGCCGAACACTTCGGGGCGGGCCTGCTGGACCCCGGCGAGCTCGTCCGTCCATTCGAGCGGTCCGGCAAGCGCGACCGATGCCGCCATGTCGAGCCGCCACGCCGCGCCTAAAGGATCGACCTCGCGGCCGCGGCAGGTTCCGGGATAAACCGGCCCGTCGGGTCCTGTGGCGGTGGCGGCGGCGAACACCTCGGCGCGGGTGCAGCGGCAGGGGTAGAGCAGCCCCATCGCCTTGAGCCGTTCGCCCGCCGCGGCAAAGCTCGCCAGCCGCTGCGACTGGAACACCGGATCGCCATCCCAATCCAGTCCAAGCCATTGCAAGTCGGCCAGAATTTCCGGCACGAGTTCAGCCCTGCTGCGCCCCCCGTCGATGTCCTCGATTCGCAGCAGGAACGCGCCGCCGCGCTGCCGCACTAGGTCGTGCGCGACCAGCGCCGAGAAGGCGTGGCCGAGGTGGAGCAGGCCGTTGGGGCTGGGGGCGAAACGTGTCCGCAGGGTCACAGCGCGCTTGTCCTGTGGATTGCGGCGCAAGGCAAGGCTTGACGCCGCGAGTCGCCC
>JBOHIC010000123.1:0-19514 GCA_050725835.1 Novosphingobium sp.
GCGCTGCGGTGGACCTTGAGCGCGATCTTGGCCTCGCTGCGCCACTGCGCGAGGACGGCGAGGCGGCCGTAGGCGTCGGTGCCTGGCGCGGCGACGATCCGTTCGGCGACTTCCTGCTGGAACATCAGCGTCAGGCTGGCCCACTGGGGAGGCCAGGCCTCGCCGCCCAGCCAGTTGACGAACAGCGCGGTGCCGACGTTGTAGGGGAGGTTGGCTACGATGTGGAACGGGCCTTCGATCCCGTGCGCGACTTTCGTGGCATCACCCTCAATCACCCGGAGTTGGTCGGGGAAGGCCTCCTGCAGCTCGGAGAGCGCAGGGAGGCAGCGGCGGTCCATCTCGATTGCGGTGACGATTGCACCTGCACGGAGCAGCGCGCGGGTCAGCCCGCCGGGGCCGGGGCCGATTTCGAGCACCTGGGCACCGCGCAGATCGCCGGGGATCGCGGCGATGCGGGCGAGGAGCTGCTCGTCGAGCAGGAAGTTCTGCCCGAGTGCCTTGCTCGCCTGGAGGCCGTGGCGCGCGATGACTTCGCGCAAGGGCGGCAGATCAGGCAAATTGAATCACGCAAAGACGCAAAGGCGCAAAGACGTCGGGTGCGCCGCAGGCAAATTCGATACTCCGAGCCTTCGTCAAAACGCCCCGTCGCGGATTGAAAGCGGCTTCGCCGCGAGCGCAACATCTTCGCGTCTTTGCGTCTTTGCGTGAAATTATCTTCACTTCTCCGCCCGCCGTGCGGCGCATTCGCCGGCCATGCGGAGCGCGGCGATCATCGCTCCCGGGTTGGCGAGGCCTTTGCCCGCAATGGCGAAGGCGGTGCCGTGATCGGGCGAGGTGCGGACGATGGGGAGGCCGAGGGTGACGTTGACCCCCTGGTCGAAGTCCAGCGCCTTGACCGGGATCAGCGCCTGGTCGTGGTACATGCACAGCGCCGCGTCGTAGCCGCCGCGGGCATGCGACGCGAACAGTGCGTCGGCGGGGTGCGGGCCAGTCGCCGCGATGCCCTCGGCCTGTAGCCGGGCGATGGCGGGGGCGACGATGGTCTGGTCCTCTCTGCCGAACAGTCCGTCCTCGCCCGCGTGCGGATTGAGCGCGGCGATGGCGAGGCGGGGGTTTGCGATGCCGAAGTCGCGGATCAGAGCGGCGGCGGCGATCCGCGCCTTGGCGACGATCAGTTCGGCGGTGATCAGGCGCGCGACTTCGGCCAGCGCGACGTGGACGGTGAGCGGGATAGCTCTGAGGCTCGGCCCCGCGAGCATCATCACTGCATTCTCGGCGGCGACGCCGCAGGCCGCGGCAACGAATTCGGTTTGGCCGGGGTGAGCGAAGCCGACCTCTGCAAGTCGGGCCTTGGCGACCGGGCCGGTGACGAGCGCTGCCGCCTCTCCTGCGATGGTCAGCCGGGTGGCTTCCTCGAGCGAGGCCAGCGCGAGCTGCGCGCCCTCGCGATCGGGCGCGCCGGGGCGATAGTCGCCGTCGATCCCCGCCAGAACCGGCAAGCCGCGTTCGAACGCGTCGAGCGCTTCGGCCGGGTGAAATAGCTCGACAACCAGCAGGTCATGCCCGCGCCGCCGCGCCGCTTCGGCGAGGAGGCCCGGCGCGCCGGCGACGAAAAACGGACTCAGCCGCTCCGTCTCGCGGCGCAGCCAGGCTTCGACAATCAGCTCCGGGCCGATGCCCGCCGGATCGCCGAGCGATACCGCGAGCGCCGCCCCGATCACGTCAGTTGTAGTCGATCACCGCATCGCGGCGGAGGTCGCGCAGGTAGAGCTGGGCGCGCTTGTTGACGCGCTCATCCTCGAGCTGGGCCATGATCTGGTCGAAATTCGGCCCGCCAGCGACCGCCGGATCGTCGCGCCCGCACAGCATCAGCACCCGCACCCCTTCCTCGATCGAGCCGAACGGCGGGGTAATCTCGCCGAGCGACAGCGCGAGCAGCGAATCCTGGAGCTGGGCGGGCAGGTCGCGCGCCTTGATCTGGTCGTTGGCGACGACCTGCGCCTGGAACTGGGCGGCGATCGCATCGACCCCGCCGCAGCCGCCGGCGTGGGTCATCGCGGTGGCGAAATCGCCCGCGCGCTTGGTCGCCGCTTCCTTGCTCGTACCGGGAGCGAAGGCGATCGAGATCTGCTTGAGGCTGAGCACCGCGTCGCGCGGATCGGCGGTGAGGACCTTGCGCTTGTCGATCAGGAAGATGATCGAGAACCCGCCCGGAACCTCGATCGGTCCGACCAGCTGGCCCGCGGCCATCTGGGTCAGCGCCGCGTCGATTTCCTTGGGCAGGATGCCGAGCCGGACGAAGCCGAGATCGCCGCCGACCGAGGCCGAAGAGGCTTCCGAGAACTGCCGGGCATAGGCGACGAAGCTGCCGCCCTGCCGGATCTGGTCGACGATCCGCTTGGCGTTCTCGAACACCGCGGCGCGGTTTTCCGGATTTGCCGAGAGGTAGATTTCGCCGACGCGGAATTCGTCGGCGCCTTTGGCCTTGTTGAGCCGCTCCATCACTTCGCGGACTTCCTCGTCGGCGATGTTGACGAAGGGCTGGACGTTGCGGCGGAGCAGCCGCTGCCATGACAGCTCGCCGCGGATCTGGCGCTTGAGCGAGGCGGTGGATGACCCGATCTTGGCGAGATAGCTATCCATTGCGCGGGTGTTCTGGCCGAAATTCTGCGCCGCGACGCGAGCATAGGTCTCGTCGATCTCGCCCTCTTCGACCTCGACCTCGTCGGCCTTGGCGGCCTGAATCTGCAGCGTCTCGTCGATCAGGTTGCGCAGCACCTGGAGCCGCAGCCGCTGGAGCTCTTCGGCCTCGATCTTGCCGTCGTTGGCGGCGACGATCAGCGCGACCCGATGATCGACATCGGTGCCGGTGACGATCTCGCCGTTGACCACCGCGGTGGCCTTACGGTTGTTGGGATCGTTCTTGACGAAGAAGGTCAGCGATTCCGGGATCGAAATCGTCCCTTCGGCCGCGGGCGGCGTGTCCTGCGCGGTCGCCGCGGCGCCGAGCAGCCCGGCGAAGCCGAGCGCGAACGCGGTGCGGGCGAGCAAAGTCTTGTGCTGAAGTGCAGTCACTGGCGCCAAATTCCCGTTTGTGGCGCGGGAAAAGTCCCCGCCCGAATGCCCGGCCCACTGCCGCCGGACGGCTTAACCCAAGCTGAGCATCGCGCCGATAGCCTCTTTGCCCCGCGCTGCCAACGGCTCCGTAACCATCACCGGAAACCGAGGTTCTTGAGCGCGAAATGGATCTGGAAGGTGTTGCCCTTGCGCGCGTCGCCGGTGGCGACGTAGTCGCGCCGCCAGGTGAAGGCGAGCTCGAGGCAATCGTCCTGGTAGGCGACCCCGACCCGGGTGCGCAGCGGCTGGAACCCGTCCGAGCCGAGAGTCGGGTCTTCGGCGCGGTCGGTGAGGTTGATCACCCCCGAGCCGAACAGCGACCAGTAGCGCTTGATCGCCACCCGCCCGGCGAAGCGCAACTCTTCGCGGTCCTTGAGGTCCTCGATCCCCGCGGCAATATCGCGGTTGAGCCGGAGGTAGCCGATCTCGGCATAGGTGTCCTGGCTGCCGACGGTGGCGTCGAACTCGTTGCGGCGCACCGCGAGGGTGTCCTTGTCGATGCGGTAGCGGTGGGTAACCTTGACGAAGTCGCGATAGCGCACCTCGGTTCGCCCGACGATGTCGGAGAGCCGGCTGGAGAGGCCGGTGCCGTCGGGGAGCAGGGTCGGCTCATTGGTCAGGCGATAGGACTGGCCGATCGTGCTCTTGATCCGCCAGCCCGGCCGCTCCCACTGCCAGTCGAGCCCGTAAGTGAAACGCACCCCGTCCTCGATCCGGTCGTAGCCGGGGAAGCGGTTGAGCGCGAACAGGTTGGAATCCTCGAGGTCGATCGCGCGGGCGTCTTCGTTGGGCACCTCGAGGTTGCGCAGCTTGGGGCTGGCGACGATCTGGAAGCGCGGGGTGAACACCTGGGTTCCGCCCCCGAACGCGCCGACCAGCGGCCATTTGACGTCGAGCGCGGCGAGCCCGACCGCGCGGGTCTGCCAGCCTGGGTTGCCGCGATAGATCGCGGTGGCGGTGAGGCCGTTCTCGTCCGAATGGTAGATGTCGCCCCGCGCCAGCGCGGTCAGCGTCACTTCCTGGCCCATCCCGGTGATCCGCCGCAGGTCCCATCGCGCGCTGGCGAAAGCGCGCTGGGTGTCCTGCCCGCTGGTGCGGACGATCGCGAGGCTGTTGGCCTGGAGCTCGATCTTGCCGCCGAGCCAGGGTTCGGCGAGCCGCCGGCGGTAATCGACCACCGGCAGCGCGATCGGCACCTGGCCTTGGGCGTCGCCGACGCGCAGCGTCTGGGTCGCCCAGCCGGCGATCGAGAGATAGCTGTCGGGCGCGATCCGCTCGACGTCGATCATCGAGCGCAAGCGGTCGTCGCGGCTGATGTCGTAGCGCCGCAGGAAAGTGCGGTCCGAGGCGATCCGGCCCGAGAAGGTCGCGCTCCACTGCGGGTCGAGCTGCAGCCGGCCGTTGGCGAACAGGTAGCCGCGGAAATCGCGCTCGGTGGTCGGGGTCCCGGACACCGAGATGCGCTTCGAGCGGGTGGCGTAGCCGGTGACCTGGTACGCGCCGATGTCGGTCAGCGCGCGGTACTGCGCCGAGACCATCGGCAGCGCCTCGGTATAGACGTAGCCCTTGACCTCGATGTCGCGATTGTCGGCGAGGCGCAGGTAGTAGCTCTCCGACAGCTCGACCCCGTTCGAGGCCGAGAGCCGGATGTCGGGGATCAGCAGCCCCGAGACCGCACGCCCGTCGGTGGTGAGGACCAGCCCCGGAAGAGGCAGCAGGCGCGCCCCGAACAGTTCGAGCCGCGCCCCTTTGAAGCGCACCCGCTTGCCTTCCGGATCGTAGACCACGCGGTCGGCGAGGATCCGCCAGCTCGGGGTCTTGGGGCAGCCGGTGGCCTCGTCCTCGACCGCGCAGGCGCTGTAGGCGGCGCGGGTCAGGACGATGCTGCCGTCTTCGGCGCGCTCGCCCTTGACCGCGGCGAGCCGCCCGCCTTCGCGCAGCGCAAGCAGCAGGTTTTCCATCGCCCCGGCCTTGAGCTCGTCGGTCAGCTCGACGCGTTCGGTGAACAGCTGGTTGCCGTCGGCGTCGACGAAGCGGACGTTGCCCGCGGCGACGATTTCGCCGCTGGTGCGGTTCCAGCTGACCGTGTCGGCGCGCACCGATTGCCCGCTGCGGCGCAGGATGACGTTGCCTTCGGCGGTGACCTGTTCGGCGTTGCTGTCGTAGCTGACGCTGTCGGCCTCGAAGGCGATCGGACCTTCGCCGGCCGTTGGCGCGCCGGGCAGCGCGGGCTTGTCCGGACCCTGCGGGTCGATCGCCTGGTCGATCGGTTTGCGCCCGTCGTCCGCCGGAGCGGTTTCGGGCGGCGGCAGCTCGAGCGGTTGCTTGGCGAGGTCCTGCCCGAAGGCGCTGCTCGCGCTGGCCAGCACGAGGGCGACTGCGGCGCCGGCCAGCCAGCGGCGGGCGCGGCTATGGTTTAGTCGCGGCGGCAGCCGCACAGCGGGGAGCATGGCTTGCCTATCGCACCGCCCGCGCCTAACTGCAATCGCCAGCAACCACGGCGCGCCACCGCTTGTCGCAGCGCCGCTTCTCCCGGGGATTTTCATGCAGATCGAATTCGTTTCCCAGCCTTCTTCCCGTCTGGTCGCGCGCGTGGTCGACCAGGATCGCCTGCCCGGCGATCTCGACCCGGCGCTGGCCGAGGCGGCGCGCAGCGGGCGCTTCACCGGCAAGGCCGGGCAGACCGCCGAAGGGCTGGTCGCGCACAATGGCGGTTATGCCCGGCGCGCGCTCGCCGGCGCGGGCGAGGCGGGGGCGAAGGATCGCCTCGCCGCGCTCGAAAAGGCCGGGGCGACGCTCACTGCGCGCTACCTCACTTCGGGCGAAACCGCGCTGGCGATCGATTTCACCGGGAGCAGCCTGTCGGCCGGGGAGGCCGCCGCGGTGCTGCTCGGGGCGCGGCTACGCGGCTGGCGCTACGACAAGTACCGCACCCGCCTGCCCGAAGAGCAGAAGCCGACGCTGGCGAAGATCGAGGCGGTCGGCGCGCCGGCCGGCGCCGAAGCCGCCTGGGCCGCCGAAGCGGCGCTCGCCGAAGGGGTCGAGTTCACCCGCGAGCTGGTGACCGAGCCGGCCAACGTGATCTATCCCGAAAGCTTCGTCGCGCGCTGCCAGGCCAGGTTCGAGGGCAGTGGGCTCGAGGTTACCGTGCTCGACGACAAGGTGCTGGCCAAGCTCGGGATGGGCGCGCTGCTCGGCGTGGCGCAGGGCTCGGTGCGCCCGGCGCGGCTCCTCGCGATCCGCTGGAACGGCGGCAAGGCCGGGGCCAAGCCGATGGCCTTTGTCGGCAAGGGGGTGACCTTCGACACCGGCGGGATCAGCCTCAAGCCGCCTGCGGGCATGGAAGACATGAAGTGGGACATGGGCGGCGCGGGCGCGGTCGCGGGGGCGATGCTCGCGCTCGCCGGACGCAAGGCCAAGGCCAACGTCGTCGGGATCTGCGGGCTGGTCGAGAACATGCCCGACGGCAACGCCCAGCGCCCCGGCGACGTGGTCACCTCGATGTCGGGCCAGACGGTCGAGGTGATCAACACCGACGCCGAAGGCCGGCTGGTGCTGTGCGATGCGATCACCTGGACCCAGAAGGAATACCAGCCCACCGCCGTGGTCGATCTCGCCACGCTGACCGGGGCGATGATCGTCGCGCTCGGCCGCGAGCACGGCGGAATGTTCGCCAACGATGATGCGCTCGCCGCCAAGCTGCTCGCCGCGGGCGAGGCCTCGGGCGACAAGCTGTGGCGGATGCCGCTGGCTGCGGCCTACGACAAGCTGATCGACAGTCAGATCGCCGATATGAAGAACGTCGGCCCGCGCGAGGGCGGCAGCATCACCGCGGCGCAGTTCATCCAGCGCTTCGTCGACAAGGGCACCCCGTGGGCGCATCTCGACATCGCCGGGATGGTCTGGTCGGACAAGCCCGGCGCGACCTGGGACAAGGGCGCGACCGGCTACGGCGTGCGGGTGATCGACCGCTTCGTGCGGGATAACCTTGAGGGTTGATTTCTACCAATTGAGCCGCGATCCGGCCGAAGCCGTGGTGCCGCTGCTGGCGCACAACACGCAAAGCGCGGGCGAGCGGATGCTGGTGGTCTCGGCCGACGACGCGCAGGTCGCGCGGATCAGCGAGACGCTGTGGGCCAAGGACGGATTCCTCGCCCACGGCCTCGCCGGCGGGCCGCATCAGGAGCGCCAGCCGATCCTGCTCTCAGACGCCTGCGAGCCGGCCAACGGCGCGCGCTATCTCGCGCTCGCCGATGGCGAGTGGCGCGACGCGGCCGAGGGCTTCGAGCGGGTGTTCCTGCTGTTCGACGGCTCGACCATCGACGCTGCGCGCGGGACCTGGCGAACCCTGCGCGAGCGCGAGGGGATCGAGTGCAACTATTGGCAGCAGGACGGCGGCAAGTGGACCAAGGCCGCCTGACAGTTGCCGCGCTGCACAATCCCCGCTAGGGGCGCGCGCAACTTAACAACGCAAGCTCGCAAGGAACGCAAAATGGCGGTCACCCGCACCTTTTCGATCATCAAGCCCGACGCCACCCGCCGCAACCTGACCGGCGCGGTGACCAAGATGCTGGAAGAGGCCGGGCTGCGCGTCGTTGCCAGCAAGCGCATCCACATGACCCGCGATCAGGCCGAAGGCTTCTACGCGGTGCACAAGGACCGCCCGTTCTACGGCGAGCTGTGCGACTTCATGACCAGCGGCCCGGTGGTGGTCCAGGTGCTCGAGGGCGAGGACGCGATGCAGCTCAACCGCGACACCATGGGCGCGACCAACCCCGCCAACGCCGAATCCGGCACGATCCGCAAGGAACTCGCCGAGAGCATCGAAGCGAACACGGTGCATGGCTCGGACTCGGATGAGAACGCCGCGATCGAGATCGCGTTCTTCTTCGCGCCGGAAGAGATCGTGGGCTGAGAACAATACCTCCCCGGAACGGGGACGGGGACCGCCGCCACAGGCGGTGGTGGAGGGGTGACATGACCCCTCCGTCTGTCGCTTCGCTCCAGCCACCTCCCCGTTCCGGGGAGGTCCTTGTTGCTAGAACGCGTCCGCCGCATCGATCAGCCCGGTGAGCTTCTTCGGCGCGACACTGCGCCAGCTCCGCCCCAGCCAATCCGCAATCGCGTCCCAGTCGGTATCGCCCAGATCGAGCCTGATGCCGATCCAGCCGTCGCCGAAATAGGCCGGGCGGTAGTAGCGCGCTTCGTCGAGTTCGATCAGCGCGGCCTGCTCGTCGGCGCCGCTGATCTTGACCAGTAGCGCGGTCTTGCCATCGCCGTGGTGGTCGTTCGAGACGTAAGCGAACTTCTTGCCTTTGACGATGCCGAAACACGGCATGCCGTGGCTGGTGACTTCGTCGGCCTCGGGCAGGGCGAGGGCGCTTGTCCGGACTTGCGCGATAAGGAAGTCGGGCGAACTTCCGCGGGACACGTATTCGGCGAGGCAGCGCGGGTAGAGCTGGTGCTCGGCGATCAGCACCCGCTGGCCAAGCGTTTCGGCAGTATCGCCGGGGAGCACCGCGACCGGGGTCTGCCCGAGCAGCGGGCCGCAATCGAGCTCGTTGGTGACGAGGTGGACGCTGCATCCGGCGACCGTATCGCCTTCGGCCAACGCGCGCTCGTGGGTGTGGAGGCCGGGATACTTGGGCAGCAGCGAGGGGTGCACGTTGAGCATTTTCCCCTCCCATCGCGCGACGAATTCGGGGGTAAGGATGCGCATGTAGCCGGCGAGCGCGACGAACTGCGCGCCGTGCTCGCGCAGCGCCGCATCGATGGCGGCGTCGTGGTCTTCGCGCGCCATGCCCTTGTGGGGTAAGACGAAGGTTGGAACGCTTTCCGCAGCGGCCAGCGTGAGCCCGGCGGCGTCGGGGTTGTTCGAGGCGACGAGGACGATCTCGAAGGGGCAGTCCTCGGCGCGGCTGGCATAGACCAGCGCCGCCATGTTGGTGCCGCTGCCCGAGATCAGAACCGCGATCTTGGCGCGAGTCACTGCCCCTCCCCGATATTGTCGTGCTGAACTTGTTTCAGCACCCATTTGTGCCCGATGCCGAACCTGAGTGTGGGGCACGATGGGTGCTGAAACAAGTTCAGGATGACGGCGGATTTAGGAGAGATGGCTCGCCTCCCAGCTGCCCCTCGCGCTCCACACTTCGGCGGCGCCCTGGACGGTGCAGCCGCGCGGGCCGGGTTCGATTGCGCCGATGACGTGGACCGTCTCGCCGACGGCCTCGAGATCGGCCTGCAATCCCGCAACCTCGTCCGCCGCCACTGCCAGCACCATCCCGATCCCGCAATTGAACGTGCGCGCCATTTCCTCGGGTTCGATCGCGCCTTGCGCCTGGAGGAAGGCCATCAGCCGCGGCTGGAGCCAGGCCCCGGCGTCGATCCGCGCTTGGAGCCCCTCGGGCAGCACCCGCGGGACGTTCTCGAGCAGCCCGCCGCCGGTGATGTGGGCGAGGGCGTGGATTCGCCCGGCGCGGATCGCGGGGAGGAGGCTCTTCACGTAGATCCGGGTCGGCTCGATCAGCGCGTCGAGCAGCAGGCGCTCGGGATCGAACAGCGCCGGGCGGTCCATCCGCCAGCCCTTGTCCGCCACCAGCCGCCGCACCAGCGAATAGCCGTTCGAATGGACCCCCGAGCTGGCCAGCCCGAGCAGCACGTCGCCCGCCGCGACCTTGCTCCCGGTCAATTGCTCGCCGCGCTCGACCGCGCCGACGCAGAACCCCGCGAGGTCATAGTCGCCCGGCGCGTACATCCCCGGCATTTCGGCAGTCTCGCCGCCGATCAGCGCGCAGCCCGCCAGCTTGCATCCTTCGGCGATCCCCGCAATCACCCGCTCGGCGATCCCGCCGTCGAGCTTGGCGCTGGCGAAATAGTCGAGGAACAGCAGCGGTTCGGCGCCCTGGACGATCAGGTCGTTGACGCACATCGCGACGAGGTCGATCCCGATCGCGTCGTGGCGATCATGATCGATCGCCAGCTTGACCTTGGTCCCGACCCCGTCGTTCGCGGCGACCAGCAGCGGATCGGCATAGCCCGCCGCCTTGAGATCGAAGAACCCGCCGAACCCGCCGAGCTCGGCGTCCGCGCCCGGCCGCGCGGTGCTTTTCGCGAGTGGGCCGATCGCCTTGACCAGCGCGTTGCCCGCGGCGATCGAGACCCCGGCTTCGGCGTAAGTATAGGGGCTGTTGCGGCCGTGCTCGCTCATGGTTGCTGCGCCTAGCCAGTTCCTGCTTGGATTTCCACGACCGTTTCGGCAAAAGGCCAGCGGTTTTCCCCGATGACAGCTGCCGCCCTTTCCCTTCCCCGCCCGCGCATCCCGATCGGCGGCGCCAGACGCTTCGCCGGATGGCTCGCGCTGGCCTGCCTGCTCGCACTCGGGGTGCGGCTGGCGGCGCAGATCGAGGGCGACCGCGGGATTTTGCCCGTAGCGCAGTCGAGCGACATCCAGGTCGACGGGATCGACGTCGAAACCACCGGCGCCACCGCTACCGAAGCGCGCGAAGCGGGATGGAAGCTCGCCCAGAAAAAGGGGTGGGAGAAGCTCGGCGGGCCGGCGATGTCCGACGGCGCGATCGAAGCGATGGTCTCCGCGGTGGTAGTCGAGCGCGAGCAGATCGGGCCGCGGCGTTACATCGCGCGGCTTGGCGTGATCTTCGATCGCCAGCGCGCCGGGCAGTACCTCGGCGGGATGGGGGTGCGCTCGCACTCGGCGCCGCTGCTCCTGCTCCCGGTGCTCTATTCGGGCGGGACGGCGCAGGTCTACGAGGTGCGCGGGCCGTGGCAGGCGGCCTGGGCGCAGTTCCGCGCCGGTGAAAGCGCGATCGCCTATGTCCGGCCCTCGGGCGCGGGGTCGGATTCGCTGCTGGTCACCGCCGGCCAGCCGAGCCGGCGCAGCCGCGCCTGGTGGCGCACCGTGCTCGACCAGTTCGGCGCGTCGGACGTGCTGGTCGCAGTCGCCCGGCTCGAGCGGCAGTGGCCCGGCGGACCGATTCGCGGAACCTTCACCGCGCGCTACGGGCCCGACAACACCCTGCTGCAAAGCTTCACCATGACCGCGAACGACGAGGCCGGCCTGCCGCGGATGCTCGCCGATGCGGTGGTGCGGATGGATGCGATCTATTCGGGCGCGCTTGGCGCGGGGCTGCTCAAGCCCGACACCTCGCTCGCCGCCGAGCGCGGGCAGATCGACGCGGCGCTGGCCGCGCTGATCGCCGCGGGCCGGGTCGCCGATCAGGTCGCTTCGCCCACCGCCACCGCCACCGATGCGGCAACGCCCAGCGCTTCGGCCACCGCGGCGGCGGGCGCAACCACGATCACCATCCAGTTCGCTTCGCCCGACGCCGCCGCGGTCGATGCCGCGCTCTCGGCGGTGCGCGGCTCGCCAGGGGTCCAGGCCGCGAGCACCAGCAGCCTGGCGATGGGCGGCACTTCGGTGATGCGGGTGAGCTATTCCGGCGAAATCGGCGCGCTCGCCGCCGCGCTGCGCGCGCGCGGGTGGACCGTCGCGGTCGGCGGCAACGCGCTTAGCATCCGCCGCTGATGAGCCAGATCGTGCTGCCCCTCGGCGGGCCGGGCGGGCCATCGCGAATCGTCGTCGGCAGCGCCAACGCCCATGTTCTCGAAGCCTGCGCCGCGTCGCCGACCTGGCCGTTCCGCACCGCACTGCTCGCCGGGCCGCCGCGCTCGGGCAAGTCGACCATCGCGCAGTGGTTCGAACAGACCGGCGCGGGTGAGGCGATCGACGACGCCGACCGGATGGACGAGACCGCGCTGTTCCACCGCTGGAACCGCGCGCAGGAAAGCGGCGCGCCGCTGCTGATCGTCGCGCCGGGCGCATGGAAGATCGCCTTGCCCGATCTCGCCTCGCGACTGGGCGCGGCGCTGCACCTCGAAATCGGGCCGCCCGACGATGCCATGCTCGGCGAATTGCTGGCGATCCAGGCCGAGCAGCGCGGGCTGGCGCTCGGCCCCGACGCCGCGGCCTATCTTGTGCCCCGGACCGAGCGTTCCCATCTCGCAATCGAACGGCTGGTGGCGACGATCGACCGTCTCAGCCTGGAACGGAAAGTTCCGCCGACGCAGGGAATCTGGCGCGACGCGCTCGAAGAACTGCACGGTCCGCGCGAGCCGCGCTTGCTTTAGCGCGGAGAATAAGGGAGAATCGGGCACGATGTTCGACCGGCTGATCAGCTACCTCGACTCGATCGTCGCGCGCGATCCGGCGCCGCGCTCGCGCTGGGAAGTGCTCCTGTACCCCGGCGTACTCGCGGTCGGGCTGCACCGCCTGGCGCACTGGCTGTTCGAAGGCGGGCTTTATTTCCCGGCGCGCTTCGTCAACCACTTCAGCCGTTTCCTCACCGCGATCGACATCCATCCCGGCGCGAAGATCGGGCGCAACTTCTTCATCGACCACGGCTTCGTGGTGATCGGCGAAACCGCCGAGATCGGCGACGACGTCACGATGTACCAGGGCTCGACCCTCGGCGGCACCAACCCGACCAGCGGCGCCGGCGGCAAGCGCCACCCGACCCTCGGCGACGACGTGATCGTCAGCCTCGGCGCGGCGATCCTCGGCCCGATCGTGGTCGGCAAGGGCGCGCGGATCGGGGCCAACGCGGTGGTCACCAAGGACGTCCCCGAAGGCGCGACGATGATCGGCATCCCGGCCAAGCCGACGCTGGTCGAGGTCAAGCCCGAGACGCAGAACTTCGTGCCCTATGGCACCCCGTGCTGCGACCAGTTCGATCCCTCGACGCAAAAGCTCGAGATCCTCAAGTGCGAGGTCGAGACGCTGCAGAAGCGCGTCGCCGCGGTGCTCGAAGAGCGCGACGCGGCGGCGGCGAAGGAATCGGCCGGGCGCAAGAAGGCCAAGAAGTCGGCTTGAGCGCAGTCGTCACGCCTTTCCCGACGCCTTCGCTCCGGCCGCTCCAGATCGGCTTCGAACGCCTCGAACTGCAACGCATCCTCGATCTATACGGCCGCATGGTCGCCGCCGGGCACTGGCGCGACTACGCGATGGATTTCGCCCCCGAGGCGGCGAGCTTCAGCGCCTTCCGCCGCGCAGCCGAACGCCCCCAGACCCGCATCGAAAAGCGCCCCGCACTGCGCGGCCGGCAAGGCATGTGGACGCTGTTCGGCGAGGCCGGGCAAGTGCTCAAGCGCGGGCACGAGCTGGCGGGGGTGCTGTTCCCGCTCGAACGCAAGCTGCTCAAGCTGGTGGTGGCTTAGACACCGCGCGGTCGGCGTGGTATGTCGGGCCATCAGCCCCGGCAGGAGATTTCCGATGGCGGCCCGGTTCAAATTCCTGTTGCCCTTGCTTGTGCTCGGCGGTTCGCTTGCCGTTCCCGCGCGGGCCGATGGCGGGGGCGGCGGAGGCGGCGGGGCGATGCCCGGGGCCGATACCCCGCGTTACGACCCGGCGGTCGAATACCAGAACGGCGTGACCGCTTACCAAGCCAAGGACTACAAGGCCGCGGTCACCGCGTTCAAACGGGTGGTCTCGGCCGCGCCCAAGCACGCCCCGGCGCAGTACCTGCTGGCGGCGAGTTACCTTGGCCAGGGCGATTACAAGAAGGCGAAGAAGCCGCTCGAGGCGGCGGTCAAGGCCGACCCCGCGCTGGTCGAGGCGCAGCGCGATCTCGGCGTGACTTACGCGGCGCTGGGCGAGGCGGCCAAAGCCGCGGAACAGCGCGAGGTCATTACCCAGCAAAAGGCCGCCTGCGCCGCAACCTGTCCCGACGCGGGCAGGCTCGACGCCGCCATCGCCGCAATCGACGCGGCAATCGCCGGACCCCCGCCGCAGGCGCTCGGTCCGGGACAGCTTGCACCGCCGGCCTCGATCGATCGCAGCTATGTCGAAGCGGTCTCGTTGATCAACGAGGGGCGTTACGAGGCGGCGATCGCCGGCCTCGAAGCCGCGCTGTGGCGCGCCGGGCCGCACCCCGACCTGGTCACCTACCTCGGTTTCGCCAATCGCAAGCTGCGTCGCTACGAGGCGGCCCGCGGCTGGTACGAGATGGCGCTGGCGGTCGCGCCAGAGCATCGCGGCGCGCTCGAATACTACGGCGAGCTCAAGCTCGAACTTGGCGATGTCGCCGGGGCGCGGGCGCACCTCGCGCGGCTCGATGCGCTGTGCGGCTTTGGCTGCGCGCAGGCAGACGAGCTGCGCGGGTGGATCGAGGGGAAGGGCCGATCCGCCTCCTGATCGCCGCTGCGGCGCTGACCGTGGCCGCGGCGGCGTCCTCGGCGCCGCGCCAGCCGCTGCAGGCGCTGGTCTGGACCGCGCCGGGGGCAGAGCGCGCGGTCCTGCTGCGCCAGCCTGCGGCCTGCCTCGATCCCGCCGCCGATCCGCTTGAGGTGGCTTATGGCCGGGCGCTGTTCCATGCCCCACAGCTGCTCGGCGGGCAGGCCGCGCGCGCCGGGATCAGTTGCGCGAGCTGCCACGCGGGTGGTCGCCGCAGCGCCGCGTTCTTTCTCGATGGGGTCTCGGGTGCGCCGGGCAGCGCCGATGTCAGCGCCAGCTTCTTCAGCCTTGCCCGCGCCAACCACACGTTCGATCCCAAGCCGATCCCAGATCTCGCGCTGCCCGGCAAAGTGCCGCGCACCGGCGATGCGCTCAAGGCATTCACGCACGGGCTGATCGTCGAGGAGTTTGCCGGCCGTGAACCGGCCCCGCACGAACTCGCTGCGGTCGCCGGTTACGTGCAGGCGCTGCGACCATGTGCAGTCGATTCCGATAGGCCACGCGGGCTTGGCGACGACCTCGGGCTACTACGCGAAACTATTGGCGCATCGATTCAGCGTGCCGAACTTGGCGACGGCTCCGGGGCGAGTCTGCTGGTCAGCGCGGCGCGGTTCCGGCTCGGCCTAATCGACGAACGCTATCCGCCGGGCGGGTTTTCAGCTCTACACAAACAGCTTCTCGCCGCTTCGCGGGCGCTCCAGCCGGTGGGGGTGGCGCAGTCGCCTACCGCGGCGGGGCTGCGATCCTGGCTGGCCCGGTTCGAGCGCGATCTGGTCCCGCCCCTACAACGCGGCGAGCGCCGCAGCCTATACGAACCGCGCCAAGTGGAGCGCTGGCTCGAGGGGCGGCGCTGACGCGAAAAGGCCGGCGCACGTTGCGCCGGCCCCTCCATTCGCATCCCCGTCGTCAGGCGATGGCGTAGCCCGTCTCGGGCAGCATCCCGCGCAAGTTGCCGGGAAGCTGCTCCACCACACCCCGCCGGATCGGGGTCCAGAAGGCCGAGAGGGTGAGCAGCGCCGAGCCGATCACCAGCGCGGTGATCGCGACGTTGAGCTCGACCATCCCGAATTCGCGGAACAGCCAGGTCAGCGCGACCAGGACATAGGCCAGCGCCGAGACCAGCAGTGCGCGGCGATCGACCGCGAGCGCGACGATCCCCATCAGCACATAGACCGCGAGCACGCCGAGCGCGGCGGCCGAGCCGATGTTCTCGCCCTGGGTCACGCCGAGCCAGTGGAACAGCGGGTGCGCGATCATCGGCGCGGCGAGCAGGTGGAGCCAGAAGGCGACATCGCTGCGACGGGTCTCGCGCGCCCGGTCGGACATGTCCCAACGCATCGCCCAGGCGAACACGCCGAGCCCGGCGACGAAGACCAGCGGGAGGAGGATCGCTTCGGGTTCCATCCCGCGCGCCCACGGGGCGATCGCCGCGACGATCAGCGCGATTGCCGTCGCGGCAATTGCGGCGGCGCCGGCGGCCGGGGTGATCGGGACCATGAAGCGACGCCAGTGGAGCCAGGCCGCCCCGCCCGCGAGCAGCGCGATCCCCGCGCCGATCAGCGCGGCGGTGCGCTCGGCGATGTCGGGATCGGTTTCGGCGAGGATGTTGATCGGGATCGCCGCGACCCCGCCGACGAAGGCGAGCAATAGCACGATCGAGGGCAGCGCCATGCGCCGCTGGCGGGTGAAGAATTCGGCCATCCCCCAGGCAGCGCCGGCGATTAGCAGCCCGGCCACACCCGGCGCGATCGCATCGCCGATCCCGGCGAGTGCGGCCAGCAGCATCACCGCGGCGATGGTCACGAAGATATCGTTGAAGCCCGTGATCAGGCGGAAGTGCTCCTCATCGGCGACCGGGGCGCTGCGCATCCCGGAGGCGTGGGTGCGCAATCCATCCGCCGCCTCGCGCGAAATCGCGCCGGCGGCGACCGCGGATTGCAGGTCGGCTTCGCTGTACATGGCATTCTCCCTGTTCGAATGGCGCGAGAATGCCCGATGTGTGTTAGTCAGTCAATACACTAAGGCGCAGCGTCACGGCTCGGCGATGTTGAAGCCGCTGGGGAGCGGATCGAGCGCGGCCTGGAGCGCTTCGACCGCGGCGGCGTCGCCCTCGAGCTTGAGCCCGCCGGCCTGGAGCTGGGCGAGCGGAACCTTGAGGAAGAACAGCGCGAGGAACAGCCTGCGCGGGCCGGTGAGGGTGGCCTGCGGCTGCGCCACCGGCGCGCCCGAGCGGGCGATCATCACCGCCTTGCCCGCCTCGATCCCGACGGTTTCGTTGCGATCCGAGACCACCAGATTGAGCGCGATCGGCTGGCCGAGCTTGCCCGGATCGAACCGCGTCGCCACCGAATCGAACAGCAGCTGGGTCGGGATCGCGGCGATCATGTCGGCGCTCTGGCTGGTACGGTTGGACTGCGTCGCGCCGAGGCGCAGGTCGCGCGCGGCGGAGAGGAACTGGTTGCGCCAGATCCCGCTCTCGGCCTGGTAGCCCTGCTGCTCGTAGCTGTCGGCGAGCAGCGCGCGGGCCGCGGCATTGGCCGGCTCGGCGAAGACCAGCTGGTTGAGCAGGTCGGAAGACCAGCGATAGTCGCCCGCCGCCATCGCCTTGTTCGCCGCGGCGAGCACCTTTTTCGCTCCGCCCATCGCCGCGACCAGTTTCTTGGCGCGCTCGGCCGGAGGCCATGGGTTCAGATTCGCCGGCACCGCATCGTACCAGCCGAGGTAGAACTGGTAGATCGCTTTCGAGTTGTGGCTGTAGGTGCCGTAGTAGCCGTGGTTGAACCAGTTGTGCGCCAGTTCCGGGGGCTGAATCATCCCCTCTGCAAGCTCGACCATGGTCTCGCCGCGGTTCATCCTCCGCACGGTCTGGTCGTGGAGGTAGCGGTAATTGTCGCGCTGCGCTGCGAGGCTTGCGGCGACCTCGCGCTGTCCGAAGCGCGGCCAGCAGTGGCTCGAAATCAGCGCCTCGCTACGCGGCGCGTAGAGCCGCACCGCCTCGTCGAGGAACCCCGCCCAGGCGCGGGCATCGCGGACCTTTGCGCCGCGCGGGGTGAGGATGTTGTGGAGCGAGCAGGTCGACATCTCGGAGGAGAGGAACACCCTTTGCGCGGGGAGCATGACATTGAGTTCGGACGGCGCTTCGCTGCCCGAAACGATCTGGAATTCCAGCGTAATCCCATCGACCGTGCGGGTGTCGCCGGTCTTCTGGATGAGGTCGGTCGGGGCGATCAGGGTCGAGCCGCCGCCTGGAAGCCCGGTGCCGATCCCGCTGCCGATCTGGCCTTGCGGTCCCGGAGTTAGAGCGACGCCGAACTGGTAGGCCGCGCGCCGCGCCATCGCCGCGCCGGCCATGACGTTTTCGGACGCGGCTTCCTCGGTGAAGTGCGCCGGAGCGATGATCGCGACCCTGCGGGCTGCGGCATCGGCCTCGTCGAGTATCCCGCGCACCCCGCCGTAGTGGTCGCCGTGGCTATGACTGTAGATCACCCCGCTCACGGGGCGGGTCCCGAGCTGCTCGCCCACCAGCGCCAGCGCTGCGCGCGCGGTGTCGGGCGAGGTGAGGGGGTCGATCAGGATCCACCCGGTCTTGCCGCTCACCACGGTCATGTTGGAAACGTCGAAGCCGCGGACCTGCCACACCCCCTCGGCAACCTTGAACAGCCCGTGCCGGCGCAGGATCGCGATGTGGCGCCAGAGCGATGGGTTGACCGTCTCGGGCGCCGCGCCCGCGACGAAATCGTAGGCCGCGAGGTTCCACGCCGGGGTGCCGTCGGGAGATTTGATCAGCGGGTCGGCGCGGGTCGCGATAAAGCCGCGCGCCGCGAAATCGGCGTCGCGGCCGTCCTCGGCAGGGAGCTTTGTCGCAGCCGCCTTCTGCGCTGCGATCGTCGCGGGCGATGCGGGCTTGGGGGCAAGGCTTGGGGTGTTGCCGAGCAGCAGCGCGGCGCCGCCGAGCAGGGCGGTCTTGAGCAGCGGAGTCATTGCGTCCCTCCCAGGATCGTTGCGGGCGAGTGTGCGGCGGGGGCGGGGGCTTGGCAAGGTGGACGATGGCCGCCAGGCTGCGCGGATGGCGCAGCCGTTCATCGTCACCGCCGAGTTGCCGCGCGACCTGCTGGCTTGGGCCGATGCCCTGCGCCGCGCCCATTTCCCGCCCGAGCGCAATCACCTTTCGGCGCATGTGACGCTGTTCCATGCCTTCGCCCCGTCGCTGCGCGAGGAACTGCTGGGGATGCTGGGGAACGTGGCCGCAACGCATCCTCCGCCGTCGGCGCGGCTCGACGGGCTGATGGACCTCGGGCGGGGGACCGCGCTGGCGATCCGCAGCGAAGGCATGCTGGCGATCCGCGGGAGCATCGCCGAACATTTTCACGGTGCGCTCACCGCGCAGGACGCGCACCCGCCGCGGCTGCATATTACGATTCAGAACAAGGTCTTGCCCGAGGAAGCTAAGAGTTTGCAGCACGAGCTGGCCGATCTGTCCCCGCGCGACTTCGCTTTCACCGGGCTGGCGCTGCACCTCTACTGCAATCCGCGCTGGGAGCGGGTGAAGGCCTGGCCGTTCCGTGGGCGATAGACAATGCAGGATATGGAACATATAGTGAACGTTTAGGCGATTCGATTCGATGACGGGCACGGTTTTCAGGCTGGGCGATCACGCCCCGGCGCGCGCGGCGCGGATGCCGTCGCTCGATCCCGGGCATCTCCACGAAATCCACGCCCAGCCCGACGATCGCGCGGCTGCGCTGGCTTTCGCGCTGGGGCGGGGTGGAACGGGGAAAGCGCTGCTGGTGCGGCTGGCGCGGCGCGGGCGCCGCACCGTGCCGAGCGGCGAGGGGCTGGTGCTGCTCGGGATCGATCCGGCGCGGCTGGTGCTGGTCGAAGCCGGCGACGAGCGCGACCTGCTCCGTGCGGGATTGGAGGCGGCAAGGTGCCCCGGCATCGGGCTGGTGCTGCTCGAAACCCGCGGGCGCTGCCCCGGCTACGACCTCACCGCGAGCCGCCGCCTCGCGCTCGCCGCGCGGCGTTCGCGCACCAGCGTGGTGGTGCTGCGCCACGAGGCCGAGCCGCGCCCAAGCGTCGCGCAGACCCGCTGGGCGGTCGCCGCTGCGCCCTCGCGCGCGCTCGACGGCGGCGCGCCCGGCTGGCCCGCGCT
>JBOHIC010000124.1:0-1031 GCA_050725835.1 Novosphingobium sp.
GCGATGTACATCCAGGGGGTCGACAACGTCTACGACCTCGCGTTCAATTCCGAGGGCGTGAGCTACGGTGCGGTGTTCCTCGAGAACGAGAGGGAACACTCGAAGTATAACTTCGAAGTGGCTGATACCGAACAACTGTTCAAAGGCTTTCAGCGCGCCGAAGCCGAGTGCATTCGGTGTATCGATGCGGCGGTGCCGCTTGCGGCCTACGACCAGGCGATCGAGGCCAGCCACCTGTTCAACCTGCTTCAGGCGCGCGGGGTGATCTCGGTGCAGGAGCGGGCGAGCTACATCGGCCGGGTGCGGGATCTGGCCAAGGGCAGCTGCGCGGCGTGGATCGCGAAGAACGAGGCGGGCTGGGAAGCGAATTTCCCGGGGTGGGCGGCGTGAGCGACTTCCTCCTCGAACTGCGCTGCGAGGAAATCCCCGCACGGATGCAGGCCGGGGCGCGGGGCGAGCTGGAGAAGCTGTTCCGCAAGGAAATGGATGCCGCCAGCGTGGCGCTGGGTGAAGTCACGGTCTGGTCCACCCCGCGCCGGCTCGCGCTGATCGCGCGCGACCTGCCCGCAGCCACCGCCGCACTCAGCGAGGAACTCAAAGGCCCCAAAGTCGGCGCGCCGCCGCAGGCGCTCGAAGGCTTCCTGCGCAAGACCGGCCTCGCCGCCGAGCAACTGACCGAACGCAACGGCGTGCTTTACGCAGTCACCGAGAAGCCCGGCCGCGCCACCGCCGAAGTGCTCGCCGAAGCGATCCCCGCGATCGTCCGCGCTTTCGCCTGGCCCAAGTCGATGCGCTGGGGCGCGCCCTCGCTGAGCACGGAGAGCCTGCGCTGGGTGCGCCCGCTCTCGGGGATCGTCGCGATCTTCGGCGAAAGCCTCGTCGAATGCGAGGTCGGCGGCGTCACCTCGGGTTACGCCACCAAAGGCCACCGCTTCCATTGCCCCGGCGAGATCACCATCGGCGGCGCGCACGACTACGCCGAAAAGCTGCGCGCCTGCCACGTCATCGTCAGCCACGAGGAACGCCAGGAC
>JBOHIC010000125.1:0-24104 GCA_050725835.1 Novosphingobium sp.
GTGAAAGGACATGCGCGCCTCCGCGTCGGTTTCGCGATTATGTCTATACATTAAATCCGAACGGTGCAATGCCGCCTCCCAGGGAGATTCGCGGATGCGCTGCGACCGGGTCTGGCGAGAGGCAAAACTGGCGACGATGACCGGCGACGGGCTGGGCGTGGTCGAGCACGGCGTGATCGCCGCGGCGGGGGGCAGGATCGTCTTCGCCGGCGCCACCGACGACGCCCCGACGTTCGAAGCGGACGAGGAGATCGTCTGCGACGGGCGCTGGATCACCCCCGGGCTGATCGACTGCCACACCCACCTGGTCCACGCCGGCAACCGCGCCCACGAATTCGAACTCCGGCTGGCCGGGGCAACCTACGAGGAGATCGCCCGAGCCGGCGGCGGGATCGTTTCGACCATGGCCGCCACCCGCGCCGCGAGCGAGGCCGAGCTGGTCGAAGCCGCGCTCCCCCGGCTCGACGCGCTGCTGGCCGAGGGGGTGACCACGGTCGAGATCAAGTCGGGCTACGGCCTGACCTCGGCCGACGAGATCAAGATGCTCCGCGCCGCGCGCAGGCTGGGCGAGGTGCGCCCGGTGCGGGTTTGCACCACCTTCCTCGGCGCGCATGCGGTCCCGCCCGAATATGCCGGCGACGCCGATGGCTATATCGCCGCGGTGTGCGACTATATGCTGCCCGCCGCGGCCGAGGCCGGGCTGGTCGATGCGGTCGATGCGTTCTGCGAAGGGATCGGGTTCACCCCCGCGCAGACCGCGCGGGTGTTCGATGCGGCGCGGCGGCTCGGTCTGCCGGTCAAGCTCCACGCCGAGCAGCTCTCCAACCTCAACGGCGCGCAGCTCGCGGCAGAGGCTGGCGCGCTCTCGGCCGATCATCTCGAGCACCTCGACGCCGAAGGTATCGCCGCGATGGCGCGCGCCGGAACGGTCGCGACGCTGCTCCCCGGCGCGTTCTATTTCACCCGCGAGACCCGGCTGCCGCCGGTCGCGGAGTTGCGCGCCGCTGACGTACGAATCGCGCTGGCGACCGACTGCAACCCCGGCACCTCGCCGCTCAGCTCGCTGCTGCTGGCGATGAATATGGGCGCGACGCTGTTCCGCCTGACGGTCGAGGAATGCCTCGCCGGGGTCACCCGCAATGCGGCGCGGGCGCTCGGCCTCTGCGATGAGACGGGGACGCTGGAGGCGGGCAAGAGCTGCGACCTGGCGATCTGGAACGTCGAGCGCCCGGCCGAGCTGGTCTACCGCATTGGCCTCAGCCCGCTTCACGCCCGCATCTGGAAAGGCACATGAGCGAAATCGTTCTCATCCCCGGCGAAACCCGCCTGGCCCAGTGGCGCGAGATCTATCGCGGCGTGCGGCCAAGCCTCGACCCCGCCAGCGCCCCGGCCATCGCCGCGAGCGCCGCCGCGGTCGAGCGGATCATCGCCCAGGACCGTCCGGTTTATGGGCTCAACACCGGCTTCGGCAAGCTGGCCAACGTCACCATCGGCGCGGCCGACCTCGCCACCCTGCAGCGCAACATCGTCCTCAGCCATGCCGCCGGCACCGGCGATCCCGCGCCGCCCGAAATCGTCCGCCTGATGATGGCGCTCAAGCTCGCCAGCCTCGCCCAGGGCGCATCGGGGGTCCGCCCGGCGACGATCGCGCTGCTCGAAGCAATGCTGCTTGGCGGATTGTCCCCGGTAATCCCCGCGCAGGGCTCGGTCGGGGCGAGCGGCGACCTTGCCCCGCTCGCGCACATGGCGGCGGCGATGATCGGGGTCGGCGAGATCGAAGCCGGCGGTGCGCGGTTGCCCGCTGCGGCGGCGCTCGAACAGGCCGGTCTCGCACCGCTGACGCTCGGCCCCAAGGAAGGGCTGGCGCTGCTCAACGGCACCCAGTTCTCGACCGCCTATGCGCTCGCCGGGCTGTTCGAAACCGAGCTGCTGTTCCGTTCGGCGCTGCTCACCGGCGCGCTCGCCACCGAGGCGGCCAAAGGCTCGGACACCCCGTTCGACCCGCGCATCCACGCGCTGCGCCGCCAACCCGGCCAGATCGAGACCGCCGCCGCGCTGCGCGGCCTGATGGCCGGATCGGCGATCCGGGCGAGCCACCTGCATGGCGACGCGCGGGTGCAGGACCCTTATTGCCTGCGCTGCCAGCCGCAGGTGATGGGCGCCGCGCTCGACCTGCTGCGCCAGGTCGCAGCCACGCTCGAGACCGAGGCCAACGGCGTCTCGGACAACCCGCTGATTTTCCCGGATAGCGACGAGGCGCTCTCGGGCGGCAACTTCCACGCCGAGCCGATCGCCTTCGCCGCCGACATCCTTGCGCTGGCGATCTGCGAGATCGGCTCGATCGCCGAGCGGCGGATCGCGATGCTGGTCGATCCGGCGCTGTCGGGTCTGCCCGCGTTCCTGACTCCGCGGCCCGGGCTCAATTCGGGCTTCATGATCGCGCAGGTCACCGCCGCCGCGCTGGTCTCCGAGAACAAGCAGCGCGCCACTCCCGCCAGCGTCGATTCGCTGCCGACCTCGGCCAACCAGGAAGATCATGTGTCGATGGCGGCGCACGGCAGCCGGCGGCTGCTCGAAATGACGCGAAACGCCGGCGCGGTGATCGGGATCGAGCTGCTCGCCGCGGCGCAGGGCTGCGATTTTCACGCCCCGCTCGGATCGAGCGAAGCCCTCGAAGCGGTCCGCGCGCGGCTGCGCTGCGAGGTGCCGATGCTCGAAGAGGATCGCCATTTCCACCCCGACATGGAAGCCGCCAACGCGCTGGTCCGCTCGGGCGCGCTGATCGAAGCGGCGGGGATCGCGCTGCCGGGCATCGCATGACCGGCTGGCTCGACATCCATCGCGGCGAAGCGCCGCTGGTCTTCGCCTTCCCGCACGGCGGCAGCGAGCTCGGCGGGGTCGAAGACCGCTTCGTCTCGCCCTGGCTCGCCCGGCGCGACGGCGACTGGTGGATCGAGGAGCTTTACCCCTTCGTGCGCGAGCTGGGCGCGACCACGATCGCCACCAAGGTCAGCCGCTCGGTGGTGGACGTCAACCGCGATCCCTCGGGCGCCTCGCTCTACCCCGGCATGGCGACCACCGCACTTTGCCCGGTCACGACCTTCGACGGCGACCCGCTCTATCGCGGGTTCGACCCCGAGGAGGACGAGATCGACTGGCGGCGGCGCAACTTCTTCGATCCCTATCACGCCGCGCTCGCTGCCGAACTCGAGCGGCTCCGCGCCCGGCATGACCGCGTGGTGCTCTACGATGCGCACTCGATCCGCAGCCGCATCCCGCGGCTGTTCGCGGGCGAGCTGCCGCAATTCAACCTCGGCACCAATGCTGGCCTGACCTGCGCGCCCGAACTCGAGGCGGCGCTGGCGCAGGTCTGCGAAACATCGGGTCACACCTGGGTCGCCAACGGCCGCTTCAAGGGCGGCTGGACCACGCGCCACTACGGCGCGCCGGCAGCGGGCGTCCACGCCGTTCAGATGGAGCTGGCAATGCGCGGCTACATGGATGAGCCGGACGCGCCGGACGAGGCCAACTGGCCCGGCCCCATCCACCCCGCGCCGGCCATCGGACCGACCCTGCGCACACTGATCCTCGCCGCCCTTGCCTTTGCCGGAGCCCGCTCATGACCCGCCTCGACAACAGCCGCACCATCCGCCCCGCCACCGGGACCGAGCTCACCGCGAAGAGCTGGCTGACCGAAGCGCCGCTGCGGATGCTGATGAACAACCTCCACCCCGACGTCGCCGAGCGGCCCGAAGAGCTGGTGGTCTACGGCGGGATCGGCCGCGCCGCGCGCGACTGGGAAAGCTACGACAAGATCGTCGAGACCCTGCGTCGGCTCGAGGATGACGAGACCCTGCTGGTCCAGTCGGGCAAGCCGGTCGGGGTGTTCCGCACCCATCCCGACGCACCGCGGGTGCTGATCGCCAATTCGAACCTCGTGCCCAAATGGGCCGATTGGGACCATTTCGCCGAGCTCGATCGCAAGGGGCTGGCGATGTACGGGCAGATGACCGCGGGGAGCTGGATCTACATCGGCACCCAGGGGATCGTTCAAGGCACTTACGAGACCTTAGTCGAGATGGGCCGCCAGCACTATGGCGGCGACCTTTCGGGCCGCTGGCTGCTCACCGCCGGGCTCGGCGGGATGGGCGGCGCCCAGCCGCTTGCCGCGACGATGGCCGGGGCCTCGTGCCTCGCGATCGAATGCCAGGCGAGCCGGATCGAGATGCGGCTGCGCACCGGCTACCTCGACCGCGCGGCCGAGAGCCTCGACGAGGCGCTGGAGATCGTTACCACCGCCACGGCGCCGGTCTCGGTCGGCCTGCTCGGCAACGCCGCCGAACTGCTGCCCGAGATGTTCCGCCGCGGCGTGCGGCCCGACCTGCTTACCGACCAGACTTCGGCGCACGATCCGGTCAACGGCTATCTCCCGGCGGGTTGGACGGTCGATCGCTGGATCGCCAGCCGCGAGCAGAACCCCGAAGCGGTCGCCGAGGCGGCAAAGGCGTCGATGGCGGTCCACGTCCGCGCGATGCTCGATTTCCAGGCGGCTGGGGTGCCGACGGTCGATTACGGCAACAACATCCGCCAGGTGGCGAAGGACGAAGGCGTCGCCGACGCCTTCGATTTCCCGGGCTTCGTCCCCGCTTACATCCGCCCGCTGTTCTGCCGCGGGATCGGCCCGTTCCGCTGGGCCGCGCTGTCGGGCGACCCCGAGGACATCTATCGCACCGACGCCAAAGTGAAAGAACTGCTGCCGAACGACGCCCACCTCCACCGCTGGCTCGACATGGCGCGCGAGAAAATCCGTTTCCAGGGGCTGCCCGCGCGGATCTGCTGGGTCGGGCTCGGCGATCGCCACCGGCTCGGCCTCGCCTTCAACCAAATGGTCGCGAGCGGCGAGCTCAAGGCGCCGGTGGTGATCGGCCGCGACCACCTCGACAGCGGCTCGGTCGCCAGCCCCAACCGCGAGACCGAGGCCATGCGCGACGGGTCCGATGCGGTCTCCGACTGGCCGCTGCTCAACGCGCTGCTCAACACCGCCAGCGGCGCGACCTGGGTCTCGCTCCACCACGGCGGCGGGGTCGGCATGGGCTATTCGCAGCACGCCGGGATGGTGATCGTCGCCGACGGGACAGAAGCGGCAGCGCGGCGGCTCGAGCGGGTGCTGTGGAACGATCCCGCGACCGGGGTGATGCGCCACGCCGACGCGGGCTACGACATCGCGCTCGACTGCGCGCGCGAGCAAGGGTTGGACCTGCCCGCGATCCTCGGCTGACGTCCCCTTGCGCAGCGCCGCAGGACAACTAGGCTGACGCAATGGACAATGCCGTCTGCCGCCTGACCGGTGCCGAATTCCCGCTGTTCGCCTTCAGCCACTGCCGCGACGTGGTCGCCGCGGTGAGCAAGGCGGGCGGGTTCGGTGTGCTCGGCGCAACCCGGTTCAGCCCGGCGCAGCTCGAGGAAGAACTCGCCTGGATCGACGCCCACGTCGACGGCGCGCCTTACGGCGTCGACGTGCTGGTTCCCGAGACGGTCGATCCGCGGGTGATCGAGCTCGCCGACAACGCCGCGCGCAGCGCCGCGATCGACGAACGGTATCGTTTGTTCGCGGCGGGGGTCCTCGCCGAATACCGGGTCGAGATGCCGGCCGAGTTCCCGGTGCTGCGCGAGCGGATGGGAATCACGCCCGAAAACGGACTCGCGCTGATGGAGGTCGCCTTCCGCCACCCGATCCGGCTGATCGCCAATGCGCTGGGCATCGCCCCGCCCGAAATGATCGCCGAGGGCAAGGCCCGCGGCGTGCCCGTCGCGGCGCTGGTCGGGGCGAAAGAACACGCGCTGCGCCAGGCCGCCGCCGGGGTCGACATTATCGTCGCCCAGGGCGGCGAGGCGGGCGGGCACTGCGGCGAGGTCTCGACGCTGGTGCTGATCCCCGAAGTGGTCCGCGCGCTAGCGGGGGCGGGACAGGAGGTCCCGGTCCTCGCAGCGGGCGGGATCATGACCGGCGGGCAAATGGCGGGGATGATGGCGGCGGGCGCGCAAGGGGCGTGGACCGGCTCGGTCTGGCTCGCCACCCCCGAGGCCGAGACCAGCGCCGCCTTCCGCGCGCGGATGATCGCCGCGCGCAGCCGCGACACGGTCCGCTCGAAAAGCCGCACCGGCAAGCCCGCGCGCCAGCTCCGCTCGCCGTGGCAGGATGCGTGGGACGGCCCCGATAGCCCCGGAACCTTGCCGATGCCGCTGATGGGGATGGTCTCCGAGCCGGCCTTCGCGCGGATCGAGCGCTCGGTCGCGGCAGGCAACACCGCGGCGGAGGATCTGGTCAGCTACTTCGTCGGCCAGGGCGTAGGCCTGATCGAAGCCGAGCGCGGCGCGCGCCAGGTGGTCGAGGACTTCCGCAACGAATTCGCCGAGGCGGTGCTAAGCCTCAACGCCGCGCTCGGCGCCTAGCCCCGCCCGCGGTAGCCCGGCACCCCCTGCTCGGGCAGCCACAGCCCCTCGGGCGGCGCGCCCGATTGCCAGAACACGTCGATCGGGATCCCCCCCCGCGGGTACCAGTAGCCGCCGATCCGCAGCCACCGGGGCGCCATTTCGGCGAACAGCCGCTGGCCGATCCCGACGGTGACGTCCTCGTGGAACCCCGCGTGGTTGCGGAATGCGCCGAGGAACAGCTTGAGGCTCTTGGATTCGACGATGCTCGCGGCCGGTGCGTAGTCGATCACCAGGTGGGCGAAATCGGGCTGACCGGTGACCGGGCACAGCGAGGTGAACTCGGGCGCGGCGAAGCGGACGAGGTAAAGCGTGTCGGCGCGCGGGTTGGCCACACAATCGAGCACGGCCTCGGCGGGCGAGGCGGAGAGCGCCGATTGCCGGCCGAGATGGGTGGTCGAAGGTGTGTCCGCCATGGCACAGGCCATGCCCGTAACGCGCGGGCCGCACAAGTCGGCGGTTGGAACCGGGGGGTTCAGTCCCTATTCAGTGCCCGCGCGCTTTGCGCGAGGCCACGCGGATGAGGGAACGACGAGTGCGAGGAATCGGAGGCAGACTGGCGAGAGGCATTGCGCTCGGTGCGCTGGCGCTGGCTTTGCCCGCGCCCGCCGCGCTCGCGCAGACCTTCAACCTGCCTCCCGGCGGTGCGACCCCGGCCCCGCGCCCGGCCGGTCCGGTCGACAGCGACGCGCCGATCGTCACCCCGCGCCCGACCCCGGCCCCGCGCCCGACCGCGACCGCTCCCGCGCCGACCCCCAGCATCAGCCCCGCCCCGGTTCTGACCGTGCCGAGCGCGCGGCCTACGCAGGCTCGGCCAGCGCCGGCGCGGGTGCAACCGGGCGCGGCTACGCCCGCCACGACGCTGCCCAGCGCCGCGACGAGCCCAAGCCCCGGTTTCGCCCCCGCCCCATTCCCCGCCGCGCCCGCGCCCGCGCCTGCGCTCGCGCCCGCCGAGCCGGGGTTCCTCGCGGGCAATTGGCCGTGGCTGCTCGGCCTCCTCGCCGCGCTCGGCTTCGGTGCGGGCGGCGCACTGTGGCTGCGCAAGCGCCGCGACGAGCGCGAGCCGGTGGTCGATTTCGAGCGGCCGGTGGTCGCCGCGCCCACGCCGCAGCCCGAACCGATCCCGGCCCCCGCAATCGCGCCGGAGCCAGTATTGATCGAGGACGGCCCGCTCTCGCTGGTGCTCGAAGCCAACAAGCTCAGCGCGACACTGCTCAACACTACCCTCGCCTATCGCCTCTCGGTGACCAATCGCAGCGACCGCCCGCTCGGCCCGCTCTCGATCTCAGCCGGCATGGCCGCGGCGCAGGCCGCGCTCCCGGTCGAGCGCCAGCTCGCGCTCAACGGCCAGCTGCTCGTCCCCAAGCACACGATCGCCGCGCTCGCGCCGGGCGAAAGCGCCACGCTGAGCGGCGAAATTCGCCTCCCGCTGGCGCTGATTCAGCCGATCCGCGCGGGCGAAGCGGCGCTGTTCATCCCGCTCGCGCGGTTCGCGGTCGACGGCCCGGGCATCGCGGTGGCGCACACTTTCGTGGTCGGAGAAGCCCCCGAAATCGCCGACGCGGCGCTGCGCCCGTTCCGGCTCGACCTTGGCCCGCGGGTCTATTCGCGCATCGGCCAGCGCGAAATCGTCGCCGCCGCCGCCTGAATTGGCGCTTGGCGCTGCGGGTGCGCGCGGCTAACCCGTTCGCACGTGCAGCGAGAGGAGCGCTGCCCCAAGCGGAACACCGCCGACGCGAGGAGGACGCGAGAGCATGGACAGCCTGGTTTCGACCGAGTGGCTGGCGCAGGAAATCGGCGCCAGCGATCTTCGCATCGTCGATGCGACCAAGCACCTTGCCGGTAGCGGCCGCGACGCGCGCGAGGAATACCAAGCCGGGCACATTCCCGGCGCGGTGTTCATGGACCTCGCCGACCTCGCCGATACCGCCCATCCGGTCGAAGGGATGCTGCCCTCGCCCGAGAAATTCGCCAGCCGGATGCAGTCGCTGGGGCTCGGCGACGGCAGCCGGATCGTGATCTACGACGACAGCGCGGTGAAGACCGCCGCGCGCGCCTGGTACATGCTCAAGCTGTTCGGCGCGCACGACGTCGCGATCCTCGATGGCGGGATCGCCAAGTGGAAGGCCGAAGGCCGCGCGCTGGCCCAAGGCGCGGAGAGCCGGCGGCACCGCCATTACACCGCCTGGCACGATCCGGCGCGGGTGCGCGACAAGGCCCAGATCCTCGCCAACCTCGCCTCGCACGCCGAGCAGGTGATCGACGCCCGCGGCGCGGCGCGCTTCACCGGGGCCGAGGGCGATCCGCGCCCGGGGATCGGCGCGGGCCACATCCCCGGCTCGCGCAATGTCCCCTTCACCGCGCTCTACGCGGCAGACGGCACCTTCAAGTCGAACGAGGAAATCCGCGGCATCTTCACCGCGGCGGGGGTCGATCTCGACCAGCCGCTGGTGACATCGTGCGGCACCGGGGTCACCGCCTGTGTCCTGCTGTTCGCGCTCGACCGCATCGGCAAGCGCGACACCGCGCTCTACGACGGCAGCTGGAGCGAGTGGGGGGCCGATCCCGCCACCCCCAAGGAAACCGGGGCGGCGGACTGAACGATGGCCGGTGCCGACGACGATAACCTCGCTCCCGCCACCAGGCTGGTCGGCGCGGGGCGCAAGCCCGAGTGGACCGGCCCTGCGGTCAATCCGCCAGTGTGGCGGGCGAGCACCTATCTCTATGAGGACGTCGCGGCGCAGGAGGCAGGCCGTCACGTCAACGCCGACGGGGTGTTCCACTACGGCGCGCGCGGCGGGCCGACCCAGTGGGCGCTGGCCGAGGCGCTGACCGCGCTCGAACCCGGCGCGGCGGGCACCATGCTTTACCCGACCGGGCTCGCCGCACCGGCGCTGGCGCTGCTCAGCGTGCTCAAGGCGGGCGACGAGGTGCTGATCTCGGACAACTCCTACGATCCCACCCGAGCCCTCGCGCTGCATGCGCTGCGCGATTACGGGATCGCCACGCGGTTTTTCGATCCGCTCAACGTCGCGGGCTTCGCTGCGGCGATCGGCGACAAGACCCGCGCGGTCCTGCTCGAAAGCCCCGGCAGCCTGTCGATGGAGGTGTGCGACGTCCCCGCGCTCGCCGCCGCGGCAAAGGCGCGCGACCTCGCCGTGCTGCTCGACAATACCTGGGCCGGACCGACCGGCTTCCAGGCGCTGCGCCACGGGGTCGATATGTCGATCCTCGCGCTGACCAAGCATGTCGGCGGGCATTCCGACCTGATGATGGGCAGCGTCACCGCCAATCCGAAGTACTACCCGCGGCTGCGCAAGCGCTCGCTGCTGCTCGGCCAGCAGGTCTCGCCCGACGACGCCGCGCTGGCGCTGCGCGGCCTCAGGACGATGGGGGTGCGGCTCGAACGCTCGGCGGCAAGCGCGCTGGTCATCGCCGAATGGCTCATGAACCGACCCGAGGTCGCGCAGGTGCTGTTCCCGATGCTCCCCGGAGCGCCCGGCCACGCGCTGTGGCGGCGCGATTACACCGGCGGCTGCGGGCTGTTCACCTTCCTGCTCAGCGGCGGCGATGCCGCGGCGCGCGATCGCTTCATCGACGCGCTTTTGCTGTTCGGGATCGGCTATTCGTGGGGCGGGTTCGAGAGCCTGGTGCTCGGCGTCCACCCCGAGCGCGACCGCGCGGCGATGCCCTGGCCTCCCGCCGGCTGCGACCCGGCCGACCGCCTCGCGATCCGCCTGTGGATCGGGCTGGAGGATGCGAGCGACCTGATCGCCGATCTCGAACGCGGGTTCGCGGCGTGGAGCGCGGCATGACCTTCGAGCAGACGCTGCAGCAGGTGGTGACCCAGCTCGACGCAATCGGGTTCACCGCGGGAACCTATCGCATATCGCTGTTCTCGGGCCTGCGCACACTGGTGGTTATCGCCGCGGTGATCGTCTTCGCGCGGCTCGGCAGCCGGCTGGTCAAGCGGCTGTTCGCCCGGTTCAAGCCGCTCGACCCGACCCAGCGCCTGCTCGGCGAAAAGCTGGTTTCGATCGTCATCTGGGTGCTGGCGATCCTGATCGGGATCGACGTGCTCGGGATCGACCTCACCGCGCTGGCGGTGTTTTCGGGAGCGCTCGGGCTCGCAGTCGGATTCGGGCTGCAGAAGACCTTCGGCAACCTGATCGCCGGGATCATCCTGCTGATGGATCGCTCGATCAAGCCGGGCGACGTCATCGCGGTCAACGATGGGGTTTCGAACACCGTCGGCCAGGTCAAGAAAATCGGCATCCGCGCGGTTTCGGTGACCACCCGCGACAAGAAGGAATATTTGATCCCCAACGAGAACCTGATGATCAACCAGGTCGAAAACTGGTCGTACAGCAGCAAGGACGTGCGTATCCGAATCCCGGTGGTGGTCTCGCCGACCAGCGACCTCGATCTCGCCGAAAAGCTGATGATCGAGGCCAGCCACGCCAGCCCGCGGGTGCTGAGCACGCCGCCACCCGCGGTGTGGCTGATGGAGTTCAAGGAAGCCGGGATCGCCTTCGAAATCCGGGTGTGGATCAACGATCCCGAGGAAGGGCTCGGCGCGGTGCGTTCGGACGTGCTCAAGCGGCTGTTCAAGCTGTTCTGCGAGAACGGGGTGGAACTGCCCAACCCGGCCCAGCGCGACGTGCGGATGTTCGAACGCGACAAGCCGCTGACCGAGCAGCAGGGCTAAAGCTGGCCTAGCCCGGCCCCAAACCATTCTCGCTGGCGGAATCGCGCGCAAACCCTCACTTCGGCGAGCATGAGCACACCCATCGCGCCCGGAAAGGTCTGGCTGGTCGGCGCCGGCCCCGGCGATCCCGACCTGTTGACGCTGCGCGCGGCGCGGCTGATCATGGCCGCCCGGCTGATCGTCCACGACGGCTTGGTCGATCCTGCGGTGCTCGCGCTGGCAAACCCCGCCGCGAAGCTGATCTCGGTCGCCAAGCGGCGTTCGCGCCACACCATGGCGCAGCACGAGATCGACGCGCTGCTGGTGCGCGAGGCGCTCGCAGGTAACGACATCGTGCGGCTTAAAGGCGGCGATCCGTTCGTCTTCGGGCGCGGCGGCGAAGAGGCCGAAGCATGCCGCGCAGCGGGAGTGCCGGTCGAGGTGGTTCCGGGAGTCAGCGCAGCGCTTGGCGCCGCCGCAGCGGCGCAAATCCCGCTCACCCATCGCCGCAGCGCCTCGGTGGTCAGCTTCGTCGCCGGGCAGTGCAAGGGGCTCTCCGAGCAGAACTGGGCGGGCCTCGCCGGCCACGGACGCACCCTGGTGATCTACATGGGCGTCGCCACCGCCGAAGCGATCGCCGAGAAGCTGATCGGCGACGGGCTTTCGCCCGAGGTTCCGGTAGCGGTGATCGAGAACGCCACCCGCGGCGACATGCGCGTGCTCCGCGCCGAACTTGCCGGGCTTGCCGTCCTGGTGACCAAACAAAGGGTCAAGAGCCCCGCGGTGATCGTCATCGGCGAAGTCGCCGCCGCGCCCGAAGCCGCGGAACTGCGCACGCTGGCGCTGGAGGCGCTGCCATGAAGGTGCTCACCGGCAACGACCTCAAGAGCGGTGCGGTGACCTGGTGGGACGGGGTGCAGTGGTCGCTCCACGTCGAGGACGCGGTCGATGTCGGCGATCACGGCGACACCATCCTCGCCCGCGAGCAGGCCGCGCGGCGGGTCAACGCGGCCTACGCGATCGACGCCGCCAAGGACGTGGACGGCATCCGCCCCGCGCACATCAAGGAACGCATCCGCGCGCTCGGCCCGACCGTTCGCCCCGACCTTACGCTGAAGCCGGCCGACCCCGAAGCCGGCAACTGGGTGATCTGATGTATCGCTACGACCATTACGACCAGGCCATGGTTGACGCCCGCGTCGAGGAGTTTCGCGACCAGACCCGGCGGCGGATCGAGGGTCACCTGAGCGAGGACCAGTTCAAGCCGCTCAGGCTGATGAACGGGCTCTACCTCCAGCTCCACGCCTACATGCTGCGTGTCGCGGTGCCCTATGGCACACTGAGCAGCGCGCAGATGCGGGTGCTCGGCGACATCGCCGACAAGTACGACCGCGGCTACGGTCACTTCACCACCCGCCAGAACATCCAGTACAACTGGATCAAGCTCGAGGACGCGCCCGACATTCTCGCCGATCTCGCGAGCGTCGAGATGCACGCGATCCAGACCAGCGGCAACTGCATCCGCAACATCAGTTCCGACCAGTACGCTGGCGCCGCCGCAGACGAGCTGATCGATCCGCGCCCCCACGCCGAGCTGCTGCGCCAGTGGAGCACCTTCCACCCCGAATTCAGCTTCTTGCCCCGCAAGTTCAAGATCGCAGTGATCGCTTCGGACACCGATCGCGCGGCGATGAAGCTCCACGATATCGGCATCCAGATCGTGCGGCACGGCGCAGGAAAACTGGGCGCGGCGTTCTACGTCGGCGGGGGCATGGGCCGCACTCCGATGATCGCGCCGCTGGTCAACGGGTTCGTCCCGCTCGATCAGATGATAACCTATGCGGAGGCTTGCCTTCGCGTCTATAACCGATACGGACGCCGCGACAATAAGTACAAGGCGCGGATCAAGATTCTCGTCCACGAGCTCGGGGTCGCCGAATACACCCGCCAGGTCGAGGAAGAGTTCGCTCACCTGCTAAGCCAGGGGATCGAGCCGCCGACCGCCGAGCTGGCGCGGATTTCCGAGTTTTTCGCCGATCCCAATTTCGAAGTCGGGGCACCGGACGAAGTGGACCGTTCGGACCCCGACTTCGCGCTGTGGGTGACGCGCAACTGCCTCGCCCACAAGCAGCCCGGCTACATCGCCGCGACGATCAGTTTGAAGCCGGTCGGCGGCATCCCCGGCGACGCCACCAGCGACCAGATCCGCCGAATGGCCGATCTCGCGCGCGACTACAGCTTCGACGAGCTGCGCGTCACGCATGCGCAGAACATCGTCCTGCCGCACGTCCGCAAAGCCGATCTCTACGCGGTGTGGCAGGCGCTCGACGCGGCCGGGTTGGGCACTCCCAACCTCGACCTGATCGGCGCCATCCTCGCCTGCCCCGGCCTCGACTACTGCAGCCTCGCCAACGCCCGCTCGATCCCGATCGCGCAGAAGATTTCCGAACGCTTTGCCGGCCGCGAGGCGGAGATCGGCGAGCTGAAGCTCAAGATTTCGGGCTGCATCAACGCCTGCGGTCACCACCACGCCGGGCACATCGGCATCCTCGGGGTCGATCGCAAGGGCACCGAGAACTACCAGCTGCTGCTCGGCGGATGCGAGGGTGCGGACACCTCGCTCGGCCAGATCACAGGGCCCGGTTTCGACGAGGACGGGATCGTCGCCGCGGTCGACACCGCCACAGACGTCTATCTCGCCAACAAGCAGGGCAGCGAGCGCTTCCTCGACACCTACCGCCGGATCGGCATGGCCCCGTTCAAGGAGGCGCTCTATGGCTGAGGCGCAGTTTCGCTTCCGCGACGACGAGCTGGTGGCCGATCCCGGGGTGACGGTCGATTCTTTCGCCGGGCAGACCAACGCTTCGGCGGTGCGGCTCGAGCCGGGCGACGACGCGCGCGATCTGATCCCGCATCTCGAGCGGCTACGACTGATCGAGGTCAACTTTCCAGGCTTCGGCGACGGGCGCGGCTATTCCGCCGCGCGCATCCTGCGCGAGGCGGGCTACGGCGGCGAGCTGCGCGCGGTGGGCGATGTGCTGATCGACCAGCTTGCTTTCATGCGCCGCTGCGGGTTCGACGCCTTCGCCCCCGAGGTTGCACTCGATCCGGCCGACGCCGGGGCCGCCTTCGCGCGCTACGACGAGGTCTATCAGCCAGCCGCCGACAGCCGCTCCCCGATCTGGCGCCTGCGCCATGGCTGAAGCCGCGCGCCGCCTCGATCTGCTCGACACCGGCCCGCGCTTCACCGCGGCCGAGGTTGCGACGCTCGAAGCGCGCTTCGCCGGGGTGGCGACCCGCGACATGCTCGCGGCGGTGCTGAATGAGGGCCTCGCCGGGCGGATCGCCGCGGTTTCGAGCTTCGGCGCGGAAAGCGCGGTGCTGCTCCACCTGATCGCGAGCGTGGACCCGACCGTGCCGGTGCTGTTCCTCGAAACCGGCAAGCACTTTCCCGAGACGCTCGCCTACCGCGACGAGCTTGTCGCGCGGCTCGGGCTGACCAACCCGATCGACCTGACCCCCGACGCCGAACTGCTCGCGAAGCGCGACGAAAGCGGGCTCAGATGGTCCTACGATCCCGACGGCTGCTGCGATATCCGCAAGGTCCAGCCGCTCGCCCGCGCGCTCGCCGGGTTCGACGCGAGCTTCACCGGGCGCAAGGGCTTCCAGAGCTCGAGCCGCGCCGGGCTGCCGCGCTTCGAAATCGACACCACCGATGCGCTGGGCCGGCTCAAGGTCAACCCGCTGGCCGACTGGAGCGGCGACCAGGTCGCTGCCTACTTCGCCGCGGCCGGCCTCCCGCGCCACCCGCTGGTCGCGCAGGGCTACCCCTCGATCGGTTGCTCGCCCTGCACCTCACGCGTCGCAGCGGGCGAAGATGCGCGCTCGGGGCGTTGGCAGGGCTGGGACAAAACCGAATGCGGCATCCACGGCGAGGTTATGCCGGTCGAGCTGCCGCCGGGGTTCGATCCCGCGTTCTGAGCGCCGCTCCGCTACGCCGTTGAACCCGCTGTCAATTATTTACTCATTGAATTTTCTTGGGTTTTACCCTATATCAACGCCATCGGCCGGACATCCCCGCATTCCGCCGACTGAGAGACCACCGCGCTCCCGCATATGGAGCCCGAGATGGACCTCAACGAACTTCTATTCCGCCACCAGGTCGCGCTGATCCGCGCCGGCCAGGCCGCAGCGTCGCGCTGCAATCCCGTCGCGCACTACGCCGGGCTGCTGCGCGAGCTGCGCGCCCGGTTGGGTGTCGCCACTTACGCCGGAGCCCGGGCATGAGCCGGGCGATGAACGTTTCCCTGCCCGAAGCGCAGGTCGAGGAGCAGTGCCGCAAGGCCGGGGTGAGCATCAGCGCGATCGAGACGCTGCCCGCGGGCGGAACCCACGTGGTCTGCCGCACCTCGGACGGGGCCGAGACGATGCGCGTCCAGTTCAAGAAGAGCATGATCGAAGGCCGGGTGCGGCGCTACGCCTTCATGGCCCAGCCGCGGCAGGATCGGCGCTAATCGAACAGGTGCGCCCGGCGACGGACCGCCGGGCGCACCAGCGCGCGATCAGCCTTCGACGCGCTCCACCGTCGAGGTCTTTCCTTCGGCGTTGACCGTGGTCCACACGCCCTTGTCGTCGACCTGCTCGGTGTTGCACTTCTCCTTCGGCTCTTTCTCGTCCTTGGTGTAGCAGAACTGCGAGGGCGATTTCTGCACCCACTTGCCGGTTTCGACTTCCTTGCCGTCCTGGGTGGAGGTGTAGGTGCCGTCGGCCCTGTCCTCTTCCATGTACACCTTGCCGTCCGAAGTGGTGACCTTGAACTTGCCGACCGAAGACTTGCCGTCCGCGGCGATCGGCCCGGCGGCCTCGGCGGTGGTGGCCTCGGCGGTCGCCTCGGGCGCGGGCGCGGGCTGCGAGCAGGCCGCGACGCTGGCGAGCAGCGCGACGAGTAGGATCCGTTTCATCGTTTTTCCCCTGGTTGTCATGGACATGGCAGCCGTTCCCGCCAACGCGACTCGCGAACCCGGGCGGAGCCTATGAGGGGGAATGGATCGAGTCCAACGCGCAGTCAGACCCACCCATTGTCGCGGTACCACTGCGCCGTCGCCTTGAGCCCTTCGCGGGTCGGGACCTTGGGTAGCCACAGCGCGGACGGCGGGCAGGCACCGCGGCTGACCACCCAGTCGGGGTGCGCCATATAGGCGGCGCGGTCCGGGGTGAGCTTGGCCTTGGCGCGCCGCACGAAGCGGTCCGCGCGCGCGGCGCGCTCGAGCGAGGCACGGCTGAGGTGGACCACCCACGGCCGCCGCCCCATCGCCCAGCCGACCGCGCGGGCCAGCTCATAATGGCTCCAGCCGCCCTTGTGGCCGTCGTCGGGCTCGAACACCTTGTGCGTCACGGCCTCGCCGCCGGGGACCAGTGCGAGCAGCAGCCGGGCGAGGTCGTCGACATGGAGCAACGACGAGCGCCCCTCACGCGGCGGCACGGGCAGCACACCCCACCGGGCGAGGCGGAACAGATCGAAATACTCGGTGTCACGCGGCCCGTAGATTCCCGGGGGCCGGACGATCGTCCAGTCGAGCCCACTGGCCATGACCAGTTTTTCGGCGCGCGCCTTGCTCGCCCCGTAGGCCGAGAGCGAAGGCTCGCGCGCGGCGAGCGAGGAGACGAACACCAGCCGCGGAACCCCAGCGGCGACCGCGGCTTCGATCACGTTGAGCGTGCCGGCGACGTTGCCCGCCTCGAACCCTGCCGGGTCGGGCGCGTTGACCACCCCGGCGACGTGGATCACCGCTTCGGCGCCTGCGAGCAGGCTCGTCAGCGCGGGCTTGTCGGCAAGGTCGCCGGCGATCCACTCGACCCGCTCGCGCGGGCCCTGCGGCTTGCGCGCCAGTGCGCGGACCTCGCGCCCGGCTTGGTCGAGCAGCGTCTGGCCGACGAACCCGGTCGCGCCGGTCACCGCGATGGTCACAGCAGGACCAGCTGATCGCGGTGGACCACCGCCGAGCGCGGCGCGTAGCCGAGCAGCGCGGCGTGCTCGCCCGACTTGCGCCCGAGGATCGCCGCGCAGTCGGCCGCATCGTATTCGCTGAGGCCGTGCGCGAGGGTGCATCCGGTCGCATCGCGGATCGCCACCGCGTCGCCACGAACGAACGCTCCCTCGACTGCGACGATCCCCGCCGCGAGCAGGCTGCTCCCGCCCGCCAAGGCCCGCGCCGCGCCGGCATCGACCGTCAGCGCGCCCTTCAAGCGCAGCCGCCCGCCGAGCCAGGCCTTGCGCGCAGGGGCGTTGCGCTTGGGCAGGAACAATGTGCCGATCCCGCCCTCGGTCGCGCGCCCTATCGGGGCGTCGTGCAGCCCGCTGGCGATGGCGAGCGCGATCCCGGCGCGCTCGGCGATCTCCGCCGCCTGCAGTTTCGCGGTCATTCCGCCCGAGCCCAACCCCGACCCCGAAGCGGCGCTTGCCATCGCATAAATGTCGGCAGTTACGCCCTTTACCTCAGATATCAAGTGAGCTTGAGGTTCGTCCGGATGGCGGTCGAACAGGCCGTCTACGTCCGAAAGCAGCAGCACCGCGCTCGCCCCCGCGGCCTGGGCGACGCGCGCCGCCAAGCGGTCGTTGTCGCCGAAGCGAATCTCCTGCGTGGCGACCGAATCGTTCTCGTTGACCACCGGCACCGCGCCCGCATCGAGCAGCCGCGCGAGCGTCGCGGTGGCATTAAGATAGCGGCGGCGGTCTTCGAGATCGTCGAGGGTCAGGAGCAGCTGCGCCGCGGTCAGTCCGTGGCCTGCGAGCAGTTCGGCCCACAGCCCGGCGAGCGCAATCTGGCCGACGGCGGCCGCCGCCTGCGCATCGGCGAGGCTCCCGCGCCCGCCCTTGTCGAGACGCAGTGTGGCCGCCCCCAGCGCAATCGCGCCCGACGAGACCACGATCACCTGCTGGCCCCGAGCGCACGCCGCGGCGATCTCCGCGACCAGGCCGGCCAACCATTGACGCCGCACGCCCTCATCGCCGACCAACAGCGACGAACCGACCTTGACCACCAGCCGCGGGCAGGCGGCGGGGTCGGTCAGGTGCTGGAGGCGAGTGACGGGCATCGGCGCGGGCTTAGCGATTGAAGGCAGCGCCGCAAGAGCTTGTTCACACGAAGACACGAAGCCACTAAGTTGGCGCGCTCGCGGCGAAGGCGCCCCCTCTTTCCGGCGGTGTCGTTTGGCGCGTCGTCAGATGAACTCAGAAGCCTGCGGCGCCAGGTGACGCCTTCGTGTCTTCGTGCCTTCGTGTGAACACTCTAGAGCGGCGACCACGGCGTATCATCCGCCGCCTCCTGCTCGCCCTCGGGGCGTTCGGTGACGGTCGCCGCAGGCAAGTGGTCGAGCACTGCGTCGAGCAGAGCATCTAGCCCCTGCCCCGTCGCGCCAGAAATCGGGAACACACGTTCCGCGCCCGCATCGCGCAGTTCTGCGGCGAAGGCCCCAGCCAGCTCGGCGTCGACCAGGTCGACCTTGTTGAGCGCTACCAGCCGCGGCTTGTCCGCCAGACCTGCACCGTAGGCGGCGAGTTCGTCCTCGATCACCCGCAGCGCTTCGGCCGGGTCGTGGCCGTGGATGTCGATCAGGTGGATCAGCACCCGGCAACGTTCGATGTGGCCAAGGAAGCGGTCGCCGATCCCCGCGCCCTCGGCCGCGCCCTCGATCAGCCCGGGAATGTCGGCCAGGACGAACTCGCGGTTGCGGTGGCGCACCACCCCGAGCTGCGGGGTGAGCGTGGTGAAGGCATAGTCGCCGACTTTGGCCTTGGTGTTCGAGACCTGGTTGATGAAGGTCGATTTGCCGGCGTTGGGCAGGCCCACGAGGCCGGCGTCGGCAAGCAGCTTGAGCCGCAGCCAGACGTACATTTCCTGCCCGACCTCGCCCGGCTGGTGCTGGCGCGGCGCGCGATTGGTGCTGGTCTTGTAGCTGGCGTTGCCGCGCCCGCCCATCCCGCCTTCGAGGAGGACGACCCGCTGCCCCGCCTCGACCAGGTCGAGCAGTACGGTCTCGCGGTCGTCGTCGAGCACCTGGGTTCCGATCGGAACCTTGATCACCAGGTCGCGCCCGGCCGCGCCGGTGCGGTCCTTGCCCGATCCGGGGACGCCGCGCTGGGCCTTGAAGTGCTGGGCGTAGCGGAAGTCGATCAGGGTGTTGAGCCCGGGCACCGCCTCGAACACGATGTCCCCCCCGCGTCCGCCGTTGCCGCCATCGGGTCCGCCGTATTCGACATATTTCTCGCGCCGGAACGACACCGAACCCGGGCCGCCCTGGCCCGAGCGGATGAAGATCTTGGCCTGGTCGAGAAAGTGCATGGCAGTGGGTTAGCCCCTCTGTGGCTGCGGAACCAGTGTGCCGAGATTTGCTTCAGGTCGAGCCGAGAATGGCGCCGGACGAGAACCGGCGCGCAGCGACCATTCGGGTCGTGAGCACCGGAAGCGCAGTCCGGTGCCGTTTGCAGGCCGAGCTGGAACAAATACCGGCGCACTGGTGGAGCCGAGGGGGATCGAACCCCTGACCTCGTCATTGCGAACGACGCGCTCTCCCAGCTGAGCTACGGCCCCGTTCCAGTGTGCCTTCGCGTGGGGTCCCCCGCGCGAAGAGCGGCCCCCTTAGCGACAAGGGCGGCAGCGGGAAAGAGCTAAATTCTAGCGTCCGATGCTCGGGCTGGGCGTGGCCGCCGGGGCCGCGCTGGCGACCGGGGAGGCGACCGTAGGCGCGGGGTTGGCAGGACCGAAAGTCGGCACGATCGCAGGCAAGGTGAGCGGCGCGGGCGGCGGCGGGGCATACCGCGCCTCCCACAGCGCGAGATCGACCCGGTACTGCTCGTATGCCTTGAAAAAGTTCTCGAACACACCTTCGATCTTGGGCAGTTCTGCCGCGCTGAACGCGTCGAGTCCGCCGACCGGAACCTGCGCCGAAGCCAGGCTCATCGCCAGCGCGGCATCGCAAAACGCGGGCAGCGTCGGCGGCGATGCGTAGTAGTTGTAGACCTTGGTCATGTAGGCTTCGCGCGCGCGGATCCAGGCGGTGCCCTTGATTCCGGCCTGCTTCTTGTAAGCGGCGTCGACGCCGAGGTTGGCCGCCCGTAGCGCCCGGGCATGGGTCTTGAGATAGGCCTTGTAGCCAGTGAGGATCCCGGCGTGCTGCGGCTGCTGGCAGTTGAGCGCAGCGACATTCCACGCCGAACGCAGGTTCCAGGTGGTCTGTGCGGTTGAAATCCGGGCGTTGACCGTCTGGCGCACCCCGTCGAGCCCGACCGCGGGAATGGTCAGGTTGGGCGCGGCGCGCATCGGCGGATAGGGCTTGGGCGGGATCACCACCACCGGGATCACCACCGGCGCGGGCGGAGGCGGCGGCACGACCTTCTTTTTCTTCGCCATGCCCGGCGTGGCCGCAAGCAAAGCGATGGCGATTCCGCCGATCCAGAATTTCGTCGCGCTCGGCATTGCCTGGTCGTTCCTCGTACCGAAACCGGATTGTGCCCCGGGGAAGCTTGCCCCTTGCTGAAGCGCCGCCCTTAGCGGTTAACGACGCCAAAGAAAATGCCCGGCGCGGCCAGTGACCGCGCCGGGCAAGCGTTTCACCCAGAAAACGGGGCTATTCGCGGCTGCCGAGGAAGCTCAGCAGGAACTGGAACATGTTGATGAAATCGAGGTAGAGCGTGAGCGCGCCTAGCACCACGGCCTTGCCGGCAAAATCGCTTCCGGCGACATGGTAGTACTGCTCCTTGAGCCGCTGCGTGTCGTAAGCGGTGAGGCCTGCGAAGATCAGCACGCCGAGGATCGAGATCGCGAACATCAGCCCCGGCGATTGCAGGAAGATGTTGATCACCATCGCGATGATGATCCCGACCAGACCCATGATCAGGAACGAGCCCATTCCGGTCAGGTTGCGCTGGGTGGTGTAGCCGAACAGGCTGAGTCCGGCGAAGGCACCCGCGGTGGCGAAGAAGGTCGACGCGATCGAGGCCCCGGTGAAGACCAGGAAGATCGTCGAAAGCGAAAGTCCCATGACCGCGCAGAAACCCCAGAACATCGCCTGGAGGGTGCCGGTTTGCATCCGGTTGGCGCCGAAGCTCATGCCGAACACGAAACCGAGCGGGGCGAGCGCGATCACCCACCACAGCGGGGTGCCGATGACCTGCGCGGCGAAGCCCGAGCGCGCGAACAGCAGCGCGATCACGCCCGATAGCAGCACGCCCGAGGCCATGTAGTTGTAGATCGAGAGCATGTGGCGGCGCAGGCCCTGGTCGTAGACCGCAGTCTGGCCGACGGCCTGTCCGTTGAGGCTGGGGGACGCGCCGAAGCCAGTCCCGAGGTCCTTCGGCCTGGGCTGGGGGTCGTTCCAATTAGCCATGGTCTTGCAACTCCTCAGTGCGCGCCCGCGAGATCGCGGGGCGCGAGGCACAATATCGGCTTTCCGGTTAAGGCTTTCAAGCGAAACACGACATGGGCTTGTCGCAGAATGTATCAGGCGAAATCGTGCGCCAGCTCGCTTCCGCGGTCGCGTGCGGCGCGCAAGGTCGCGGAAATCAGCCGCGCCAGCGCGTCGTCGGCGTCGAGCACGGCGAGCCCGGCGGCGGTGGTGCCCCCGGCGCTGGTGACGCGAGCGGCGAGATCGGCCGGCGACTGGTCCGATTCAGCCGCGAGCGCGGCCGCCCCTTCGACCGTGGCCAGCGCGAGCCGCTGCGCCTGCGCGGGTGCGATGCCCAGTTCCGCCGCGGCATGCCCCAGGGCATCGAGGAAGCGGTAAACGAAGGCCGGGCCCGAGCCGACCAGCGCAGTCAGCGCGTCGAACAGGCGATCATCGGCGAACCATTCGGGCGCCCCGAGCGGGGAGAGCATTGCGTCGATTGCCGCTCGCTCCGACACGTTCCCGGCCAGCGCGAGCGGCGATTTGCCGAGCGCGGCGGCGAGGTTGGGCATGATCCGAACGACAGCCCCGGCCCGGGGAAAGCGCGCGGTGAGCGTCGCCAGATCCATCCCTGCGAGGAGCGAGAGCAATGTGGTTTCCGGCCCGACGAGCGGCTCGAGCGCTAGGGCAAGATCGGCGAAGCCCTGCGGCTTGATCCCCAGCAGGATCGCATCGAACTTGCCCGAGGGTAGTTCGCGCAGCAGCGTCACCCCGGCGGGCGCTTCGCCCAGCAGCGGATCGACCACCACGAACCCCGCCGGATCGCGCCCCGCCGCGAGCCACCCGGCGAGCATCGCCCCGCCCATGTTGCCGCAGCCGACGATGAGGATGGAATTGAGATCGGGCACCGCGGAACTCCAAACCCCTCCCCTAAAGAGGAGGGGCTAAGGTGTCACGCCTCCCCCGCCGCGTCGACCAGCGCGCTGGCTAGAGCTTCGGCCGGGCTCTTGTCGCCCCACAGCACGAACTGGAACGCGGGGTAGAAGCGGTCGCACTCGTCGATAGCGGCTTCGACCGCGGTCTGCGCCTGGACGAGGCTGAGCAGGCCGTCGTCGCCGAGCATCAGCCCGTGGCGATAGAGCAGCACCCCGCCATTCGACCAGACGTCGAAATGCCCGACCCAGAGCTGCTCATTGACCAGCGCGAGCAGCTCGAACACCGCCGCGCGCTTGTCGTCGGGGATGCGGATGTCGGGCAGGCAGAGCAGCTGGAGGACGTGGTCCTCACGCCGCCAGATGCCGCGGATGGTGTAGTTCGCCCAGCTCCCCTGGACTTCGCCGGAGAGTTCGTCTTCGCCGACGAACTCGCACGGCCAGCCGCGCGCCTCGAACAGCGAGGCGAGCATATCGACCGGCGCGGCGTCGTCGTCGTCGTGGGCGATTTCGCGGTGGCCCTTCATCATTGGTCCGTTCGGCTCCCCAGTGCGTGTGCCCCCGATGCGCCGGGACCCCGCCCGCCGACAAGAACGGCGAATCCCGGGGCTGCGCAAAACTCGACAAGCCTGTTTACAAGGTGTGGAAAAGGAATGCCCGGGCGACCTACTTGACGCTCAGCGCATCGACCACCTGGCCCGCCGGGCTGGTCCACAGGAAGGCCCCGTCGACATCGGCGCGGCGCAGCTGGGCGATGAAGGCATTGGCCGCGGCCTGGGTCTCGAACGGTCCGGTGAGCAGCCGATTGGTTTGCCCCCAGGCGCTGACGTGGGGCGATTTGCCGCGGAAAACCGCGGCGTCCTCGCGCACCAGCCGCCGCCAGTCGAACCCGAGCGCGGCCTTGTCGCGCCCGGTGGCCACCTGGACCCAGATTCGGCTGGGGTGCGCGGGCTTGGCCGGGGCCTTGGCGGCGGGCTTGGCCGCAGCGGTCGCGGTGGCGGGGGCCGGGCGCACCGGGGTGACCCGGCGGACATCGACCGCCCCCGCGGCCACCGTGGCGGCGGCGTCTGGCCGGCCAAGATCGGCGAAGGCGTCCGACAGGCTCGGGCGCGGAGCCGCCGCAGCAGGCGCAGCCGCCGCCGGTGCGGCAGCGGCGAGATCGAAGGCGGGCGCCGGCGATTCAACCGCGACCTGGACCGGCGCGGGCGCAGGATCGGCAGGCTTGGTCGCGAAAACCCGTGCGGGAGCAGACTCGGCGACCGTCACGGTAGCCGGAGGCGCAATGGACACGGCGACCGGAGAAGGAGTCGGCGTGACCAGCCCGGCCGTCGTCTCCTCGCGTCGCGGTTGCGGCACCGGCGGCGGCGGCGCCTCGGCCACCTTGACGGGTTTGCCCTTCCTCTCGTCCTTTTTGCCCTTGCCCTTGCCGAGCGGCTGCCCCGCCGGGACCAGCGGGGTGTCGGCCGCCGCGAGCGCGGGGCGCGCGAGCGGCTTGGCGTAAGCGGCGACCCGCGGATCGTCGCGGCCGATCTCGGCGGCGCGGGGGAAGTGGCCGAAGTTGGCCGCGGCGGCCTGCTGCGCCGGGGTCAGCCGCGGCATGTAGCGCAGGT
>JBOHIC010000126.1:0-16224 GCA_050725835.1 Novosphingobium sp.
CGGGGAGGGGTTGGGGGTGGGGGTTCGGCGTCTCCCGCGCGAACCCCCACTAGTCCCAGAACACCCCGGACTTGCCGCCGCGCCCGCGGCCGCGCCACATCGAGACGTACATCCACAGCCCCGAGAAGGCGAAGAACAGCAGCGCCACTCCGCTGAGCAGCGAAATCACCACCCCCACCGGCCCAAAGCTCTCGCCCGAGTGGAGATGATGGAGCAACCCGACGTCCCACTTGCGCGGCGGCGGCTTGGGCCGGCAGGTCATCTCCGCCGGGCAGACGAATGAGGGCTTCGCCGGAGCGACCGCCGGCTCCTCGTGCGCCTGCGCCGCGGGGATAACCCCGCCCGCCGACTTCGGCCCGCGCTCCTCCTTCTCGAACCCGCCGTTGTTGACCAGGCTGCCGACCTGGCTGAGCACTCCGGTCACCGAAATCCACAGCAGGAACACCCCGAACACCACGCTGATCCAACGGTGCCACTTGCGCATCAGTCACTCCAAGCCGGTTGTTGCGAATCGTTCGCAACTCCAAGCAGGGGTTCGCGGCCAGCGCAAGACCGGAATTGTCGGGAGATGTAACGGCGGTCCGCCTCCGCCCTACTGGCAGGCCAGGCATTCCTCGTAGTCCGTCGGCCCGGCGAGCTCCATCACCGGCGCTTCGGCGGTGTTGTCGGCTTCGACTCCGCCGGCAAAGCCCGCCCGCTGGACCGACTTCGAGCGCAGGTAATAGAGGCTCTTGATCCCCTTCTCCCACGCCTGGAAGTGGAGCTGCATCAGGTCCCACTTCTCGACGTCGGCCGGGATGTAGAGGTTCAAGGACTGCGCCTGGTCGATGTAGGGCGTGCGGTCGGCGGCGAACTCGAGCAGCCAGCGCTGGTCGATCTCGAAGCTGGTCTTGTAGACCGCCTTCTCCTCGGGGCTGAGGAAATCGAGGTGCGCCACCGAGCCCCCGCGCTCGAGAATCGAATTCCACACGTTGGTCGAATCCTTGTTCTTCGTGGCGAGCAGCTTTTCGAGGTAGGGGTTCTTGATCGAGTAGGAGCCCGAGAGCGTCTTGTGGGTGTAGATGTTGGCCGGGATCGGCTCGATGCAGGCCGAGGTCCCGCCGCAGATGATCGAAATCGAGGCGGTCGGCGCGATCGCCATCTTGCACGAAAAGCGCTGCATGTAGCCGCGCTCCTCGGCGTCGGGACAGGCGCCGCGTTCCTGCGCGAGCATCATCGAGGCCTCGTCGGCCTTGGCCGCGATGTGCTTGAACATCTTGAGGTTGAGCGCCTTGGCCATCGCGCTCTCGAAGGCGACGCCCTTCATCTGCAGGAACGAATGGAAGCCCATCACCCCCATGCCGACCGAACGCTCACGCATCGCCGAATACTTCGCCCGGGCCATCTCGTCGGGGGCGCGGTCGATATAGTCCTGGAGGACGTTGTCGAGGAAACGCAGGACGTCCTCGATGAACACCTTGTCGCCGTTCCACTCGTCCCAGGTTTCGAGGTTGAGCGAACTGAGGCAGCACACCGCGGTGCGATCGTTACCGAGGTGGTCGCGCCCGGTGGGCAGCGTAATTTCCGAACACAGGTTCGAAGTCGAGACCTTGAGTCCCAGTTCGCGGTGATGCTTGGGCATCATCCGGTTCACCGTGTCTGAGAAGACAATGTAGGGCTCGCCCGTCGCCAGCCGGTTCTCGACCAGCTTCTGGAACAGGCTGCGCGCATCGACCGAGCCGCGCTCGCTGCCGTCCTTGGGGCTGCGCAGCTTGAACTCGGTGCCGTCGCGCACCGCTTCCATGAATTCGTCGGTGAGCAGCACCCCGTGGTGGAGGTTCAATGCCTTGCGGTTGAAGTCGCCGCTGGGCTTCCGGATTTCGAGGAACTCCTCGATCTCTGGGTGCGATACGTCGAGGTAGCAGGCCGCCGAGCCGCGCCGCAGCGAGCCCTGGCTGATCGCCAGGGTGAGCGAATCCATCACCCGCACGAAGGGGATGATCCCGCTGGTCTTGCCGTTGAGCCCCACCGGCTCGCCGATCCCGCGAACGTTGCCCCAGTAGGTCCCGATGCCGCCGCCGCGGCTGGCCAGCCAGACGTTCTCGTTCCAGGTCCCGACGATGCCTTCGAGGCTGTCGTCGACCGAATTGAGGTAGCAAGAGATCGGCAGCCCGCGCCCGGTTCCGCCGTTCGAGAGCACCGGGGTCGCCGGCATGAACCACAGCTTCGAGACGTAGTCGTAGAGCCGCTGGGCGTGGTCCTGGTCGTCGGCATAGGCGTCGGCGACGCGGGCGAAGAGATCCTGGTAGGTTTCGCCCGGGAGCAGGTAGCGGTCGTCGAGCGTGTCCTTGCCGAATTCGGTGAGCAGCGCGTCGCGGCTCGCATCGGTTTGAATCGTGAAGCGGCGCGCCTGGACCGACTTCGAATCGTCGAGCGCGGCGGGCTTGGCCAGCACCTTGGCCAGCACCTCCGCCCCGATCTCCGCCACCAGCGCTTCGGAACCCGCGTCGCTCTTGTCGGTCATCGGCACTGCCGGGCGCGCGCCCGCCTCCTGCTTGGCCGGAGCAATACCGGCATCGATTTCCAGCACTGCATCGACATCGGCCATCGTCGGCTCGTCTCCGTCCCTGAAATCCACGTTCCGCCCCCATTTCGCCGAACCAGCGCGGTGCGCGCCTTGTTCCGCATTCGTTCGAATCGGCGGGCAAGCCGCCAGACTAGCAAAAAGCCGGTCCGAAAGGGAAAAAGTTTTCCCCATTCGTTCCACATGGCCGACGTCCGGAGGCCCTGCGACCGGCCCGAATCCGCCCCAGCCGCGGAAACCCGCGGTCAGGATGCGAAAACTAGGTCTAGAGGTCCCCCCGTTAGCTGGACCACTATCCATAGTGCCTCATCCTGATTCGCGCGCAAGAGGGTAAATTCTCGATTAGGCTTCGCGAGGCGTGCTTTCCGCAGCGTCCGCCTATCCCGCAGTGCAGCGACGCGCCGGAAAGTCTGGGCTGGCGGGATGCGCAAGAGTCAAAGTGAATCTGTGAAAAAATTTTTGCCCGGGGACAGTCGCTCCGGGGCGTTGACACGGATCGAATCCGCCCCCGCAATCTTGTTGCGCGAACGGCCCCCGAGGTTAGGCTGCGAACGATTCCAACGAAGGACTCGGACCCCATGCTCAACATCATCGGCGCGATCGTCGGCGGCCTCTTCGTCGGAGCGCTCGCGCGCTTCTTCTATCCGGGCGAAGTGCCGATGGGCTGGGGGATGACCATCCTCCTCGGCGTCGGCGGCTCACTCCTGGCAGGCCTGATCGCCAGCTCGCGCAGCGCCGGCGGGATCGGCGAAGGGATCAGCCGCGCCGGCTGCCTCGCCTCGGTGCTCGGCGGAATGGCGCTGATCCTTGCCGGGCGGATGCTCGAATGGGGGTGAGCGTGCCGGCTCGGCGCAGAGGCGTTCCAGCGTTACCTCACACGAAGACACGAAGGCACGAAGATGTCCTGTTTGCGGCGAAGCCGCTCTCCTTTCCCGCGCCGACCTACGCGCAAGGTCTCAAGGATTCCCTGGCCTTGGGCCAGACGCAGCCTCTTCGTGTCTTCGTGTGACCCCAGCCTACCGCGCATGTCCCGCGATGGCATCTGCGATGGTCTCGACGAGGCCGAGCGGCAGGTCGTGGCCCATGCCGGGGATTTCGAGCAGCTTCGCGCCCGCAATGTTCGCCGCGGTGTCGCGTCCGCCTTCGACCGGGACCAGCGGATCGTCCACCCCGTGGATCACCAGAGTCGGCGCGGTGACCGCCTTGAGCCGGGCTCGCCGGTCGCCATCGTCGACGATCGCGGCGATCTGGCGGGCAGGGCCTTCGGGGTAGAAGCTGCGCTTGAAGTCGCGCTCGATCCGCTCGCGGGTGCGCTGCTCGTCGGGCGGGTAGCCGGGGCTGCCGATCGCCTTTGACACATTTAGCCCGATGGGCATCACCTGCTCGAGGCTCGCCCCCGCCGGAGCGCGGCCAAGCAAAGCTTCCATTGCCGCCTTTTGCGGCGGCGGCATCTTGCGATTGCCGGTGGTCGACATGATCGAAGTCAGCGTCAGCACGCGCTCCGGGTATGTCGCCGCGACCAATTGCGCGATCATCCCGCCCATCGAGGCGCCGACCACGTGCGCCTTGGCGATCCCCAGCGCATCGAGCAACCCGACCGCGTCGGCGGCCATATCGCTCAGCCGATAGGGAATCCGCGCGCGCAGCCCGAACAGCCGCATCAATGCGACCCGGCGAAAATTGGGGATGCCGTGTTCGCCGAACTTCTGGCTCAGCCCGATGTCGCGGTTGTCGAAGCGGATCACATGATACCCGCGCGCGACCAGCGCCTCGACCAGTTCGATCGGCCATAGCGTCAGCTGCCCGCCCAGCCCCATGATCAGCAGCAGCGGCGGGTCTTCCGGACGTCCGTGCGATTCGTATTCGATCTGGATGCCGTTGGCGGTGATCTGGGGCATGCGTCCTCCCGGTTGCTTGTTTACAAAATAGGCCACAGCCGTGGGCCGGCCGCAAGCCTGCGAAGTTTTTTCGCACCCGCGGTGAACCGAAACCGCAAACCGGCCTACCTTACCGACGTGAGCAGTGGGGACGAACCGATGGGGCAAGCGAGCGAGCGGCTGTTCGACGAGTATCTCGTCGCCGCTGCGCGCGCCGGGGACCGCCCTGCGTTCGAGCAGCTCGCACGGCGCTGGCAGGGGCGGCTTGTCGCGCACGCCTGGCGGCTGACCGGAGACCGCGAGATGGCGCGCGACGCGGCGCAGGCCGGGTGGGGCGAGATCGCCCGCGGACTCGGCCGGTTGCGTGACGAGCGGGCCTTTCCGGCCTGGGCCTACCGGATCGTCTCGCGCGCCTGCGCCGGGGAGATCGGGGCCGCGGTCAAGCGGCGGCGGATCGCCGCCGAACTGCAAGCGGCTGAGCAGCCAACCGCGGCCGAGCCGGTCGAGCCTTCCGGGCACGGCCGGCTTCAGGCGGCGATCCGCGGCCTTCCGGCAGGCGAGCGCGCAGCGATCGCGCTGCACCATTTCGAAGAATTGAGCGTGGCCGAAGTCGCGGTCGCGCTCGCCGTCCCGGCGGGGACGGTCAAGACCCGGCTGATGAACGCCCGGCGCAAGCTCAGGGCAATCCTTGAAGGAGACGATCCATGACCAACACCCTCGATCAGCAGATCGACGCCGCGCTGGCGGCGGAAGAGCGCGAGCTGCTCCGTGCGATCGGCGAGGAGCCGGGGTTCTACACCCAGTTCTTCGGGCTGTTCCGCGATTCCGCCGGCTGGGTCAGCATGGTGCTGATGGCGGTCCAGACCGTGCTGTTCATCGCCTCGGTGTGGGCCGGCTGGCGGTTTTTCACCGCCACCGAAACGCTCGAAGCGCTGCGCTGGGGGCTCCCCGCCGCGGTGCTGGCGCTGATGGCGCTGGCGATCAAGCTGTCGATGTGGCCGACGCTGCAAGCCAACCGCGTGATCCGCGAGGTCAAGCGGCTCGAACTGCTGATCGCGCGGCGCTGAGCCGCGGCGGCGGGGTCAGGGCACCAGCACGGTGTCCCTGGCCTCGCCGAGCAGGCCCGGATAGTCGAGCGTGTAGTGCAGCCCCCGGCTCTCCTTCCGCTCGAGCGCCGAGCGGACGATCAGGTCGGCGCATTGGAGCAGGTTCCTGAGTTCGATCAGGTCGGTCGAGACGCGGAAGTGGCCGTAGTAGTCGGCGACTTCGCCGGCCATCAGGTCGATCCGGTGTTTGGCGCGTTCGAGCCGCTTGGTGGTGCGGACGATGCCGACGTAGTTCCACATGAACCGGCGGATTTCGGTCCAGCTTTGCTGGATGACCACTTCCTCGTCCGAATCGGTGACGCGGCTTTCGTCCCATGCGCGGACCGCGGGCGGCGCATCGAACTCGTCCCACCGGGCGAGGATATTTTCCGCCGCGGCCTCGCCGAATACGAAGCATTCGAGCAGCGAGTTGGAAGCGAGGCGGTTGGCCCCGTGGAGCCCGCTCTCGGTGCATTCGCCCGCGGCGTAGAGCCCGGGAAGGTCGGTGCGGCCGGCGAGATCGATCACCACTCCGCCGCAGGTGTAGTGCTGCGCGGGGACCACCGGGATCGGCCCTTTGGTCATGTCGATGCCGAGTCCGAGCAGCTTCTCGTGGATCGTCGGGAAATGCGCGCGGACGAACTCGGGGGCCAAGTGGCTGATGTCGAGGTGGACGAAATCGAGCCCGTCGCGCTTGATCTCGGCATCGTTGGCGCGCGCGACGATATCGCGCGGGGCGAGTTCGGCGCGCTCGTCGTAGTCGGGCATGTAGCGGTGCCCGGTCTTGGGATTGAGCAGGTGCCCGCCCTCGCCGCGAACCGCCTCGGTGATCAGGAAGTTCTTGATCTCGAGGTTGTAGAGGCAGGTCGGGTGGAACTGCATCATTTCCATGTTGCCGACCCGCGCGCCCGCGCGCCAGGCCATGGCGATGCCGTCGCCGGTGGCCCCCCTGGGCGCGGTGCTGAACTGATAGACCCGCCCCGCGCCACCCGTGGCCAGCACGGTGGCGCGCGCGGTGTGCGCCTCGACCGCGCCGGTGGCTTCGTCGAGCGCGTAGACCCCCCAGACCCGGCCCGAGCCCGAATAGCGCGCCTCGTGCCGCCCGGTGATCAGGTCGATGCACGAGCGCCCGGGGAGCAGGACGATGTTGGGGTGCGCCTCGGCGGCCTTGAGCAGCGCTTCCTGCACCGCCCAACCGGTCGCGTCGGCGACGTGGACAATGCGGCGGTGCGAGTGCCCGCCCTCGCGGGTGAGGTGAAGGTCCTTGCCCTCGGTGTTGAACGGCACCCCGAGGTCGATCAGCCGCTCGATTGCGTGCGGCGCGCGTTCGATCACGAATTCGACCGTCTCGCGCCGGTTGAGCCCGGCCCCGGCAATCATCGTGTCGCGGATGTGGTTGGCGAAAGTGTCGCCCGCATCGAGCACCGCGGCAATCCCGCCCTGCGCCCAGGCGGTCGAGCCTTCGGCGAGCCCGCCCTTGGCGAGCACCGCGACCTTGCACCGTTCGGCCAGCGCCAGCGCCGCGGTCAGCCCAGCGGCGCCCGAGCCGACGACGATCACGTCCCACTGCTGCGCCGCGGCCTGCATCGCGGCTTCTTGCCCGCGCGAGGCTGCGCCCGCAAGAATTACGCGCCGCAGCGGAACCTTGGGCCGCCCCGGCGATTGATGGATTCGCCGATCGATCCCGAGGGGCGCTGCTATGGCTTCGTCAATTCCGCTGTGCTGGTTCAACCGCCACGATCCCGATCTCGACCTGGTCCGCCGCGACATGCTCGACTATGTCGGAACCTGCCGCCACTGCGGCGAGCCGGTGCGGCGCAACGTCCGGCGCGTGTGGACCCGGCGGCCAGAAACGCCGGCGCATCACGCGGTCCAATAGCCGCTAGGCAATCTCGCGCGCGGCGCTGGTGAGGGTGACGAAGACGTCCTCGAGATCGGCCTCGCGGGTGCTGACGTCGACGATCCCGAAGTCCATCCCCTGGACCGCGGCGAGTACTTCGCCGGCGTTGGTGCGGTCCTTGTCGTAAGTCACCTCGATGGTCCGCTCGCCCGCCTGCTCGCACTTGAGGAAGGCGGGATGGCTCGGACATTCGGCCAGGTCGCGGTCGACCGTCACCACCACCACCTTCTCGCGCGCCATCTCGACCAGCTCGCGGGTCGGCTTGTTGGCGATCAGCTTGCCGTGGTTGATGATCGCGATGCGGTCGCACAGCTGCTCGGCTTCCTCGAGGTAGTGGGTGGTCAGGACCACGGTCACCCCTTCGGAATTGAGTTCACCGACCAGCTGCCACAGCTGGCGGCGCAGCTCGACGTCGACCCCGGCGGTGGGTTCGTCGAGCACCAGCACCGGGGGCGAATGGACCATCGCCTTGGCGATCAGCAGCCGCCGCTTCATTCCGCCGGAGAGTGTGCGGGCATAGGCGTCGCGCTTGTCGGAAAGATGCACCTCGCGGAGCAGCGTCTCGGAGCGCCGCAGCGCTTTCCCCACCCCGTAAAGCCCCGCCTGATTTTCGAGCACCTCATAAGGCGTGAAGAACGGATCGAAGACGATTTCCTGCGGCACGATGCCGATCGCGCGCTTGGCGTTGCGCGGGTTCTTGTCGATGTCGAAACCCCAGATTTCGGCGCTGCCGGCGGTCTTCTTAACCATGCCCGCAAGGATATTGATCAGGGTCGACTTGCCCGCGCCGTTGGGGCCGAGCAGCCCAAAAATCCCGCCCTGCGGAACCTCGAAGCTGACCCCGTCGAGCGCCAGCTTCCCCGCAGCCTTGCCCGCGGGCGCATAACGCTTGACGAGGTCGCGGATGACGATGGCGGGGGGCAGGCTCACGCGGAGCGCTCTTGCGGCAGGAACGCCGCGCCGTAAACCCTCCGCGGAGCGCGGCTAAATCGCTTCGTTAAGCGCCGTTAACCACACTTCCTGACGGAACCTTGCCACGCAAACCGCTAGGTCGGCGGCGATGACTTGGGGCAAATCTTGCCGCGGCGGGGGGCCGCGACAGGCGTGGCGCTGGCTGTGCGCCGCGGTTTCGTGCGGGTTCGCGCTCGCTGCAAGCCCCACACTGGCCGGACCAAACGATACCGCGACCACCACCGGCGCGGGCCGGGCGGTGGTGGTCTCTCCGCTAAGCCTGATTAAGGTTCGCGACATGGATTTCGGCCGGATCGCGGCGCGTCCGCTGCCCGGGACGGTGACCATCGACCCGGTCTTGAGCGGCTGCGCGGTCACCGGCCCGATCATCCGCATCGGAACCTGCCAGCCCGCCGAATTCGTCGGGATGGGCGCGAAGAACATGAACGCCCGGGTCAGCCTCAACTCGATCGTCAACCTCACCGGCCCCGGCCAGGCGATGGTGCTCGACCAGGTCTTTCTCGGGATCAATTCGACGATCACCTTTGCCGGCAACCCCAACGCCAATGGCCGCGGCGTCGGCCTGACCACCGGCAACGGCAACGCGCAGCGCTATCAGATCAACAGCAACACCGGAATTTTCTCGCTGTTCATCGGCGGGCGATTGAACGTCAACGCCAACCAGGCGCCGGGCATCTACCGCGGCAGCATTACGGTGACGGTACAGTACAACTAGGCTGGAAACCCCGGCGCCGCGTTGCTAGGGCGCGGGCATGACCAGCCCGCCCGAAATCGTCCGCACCGTTACCGCCCGCAACGCCTGCGACGGCGCCACCGACATCCCCGGCGGCGCTGCCCTCGGCCACCCGCGGGTGTGGCTGCAGATCGACGAGCACGGCTATGTCGACTGCGGCTACTGCGACCGCCGCTTCGTGCTGGTCGGCGGCCCGGCCGATGGGGTCGATCAAGGTCAACTCCCCGACATCGCCTCTGGCGCGAGTATCTGAACCCCTTATATCCAAGGGGATGACCGCCCCACTCGATCCCCGCTCGCTGCTCTACCGCCAGCTCGACCCCGCCCAGGCCGAGGCGCTCGTGCGCGAAACGCTGGCCCGGTGCGACGACGGCGAGCTGTTCCTCCAGTTCACCGCGAGCGAGGCTTTCGGGTTCGACGACGGGCGCTTGAAAACCGCCGACTACTCGCGCGAGTCGGGTTTTGGCCTGCGCGGGGTTTCGGGCGAGATGACCGGGTTCGCCCACGCCAACGAAATCAGCGCCGAGGCGATCCGCCGCGCGGGGCAGACGCTGGCTCTGCTCGATCCGGCAAAGGGCGCGCCCGCGCCGCCGCCGCGCCGCAACAACCGCCATCTCTACACCGACGCTTCGCCGCTCGACGCCATGCCCTTCGCGGAGAAGGTCCGCCTGCTCGAGACGATCGACGCCGCTGCGCGCGCGCGCGATCCGCGCGTGGCGCAGGTTTCGTGCAGTCTCACCGGGAGCTGGTCGGTGGTCGAGGTGGTCCGCGCCGACGGCTTCGTCGCGCACGACGTTCGCCCGCTGGTGCGGCTCAACGTCGGCATCGTCGCCGAGCAAAACGGACGCCGCGAAACCGGCAGCTTCGGGATGGGCGGGCGCTGGCTTTATGACGAACTGTTTGAGGCCAGGACCTGGAACCGCGCGATCGACATGGCGCTGGGCCAGGCGCTAACCAATCTCGAAAGCGTGGCCGCGCCCGCGGGCGAGATGACCGTGCTGCTCGGCCCGGGCTGGCCCGGCGTGCTGCTCCACGAAGCGGTCGGCCACGGGCTCGAGGGCGATTTCAACCGCAAGGGGACCAGCGCGTTCTCAGGCCGGATCGGCGAACGGGTCGGCGCGCCGGGGGTGACCGTGGTCGACGATGGCTCGATCCTCAATCGGCGCGGCTCGCTCTCGATCGACGACGAGGGCACCCCGACGCAGGAGACCGTGCTGATCGAAGACGGGATTCTCAAAGGCTATATGCAGGACCGGCTCAATGCGCGGTTGATGGGCGTGCCCGCAACCGGCAACGGCCGGCGCGAAAGCTACGCCCACGCGCCGATGCCGCGGATGACCAACACCTTCATGAAGGGCGGCAGCGACGATCCCGCCGAACTGCTGAGCCGGGTCAAGAACGGCATCTTCGCCAAGAGCTTCGGCGGCGGGCAGGTCGACATCGTCTCGGGCAAGTTCGTGTTCTCCTGCACCGAGGCTTACAAGGTCGAGAACGGCAAGCTCGGCGCAGCGATCAAGGGCGCCACCCTGATCGGTGACGGGCCGAGCGTGCTCACCCGGGTCAAAGGGATCGGCAACGACATGGCGCTCGACGAAGGCGTCGGGGTCTGCGGCAAGGGCGGGCAAAGCATTCCAGCCGGTGTCGGTCAGCCCACGCTGCTGATCGAAGGGCTGACTGTGGGCGGGACAGCGTAGTCAGCGCCGGTTCAGCGTGGTAAAGGTATGAACACGGTTCCTCTCAAGCGGAGTCACCCCATGCGCAAGTTCGCTATAGCCTTCGCCGCCGGCGCTGCTTTGCTGGCCGGCCCCGCGCTTCAGGCCAAGCCCCGGCTGACTGCCGACCAGCGGCTCGACAAGCTGCTCGAAGGCCGCGTCGCGGGCGAACCGCGCAGCTGCATCAGCGACATCGCCAGCGACAACATGCAAATTATCGACGGCAAGGCGCTGGTCTATGGCCGCGGCAAGACCATCTGGGTCAATGTGCCCCGCAACGCCGATTCGCTCGACGACGACGACATCCTGGTTATTCGCAAGCTCGGCGGACAGCTGTGCCGGCTCGATATGATCACCACCCACGACCGGACCAGCGGGTTCTACACCGGGTTCCTCGCGCTCGGCGATTTCGTGCCCTACCGCAAGGCAGGCTGAGCCGGCCTCCGCCGGAGCGGCTCGAACCGTCTTTTGTTTCCGATGAACGCGGCCGATCGCCGCGAATGTTAGCGGTAGAGCGGCTTTACGGCCACTTTGCTGCACTGCAGCATTTTCGCTTGACCCGTGTCGATTCGCCGATTAGGGGGCGCACCCTAATTTCCGAATCGACGGCACAAGCGGACAATGAAAACCAGGGATCGCATCATCGACCAGGCCCGGCGCCTGTTCAACGAACACGGCTACGGCGCGGTGACCACCGCCGCGCTGGCGCAAGGCTGCGGGATCGCCGAAGGCAACCTGTGGTATCATTTCAAGACCAAGCGCGCGCTGCTCGACGCGATCGGCGAGCGCTATGCCGTGGCGGTCGAAGCACGGCTGCTCCACACCCCATCGGGCGATCCGGTGGCAGCCTATGCCGCGCTGCTGGGCGCGTTGGCGACCGAACTGAACGAATTCCGCTTCCTTTACCGCGATCAGGCCCACTATGGCGAGCACGCCGCGGCGATCGCGCGCACCGCCCCCGCCTGGTTCGAGCGCAGCTTCGTCCAGGTCGAGGCCTACCTCGTTGCGCTGGTCAACGCCGGGTTGCTCGATTGGCCGCGCGCACGGCTCCACGACCTAGCCACCAACATCATCTTCTTGCTGCGCTACGGGCTGGAACACGCGCGCGAGCTGGGCAAGCCGGTCGGCCGGGGCGGCGGCGGCCTGCGCCGCACCTTGCGCCGGCACCTGACGCTGTTCGACCACGCGCTCGACCCGGCCGCGGCCGATCGCCTGCGCAGCGCGATCGAACGGATCGGCGACGGCGAGGCGATCGCCGACGCGGCCTAGGCGCTATTCGGCTTCGCTCTAACTCCGCTCCGGCTTGCCTGCGCGCCAGCCTCGGCTAAGCACCGCGCATGGCGACCGCAGCGATCCTCGTCCTGACCACCGGCGGGACTATCGACAAAAGCTACTTCGACGCGCTCTCGGAATACCAGATCGTCGACAGCGGCATTCCCGCGCTGCTCAAGGAGGCACGCGTGGCGCTGCCGTTTCGGATCGAGGAAGTGTGCCGCAAGGACAGCCTCGAGCTTACGGATCGGGACCGCGCCGAGATCGCCCGCCGCGCCGCCGAGGCCCCGGAAACGCGGATCGTGGTCACCCACGGCACCGACACCATGACCGAGACCGCCAAAGTCCTCGCCGCCGCGGTCCCGGACAAGACCGTGGTTCTCACCGGCGCGCTGACCCCGGCGCGTTTCGCCGAGACCGACGCGCCCTTCAACCTGGGCATGGCTTTCGCCGCCACTCAGGCCTGCCCACCCGGCGTGTGGATCGCGATGAGCGGGCAGGTGTTCAATGGGCTGAAGGTCAGGAAGGACCGGGAAGCCGGGCGGTTCGTGGCGGTGGACGGCTAGGCCGTCACTCCCACTCGATTGTCCCCGGGGGCTTCGACGTGTAGTCGTAAACCACCCGGTTGATGCCTTTGACCTCGTTGATGATCCGGGTCGCGACGCGCGACAGGAAGGCGGCGTCGAAGGGGTAGATGTCGGCGGTCATGCCGTCGGTGCTGGTGACGGCGCGCAGCGCGCAGACGTTGTCGTAGGTGCGGTAATCGCCCATCACCCCGACGGTCTTGACCGGGAGCAGCACCGCGAAGGCCTGCCAGATCGCATCGTAAAGCCCGGCATTGCGGATTTCTTCGAGGTAGATCGCGTCGGCCTTGCGCAGGATGTCGCAGCGCTCGGCGGAGACCTCGCCGGGGATGCGGATCGCGAGGCCGGGACCGGGGAACGGGTGGCGGCCGACGAAGGCTTCGGGCAGCCCCAGCTCGCGGCCGAGCGCGCGGACCTCGTCCTTGAACAGCTCGCGCAGCGGTTCGACCAGAGCCATGTTCATCCGCTCGGGCAGCCCGCCGACGTTGTGGTGGCTCTTGATCGTGACGCTCGGCCCGCCGGTGAACGAAACGCTCTCGATCACGTCGGGGTAGAGCGTGCCCTGGGCCAGGAACTCCGCTCCGCCGATCTGCCTGGCCTCTTCCTCGAACACGTCGATGAAGGTCTTGCCGATGAACTTGCGCTTGGACTCGGGGTCGGTGACGCCGGCGAGTCCGTTCAGGAACAGCGCCGAGACGTCCTTGTGGACCAACGGGATATTGTAGTGGTTGCGGAACAGCGAAACGACCTGCTCAGCCTCGCCCATCCGCATCAGCCCGTGATCGACGAAGACGCAAGTGAGTTGCTCGCCCACCGCCTCGTGGATCAGCACCGCGGCGACTGCCGAATCCACCCCGCCCGACAGGCCGCAAATGACCTTGCCCTTGCCGACCTGGGCGCGGATTTCCTCGATCTTGGTCTTGCGGAATTCGGCCATGGTCCAGTCGCCGGCGAGCCCGCAGACGTGGCGGACGAAGTTCTTGTAGAGCTTGCCGCCATCGGGGGTGTGGACCACCTCGGGGTGGAACTGCATCGCATAGATGCGCGCCTCGTCGTTGGCGGTGACCGCGAAGGGCGAGCCCGGGCTGTGCGCGACCGGGCGAAACCCGGGGGCCAATTGCGTGACCTTGTCGCCGTGGCTCATCCACACCTGGTGGCTCTCGCCCTCGGCCCACAGACCGTCGAACAGCGCGCACGAATCCGAGATTTCGATGAAGGCGCGGCCGAACTCGCCGCTCTCGCCGGGGAGCACCTCGCCGCCCAATTGGTGCATCAGCGCCTGCTGGCCGTAGCAGATCGCCATGATCGGCAGGCCGCTTTCGAGGATGACCTCGGGAATGCGCGGCCCGTCGGCGTCGAGCACCGAGGCCGGCGAGCCGGAAAGGATCACGCCTTTGGGGGCCATCCGCTCGAAGGCGGCGGCGGCGGCGTTGAAGGGGGCGATCTCCGAATAGACCCCCGCCTCGCGCACCCTGCGGGCGATCAGCTGGGTTACTTGCGACCCGAAGTCGACGATCAGGATGGAGTCCGAAGGCTGGGTCATGGCGGGCCGATAAGAGCGCGCGCGGCGGGTGGCAAGGGTTGCCACGGGTCCTTTGCCCGCTAACCTCGCACGATGCAGCCCCACCGCGCCTCGATCGCCATCGTCTTCGCAATCGTGCTGATCGACATGCTCGGCTTCGGACTAGTCATGCCGGTGCTGCCCGCGCTGATCATGGACCTCGGGCACATGCCGGTGGACAGCGCCGCGGTCTGGGCCGGCTGGCTCGGCGCGGGCTACGCGGTGATGCAGTTCGTCTTCGCGCCGATCATCGGCAACCTCTCGGACCGCTTCGGACGGCGCCCGGTGCTGCTTGCCTCGCTCGCCGGCTACGGGATCGACTATGCGGTGATGGGGCTCGCTCCGGGGCTGTGGTGGCTGGTGCTCGGGCGGCTCGCGGCTGGGATTACCGGAGCGAGCTGGAGCGCGGCCTACGCCTATATCGCCGACATCAGCCCTCCGGAAAAGCGCGCCGCCAACTTCGGGCTGATGGGCATGGCCTTCGGCTTCGGGTTCATCTTCGGCCCCGCGCTCGGCGGTCTGCTGGCGACGATCGGCCCGCGGGTGCCGTTCCTTGCCGCGGCGGGGCTGGCCGCGGTCAACGTGGCAATCGGCCTCGTCGTGCTGCGCGAGAGCCTGCCCAGCGAGCATCGCCGCGCTTTCGAATGGCAGCGCGCCAACGCCTTCGCTGGGCTCGCTGCGCTCGGTCGCCAGAGCGCCGCGGTGCTGTGGCTGGCGGCGGCGCAGGGGATGTGGATGCTGGCGCATATCGTCTACCCGGCGATCTGGTCGTTCGTCGCGATCGCCGCGTGGCAGTACGATCAGAAGGCGATCGGGCTCGCGCTGGCAGTGGTCGGGCTGACCAGCGCGCTGGTCCAGGGCGTGGGGCTGCGCTGGGTCGCGCCGCGGATCGGTGAGAGCGGGGCGGTGCTGCTGGGGATCACCGGCTTCTGCATCGCGGCGGCGATGTACACCGTGGTCGACACCACCCTCGGGATCTATGCGGCGATCATCGTCGGCGCGCTCCAGGGCTTCATCGGCCCTTCGCTCCAGGCGCTGTCGAGCCGGCTGGTCGATGCGAGCAGCCAAGGCGAGCTCCAGGGCGCGACCCAAGCGGTCGGGAGCATCGCCCAGATCGTCGGCCCGCCGCTCTACGCCGCCGTCTTCGCCCAGTTCACCGGCCCCCGCGCGCTCGCCGATGTGCCGGCGATGCCGCTGGTCGTCGCTGCGGGTTTCGCGCTTGCGGCCTTTGCGCTGTTCCGCCGCGCCGGGCGCGGGATGGACCTCAAGCCGGCGTCGCCAGCGCCCTGAGTTCGGTCTTGAGCAATTTGCCGATGTGGCTGCGCGGCATTTCGGCAATCGCGTGGAGCGCGGAGACCCGCTGGGTCTTGCCGAGACGGGCGTTGGCGACCGCGCGGATGTCTTCGAGCTGGCTCTCGTCCGTGCCCGGGGCGAGCACCACAAAGCCCACCGGGGTCTCTCCCCAGGCCTCGCTCGGCACGCCGACAATCGCGGCCTCTACCACGCGCGGGTCTTTGGCCAGTTCGGTTTCGAGGTCGATCGGGAAGATGTTGAACCCCCCCGAGATGATCACGTCCTTGGTCCGCCCAACCAGCTCGACAAAGCCATCGGCGTCGATCCGGCCGACGTCGCCCATACGCTGCCAGGTGGTCCCATCGGCGGGGTCGATCCAGTAGCCTTCGCGGGTCTTGTCGGGCTGGTTCTTGTAGCCGAGCATCATCGCGCCCGACTTGCCGACCAGTTCGCCGGCCTCGCCCGGCGGCAGTTCGCGCAGGTCCTCGCCGATCACCTTGAGGAAGTTACCCGGCGCGGGAACGCCCACGGTGTGGAGCTTGTCGGGGTGCTCGTGCGCGGCGAGCAGGCACGAGACCCCGCCTTCGGTCATCCCATAGATCTCGATGAGCCCGCCCGGCATCCGCCGCAGCACTTCGGCCTTGAGCTCGGCGGGGAACGGTGCGGAGGTGC
>JBOHIC010000127.1:0-18012 GCA_050725835.1 Novosphingobium sp.
TCCTCGCGGTCGTGCGCGGCGAAATCGACCACCGCGATCCGCCCGCCGGGCCGCGTCACCCGCGCCGCTTCGCCCAGCGCCGCCTCGGGAGCCTGTGCGTAGTGCAGCACCTGGTGGAACAGCACGGTGTCGAAGCTGGCCGCGGCGAAGGGCAGCGCGGCGAAATCGCCCTGGACGAGGTCGAGCTGACCAGCGGGCAAGTGCTGCAACCGGGCGCGCGCGATCCGGAGCATGTCGGGGCTCTTGTCGAAAGCGGTGACGCGGCGCGCGTTCGCCGCGAACAGCTCGGCCATCCGCCCGGTGCCGGTGCCGACATCGAGCAGGTCGCCGAGGTCGCCCCCACCGAGCGCATCGCCGAGCGCGGCTTCGACCGGCTCGTCGGGGCAGTGGAGGCTGCGCAGCGTGTCCCACTCGGCGGCATGGCGCGCGAAATAGGCGGCCGCGGTCGCCCCGCGCGCGGCGCGGATCGCGGCGAGGTGGCGTCGATCCTCGAGCACCCGCGCGGCGAAAGCGGCGTCGCCCTCTTCGGCAAGGTCGAGCAGCCGCGCGGCTGCGGCGCCGAGCGGCGGGGCGGCGTCGGCGCGGATCGCGCTGCGCAGGAACACCCAGCTGCCTTCCTTGCGGCGCTCGGCGAGCCCGGCGTCGCAGAGGATGCGGACGTGGCGCGAGACCCTCGGCTGGCTTTGCCCGAGCACCTGCGCGAGCTCGCCCACCGCCAGCTCCATGTGCGCGAGCAGGCGCATGATCCGCAATCGCGTCGGGTCGGCCAGGCCGCGCAGGAGGGGGTCGATCTTCATGACATTGCTGGTCTCGCACAGGCATATAAAGAAATCTTTATATGCGTTCAAGGGTGTGGAGCCGCGGATCGCCCGCCGACGCCACGGATTGCATTTCCACGAAGTCACTTTAAGTAACTTTCCGCGCGGTTTGGCGCAGTTTCTGGCCGTTTCTCCGATCAACGAGGTCACCATGAAAAAGCTCACCATCGCCGCCCGCATCCTGGTTCTTGGCCCGGCCGCCCTCGCGCTCGCCGCCTGCGGCAGTTCGGATAGCGCCGACGAGGCCGCGCAGGCCGAAAACGTCGAGCTGCCCGCCGAGGAAAGCGTGCCCCCCGAAGCCTCGGTCGCCCCGGTCACCGACGAAACCGCCGCCGCCACAGCCGCGGCGAGCGATGCCGCCGCCGCGGGCGAGGATGCGGCGAAAGCGGTCGAAGACGCGACCAAGGCCGCCGAAAAGAAGATGTGAGCGTGCGGGGGGCGGTCCTCCTTGCCGGGCTGCTGACGCTCGCCGCCTGCAGCCCCGCCGACAATGAGCCGGGTCCGGGCGGGGTCACGGTCGGCGAGGCCAAGGCGCTCGACGAAGCCGCCGAGATGATCGAGGCGCGCCGCCTGCCGCCTGAAGCCGCGCCCCAGCCCGCCGCGCGCCCGGCCGCAGCGACAACTGCCACTTCCGCCGATTGATTTTCCCGCACCCTTCCCTATTCGCTTAAGCGAGCGGTTAAACCGGGGAGTCGGCGCGATGGGAATGCTCGAAGGCAGGGTGGTGGCGGTGACCGGCGCGGGGCGCGGGGTCGGCCGCGAGATCGCGCTGCTCTGCGCGCAGCATGGCGCAGCCGTGGTGGTCAACGATCCCGGCGTGGGCGGCGGCGGCGAGGGCGGCGAAGCCGGCCCGGCCGAGGAGACCGTGAACGATATCAAGGCGGCGGGCGGCAAGGCCCACGCCAACCTCGCCTCGGTCGCCGATCCGGCCGGCGCGGTCAGCATCGTCGAGGACGCCGTCCAGCGCTTCGGGCGGATCGACGCGGTGGTCAACAACGCCGGGATCCTGCGCGACACGATCTGGCACAAGATGAGCCACGAGGACTGGCGCGCGGTGATCGACGTCCACCTCAACGGGACGTTCAACGTCAGCAAGGCGGCGACGCCCTATTTCCGCGAGCAGCAATCGGGCAGCTTCATCCACTTCACCTCGACCAGCGGGCTGATCGGCAACGTCGGCCAGGCCAATTATTCGGCGGCCAAGCTCGGCATCGTCGGCCTGTCGCAGTCGATCGCGCTCGACATGGCCCGCGCTGGGGTCCGCTCGAACTGCATCGCCCCGTTCGCGTGGAGCCGGATGACCGCCTCGATCCCGATCGTCGGCGAGGGCGCCGAGGAGCGGGTCAAGCGGCTCCAGTCGATGAGCGCCGACAAGATCGCGCCGCTGGTGGTCTATCTCGCTTCGGATGCGAGCAAGGAGGTCACCAACCAGGTCTTCGCGGTGCGCAAGAACGAGATCGTGCTGTTCGGCAAACCCCGCCCGGTGCGCTCGATGAGCAAGGCCGAAGGCTGGACCCCCGAGGCAATTGCCGGGGAACTGATCCCATCGTTCAAGGCGAGCTTCGCCCGCGCCGACGAGGTTTCCGCCCACGTCTTCCCTTACGATCCGATCTGAGGCGGCGATGGACCCCGACATCTTCGCGCAATTCATCGAGCAGCTCGAGCGCTACGTCCGCGAGCGGCTGGTCCCGGCCGAACGCGGCGTGATCGAGAGCGACCGTGTGCCCGACGAAATCCTTGCCGAGATGCGCGATATGGGGCTGTTCGGGCTGACCATTCCCGAGGAGCACGGCGGCGCGGGGATGACCATCGCGCAATACGCCGAGACCATTCGCACCCTAAGCTACGCGATGCCTGCGTTCCGCTCGATCCTCTCGATCAACATCGGGATGGTCGCCTCGGCGCTCAAGAACGGCGGGACCGCGGCGCAGCAGGCCGAATGGCTGCCCCGCCTCGCTGCGGGCGAGATCGCCTGTTTCGGGCTGACCGAACCGGGTTCGGGCTCGGATTCGGCGGCGATGCAGACCTTTGCGACCAAATCGGGCAATGGGTGGGTCTTGAACGGGACCAAACGCTACATCACCAACGCGCCCTTCGCCAAAGTCGCGCTGATCATGGCGCGGACCAGTAAGGAAACGCTGCCCAAGAACGCCCACGTATCGGCCTTTCTCGTTCCCACCGACACCCCCGGGGTGAGCATCGGCGGCTCGGACAAGAAGATGGGCCAGGCCGGCAGCCACATCGCCGACGTGATCATGGAGGACGTCCACCTCCCGGCCGAGGCGCTGCTCGGGACCGACGAGGGCAAGGGCTTCGCCACCGCCATGCAGAGCCTCGACAACGGGCGCATCTCGGTCGGCGCGGCCTCGACCGGCTACGCTCGCCGCGCGCTCGATTCGGCGCTGCGCTATGCCAACGAGCGCAAGGCATTCGGCGAGCCGATCGCCAATTTCCAGCTGATCCAGCAGATGCTCGCCGAGAGCGACACCGAAATCTACGCAGCCGAATGCATGATGGCCGACGTCACCGCGCGCGCCGACGCGGGCGAGAACGTGCTGCGCAAAGCCGCCGCGTTCAAGGTCTTCGGCAGCGAGATGTGCGGCCGGGTGGTCGACCGGGTGGTGCAGATCTACGGCGGCGCGGGCTATCTCGCCGAATACGACGCCGAACGCTTCTTCCGCGACGCCCGGGTTTATCGCATCTACGAAGGCACCACCCAGATTCTCCAGCTCCAGATCGCCAAGCACATGCTCCGCGAATGGGCGGCGCAGTAGATGTACGACCTGCTTGGCGGACTCAGCATCGTCGAGGTCTCGAGCTTCGTCGCCTCGCCCACCGCCGGGCTCTATTGCGCGCAGTTCGGGGCCGAGGTGATCCGGGTCGATCACACCGCCGGCGGGCTCGACTACGACCGCTTTATGCTCACTGCTGAAGGGCGCTCGCTGAGCTGGGAGAACCTCAACCGCGCCAAGAAAAGCGTCGCGCTCGATCTCCATTCGGGCGAGGGGCGCGAGCTGCTGGTCGCGCTGGCGGCGGCGACCGGCCAGCTGATCACCAACCTCCCCGCGCAGAGCTTCCTCAGCCACGAAGCGGTCGCGGCCCAGCGCCACGACCTCGTCTCGGTGCGGATCATGGGCTGGCATGACGGACGCCAGGCGATGGACTTCACCGTCAACGCCGCGAGCGGCTATCCGCTGATGACCGGCCCGGAGGATTGGGAACCGTCCAATGCCCCGCCGGTCAACCAGGTGCTCCCGGCGTGGGACTTCATCACCGGGGCTTACTGCGCCTTCGCGCTGCTCGCCGGCCTGCGCCACCGCGAGGCGACCGGCGCGGGCAGCGAGCTGCGCGTGCCGCTCGGCAATGTCGCCATCGGGACCATGGCCAACAGCGGCGCGATGGCCGAGATGCTCTACCGCGGGGCCGACCGCGAACGGCTCGGAAACGCGATCTGGGGCGCGTTCGGGCGCGACTTCGTCAGCCGCGATGGGCAGCGTTTCATGGTCGCTGCGCTGACCGCCAAGCAGTGGGTCGCGCTGGTCGACGCGTTCGGGGTTGCGATGGGGATCGCCAAGCTCGAAGCCGATCTGGGCGTCCATTTCGCGGATGGCGACACGGTTCGCTTCGCCCACCGCGATGCGCTGTTCGCGCTTTTCCAGCGCGCCGCCGATGCGCTCGACTACGCCGACCTCGCCGCCCGGCTGGCCGGCGCCGGCGCGACTTTCGAGCGCTACCGGACGATGCACGAGGCCGCCAACGACCCGGTGCTGGTCGCGGGCAACCCGATGTTCGGCCCCTCGCCCGCCAACCCTAGCGGCTTCGCCTATCCGGCCACCCGCTCGTTCGCCGCGATCCCCGAGCGTGACGCTGGCGATCCCCGCCCCGCGCCGTTCCTCGGCGAGCACAGCGAACAGGTGCTGTCCGAGCGCCTCGGCCTCTCCTCCGGCGCGATTGCCGTGCTGATCGACCGAGGCGTGGTCGGCACCAGTGACAAGGACGTAAAATGACCCAGCTTCGCCGCGCCGCCATCGTCGCCCCGATCCGCACCGCCGTGGGCAAGTTCGGCGGGGCGCTGGCGAGCATGACCGCGGGCGAACTCGGCGCGGTGGTGCTCAAAGCGCTGGTCGAGCGCACCGGGATCGATCCGGCGCGGGTCGACGACGTGGTCTTCGCGCAGGGCTACGGCAATGCCGAAGCGCCGAGCATCGGCCACTGGGCCTGGCTAGCCGCGGGGCTGCCGCTCGAAGTCCCCGGCTACCAGCTTGACCGGCGCTGCGGCTCGGGGCTGCAGGCGGTGATCAACGCGGCAATGATGGTCCAGACCGGGGCCAGCGACGTGGTCGTCGCGGGCGGGGTGGAATCGATGTCCAACGTCGAACACTACACCACCGACGTCCGCAAGGGCGTGCGCGCAGGCAACCTGACGCTGCACGACCGGCTCACCCGCGGGCGGGTGATGAGCCAGCCGGTCGAGCGCTTCGGGGTGATTTCGGGAATGATCGAGACCGCCGAAAACCTCGCCAAGGACTACCGGATCACCCGCGAGGCCTGCGATGCTTACGCCGTGCGCAGCCACCAGCGCGCCGCCGCGGCCTGGGCGGCGGGCAAGTTCGCCGACGAGTTGGTCGCGGTCGCCGTGCCGCAGAAGAAGGGCGATCCGCTGATCTTCGATCACGACGAAGGCTACCGCGCCGACGCCAGCATCGAGAGCCTCGGCAAGCTGCGCCCGCTGGAAGGCGGCGTGGTCACCGCGGGCAATGCCAGCCAGCAGAACGACGCCGCCGCGGCCTGCCTGGTCGTCGCCGAAGACAAGCTCGCCGAATTGGGGCTCGAGCCGATCGCCTGGTTCCATTCCGCCGCCGCCGCGGGGTGCGAGCCGAGCCGGATGGGGATCGGCCCGGTCCCCGCGACCGAGCGCCTGTTCGCGCGCAGCGGGCTGGGCTGGGGCGACATCGACCTGGTCGAGCTCAACGAGGCCTTTGCCCCGCAGGTGCTCGCGGTGCTCAAGGGCTGGGGCTGGAGTGACGACGATTCGCGCCACGAGGTGCTCAACGTCAACGGTTCCGGCATCTCGCTTGGCCACCCGATCGGAGCGACCGGAGGCCGGATTCTCGCCAACCTCACCCGCGAACTCCACCGGCGCGGCGGGAAATGCGGGCTCGAGACGATGTGCATCGGCGGCGGTCAGGGCATCGCCGCGGTGTTCGAAGCGGCATGAGCGACTGGAGTCCCTGGATCGGGCGCGAGGAGCGCAGCGCCGACCGCGTCGAGCCGATGCTGTTCTCACACTGGCACGCGACTTTCAGCCGCGAAATCTCGCTGATGGGGACCGCGCCGCAAGGCTTCCACTGGTGCCTGTGCACCCCGCTCGCCTCGACCGACCGGCTCGGCCCCGACGGCCATCCGCGCCGCGACGACAGTGCCGACAGCTTCCTCCCCCCGATCCCGCTGCCGCGGCGGATGTGGGCGGCGAGCAGCGTCGAATTCGTCCAGCCGCTGCGCCCCGGCGACACCGTCAGCCGAACCTCGCGCGTGGCCGCAGTGAGCGAAAAGGACGGCGGCTCGGGCAAGTTGGTGTTCGTTGAGGTGGTGCACGAAACCAGTACCGATGCCGGTCTGGCGGTGCGCGAGGTGCAATCGCTGGTCTACCGCGAGGCTGCCGCCGAGGACGCTGCGCCGGTGCCGCCGCCACTCGGCGACGGCGCGTTCGATGCCGCGGCGTGGGACGCCGATTTGACCATCGTCCCCTCCGAAGCGTTGCTGTTCCGCTTCTCGGCGCTGACCTTCAACAGCCACCGCATCCACTACGACCTGCCTTACGCCACCGGGATCGAAGGCTACCGCGGCCTCGTCGTCCACGGCCCGCTCACCGCGACGCTGCTGCTCGACCTCGCGGCGCGCGAACTGGGCGACAGTGCGTTGAAGAGCTTTGCCTTCCGCGGGGTCAGCCCGGCGATCTGCGGCGAGCCGCTGCATATCGCCATGCGCGGCAGCGGCGCAGAAATCGTGCTCGGTGCATTCGCGAGCGACGGGCGCGAGGTGATGAAGGCCAGCGCCTCGGCCTAGTCGAAGCTGACCTTGCCGCGCCCGGCCTTGACCGCGCCGCGCTTCTTTTTGCCCTGCAGGCGCTGCTCCTTGCCGACCCGGTTGAGCCGGCTTTTGGCGCGCTTGGCGGGGAGGTCGTGCGCCTTGGTCAGCAGTTCGGCGAGGCGCTGCCGCGCGTCGGCGCGGTTGGCTTCCTGGGTGCGGAAGCGCCGCGCGGCGAGGATCAGCTCGCCGCCGGCGGTCATCCGGCTCCCGGCGAGCGCCTTGAACCGGACGAAGACCTCGGGCGCGAGGCCGAGCGCGAATACATCGAGCCGCAGCTGGACGGCGGTCGCGACCTTGTTGACGTTCTGCCCGCCCGGACCCGAAGCGGCGATGAAGCTCTCGCTCACCAGCGCCAGCGCGCGTTCGACGGTCTGGGCGATCGCCTCATCCATCGGGAAAGCCCAGTGCGGCGAAGTCGGCAGGGAGTTGCGCGCTGGCGGCAATCGGCGTTTTGCCCCCGCGCGGCACGGTGAGCGCGGCGGCGTGGAGCATCGTCCGCGGCGCGCCTCGTCCGTCGCCATAGACCGGATCGCCGAGCAGCGCGCAGCCCAGCCCGGCCAGCGCATGGATCCGGATCTGGTGAGTGCGACCGGTTTCGGGGCGAAACTCGACCAGCGTGTTGCCGCCCATTTCGGCAAGCTTGCGCCAGTGAGTCACCGAGGGCTTGCCCTTCTTGGCCGCGATCATCCGCCAGCCGGCTTCGGCGCTCGAAATCTTGCTCAGCGCGAGGTCGATGACCCCTCCGTCCTCCGCCAATGTTCCGGCGACCACCCCGAGATAGACCTTCTCGACCTCGCGCGCCTCGAACGCCGCGGAGAACCGCTTGAGCGCCTTGGGATTGCGCGCGAGCAGCAGGCAGCCCGAAGTGTCCTGGTCGAGCCGGTGGACCGGCATCGGCGGACGCTGGAAGCCGAGCTTGAGGCTGTCGATGTGCGCGAGCAGGCTGTCGCCGCCCGCGCGCGGCGGATCGAGCGGGAGCCCGGCGGGCTTGTCGATCACCAGCGCCTCGCCGTCCTCGAACAGGATCGCGAAGCCGCTCACAGCAGCCGCGCCGGGAGCAATCCGCGCACCGCGTTGCCGAGCAGGAAGCCGTCTGCGAGATCGCCGAGCGTCAGTTCGGCCTCGCGCGCATCGCCGCGGTCTAGCAGCGAACGGCGCAGCACCCCGGGCAGCAGCCCGCGCGCGGCAGGCGGGGTGAGCAGCGCGCCCTCATGCCCAACGAACAGGTTGGTGAAGCTGCCCTCGGTAATCAGCCCGTCGTCGCGCACGAACAGCGCCTCGGCCGCGCCCGCGCCTCGCGCTGCCGCCAGCCCGGCCTCATAGAACCCGCGGTCGCTGCTCTTGTGGCGCAGCCGCCAGTCGCCGGGATCGACCGGCAGCCGCAGCACCGCACAGGGCGCGGGATCGGGCAAAGCTTGCGGCAGCGGCGCGAGTTCGAGCGCGTAGGCGCCGCTGCGCGCGACGGTCAGCCGGACCTTGGCGGCCCCGCGCGCCTCGAAGCACAGCGCCTGGATCGCGTTGCGCGCGGCGTGGCGGTCGAAGGCGAACCCCAGTTCGGCGGCGCTCGCCTTCAGCCGTTCGAGGTGCAGCTCGAGCAGCGCGATCCCCGCTTCGGGGGTGAAGGCCATCGTCTCGATCAGGTCGAAACCGGCTGCCGTCCCCCGCACGAAACCCCCTTTGACCAGGCACTCGCGCCACTCGGCGAGCCCTTCCGAATCCGCGACGATCGCCGAGCCGACCCCGAGCACCGCCTTGCCTCGGCGGCTCTCGGCCCCCCCAGTACTGTCGGGGGCGAGCCGCAGCGTGCGGATTGCCACATTGAAGGCGGCGTCGCCAGTGGGGTCGATCCGCCCGATCGCGCCGCAATAGACCCCGCGCGCATCGCGCTCGGTCCGGTCGATCAGCTCCATCGCGCGGATCTTGGGCGCGCCGGTAATCGAGCCGCAGGGGAACAGCGCGCGGACCAGGTCGAGCGCGCCGCGCCTCGGTTGCAGCGTCGCGCGCACGGTCGAGGTCATTTGGTGAACCGTCGGGTAGCTTTCGACCGCGAAGGGCCGCTCGACCCGCACCGAACCGGCCTCGGCCACCCGGCTGAGATCGTTGCGCAGCAGGTCGACGATCATCAGGTTCTCGGCGCGATCCTTTTCGCTGGCCGCGAGTTCGGCCGCGAGCGCCGCGTCCTCCGCCGCATCGCGGCCACGAGGACGCGTGCCCTTCATCGGCTTGACCGTCGCCGCATCGCCCTTGAGCGCGACGAACAGTTCGGGCGAGAAGCTTAGCAGCCAGTGGGTTCCGTCGAACAGCACCCCGCCGTAGCCCGCCCCCGCCGCGGGGCGGATCGCTGCGTAGAGCGCGATAGGATCGCCGCGGAACGCCCCGCTCAGAGGAAAGGTCAGATTGGCCTGGTAGATGTCGCCCGCGGCGATAGCCTCCTGCAGCGCGGCAAAAGCCGCAGCATAGCCGCCGGGCGAAAGCTGCGGGTCGAGCGGGCCGATGCTCGCGGGCCCGCCCGCTTGCGCGGCTAGCCAGGCGGAGACTTCGGCTGCGGCAATCGTCTCATAGCCGGCGAAAGCCCCGAACCACAGCAGCGGCCCCGCCGCCCCGGTGCGCGCTGCCGCGAGCGGCGCCAATCTCGGCTCGAGCGCGAGCCCGGCCTCGTAGGCGATATATCCGGCAAGCTCGGCCCCGCCCGCGCGCAGCGCGTCGATCCGGGCGAGCCCAGGCGCGACCTCGGCCGCGCTGCGCGCGACGACAATCTCGGCCGGATCGCGGTAGAGCCGGGCTTCGCTCGCGCCGTCGGGCCGGGCGTCGTCGAGCAGGATGAACGGGGCGGCCATTGCGCCGCCGCTCTAGCCGCGTCGCAACCGCGTTGCAAAATGCCCCCGCCGCGCCCTATCGTCGCTTCCGGCAGCCAACGGGAGCGCAGGCATGGACGATATCTTTCTCGGGCTCGGCGGCGACGGTGAGCGGCAGGTGCTGCGGCTGAGCCGCGCCAACCGCCACGGGCTGATCGCCGGGGCGACCGGCACCGGCAAGACCGTGACGCTCCAGACTATCGCCGAGCAGTTCTCCGCCGCCGGGGTCCCGGTGTTCATGGCCGACGTCAAGGGCGACCTTGCGGGGATCAGTATGGCCGGGAGCCACGAGTTCAAGCACGCCGCCACGCTCGAGGCGCGCGCCGCCGAGATCGGCATCGCCGACTACGCCTACCGCGACAACCCGGCGGTGTTCTGGGACCTCTACGGCGAGAGCGGCCATCCGATCCGCACCACGATCTCCGAAATGGGCCCGCTGCTGCTCGCCCGGCTGCTCGGGCTCAACGAGACGCAGGAAGGCGTGCTCGCGATCGCCTTCAAATATGCCGACGACAACGGCCTGCTGCTGCTCGATCTCGAGGACTTGCAGCAGGTGCTGATCCACTGCGCCGAAAACGCCAGCGAACTGACCACGCGCTACGGCAACGTCTCCAAAGCCAGCGTGGGCACGATCCAGCGCCAGCTGCTCGCCTTCGAAAGCCAGGGCGCGGACAAGTTCTTCGGCGAGCCCGCCTTCGAAATCAACGACTTCATCCGCACTGACGAGACCGGAAAGGGCATCGTCAACGTGCTTGCCGCCGAGCGCCTGATGCAGAGTCCCAAACTCTACGCGACCTTCCTGCTGTGGCTGCTCAGCGAGCTGTTCGAGGCGCTGCCCGAGGTCGGCGACCCCGACAAGCCCAAGCTGGTGTTCTTCTTCGACGAGGCGCACCTGCTATTCGAAGACGCGCCCACCGCGCTGTTCGACAAGGTCGAGCAGGTTGTCCGGCTGATCCGCTCGAAGGGGGTCGGGGTCTATTTCATCACCCAGAACCCGATCGACATCCCCGAGAAAATCGCCGGGCAGCTCGGCAACCGGGTCCAGCACGCGCTGCGCGCCTTCACCCCGCGCGATCAGCGCGCGATCCGCGCCGCCGCCGAAACCTTCCGGATCAACCCCGCGCTCGACGTCGAGACCGCGATCACCGAGCTCAAGGTCGGCGAGGCGCTGGTCTCGACGCTCAACGAAGACGGCTCGCCCAGCGTGGTCCAGCGCACCCTGATCGCCCCGCCGCGCTCGCGGCTCGGCCCGGTGACCCCCAAAGAGCGCGCGATCGTCCAGTCAATCAGTCCGTTCGACGGCAAATACGACACCGCGGTCGACCGCGAGAGCGCCGCCGAAGTGATTGCCCGCAAGGTTCAGGATGCCGCGGCAACCGCGGTAGAGGTCGATGAGCGAGGCGCCGAGGCGGTGGCCGCGCGCGAGCGCAAGAGCCCCAGCCTGTGGAGCACGATTTTCGGCAAAGCCGGCAAGGCCGCGACCAGCGCCGCGCTGGGCTCCGCGGCGACCATCGCCGCTGCGACGATCACCGGGCGCAAGTCGCGCTCCAATCCGGGGCGCAACGCGGCGATCTCGGGAGCCGGCTCGTTGGCGACGAGCATCGCCGGCCCGTTCGCGGGGCGTTTTGTGCGCAATATCATCGGCGGGCTTATGCGCTAGAGCGGCAGCCGCAGCGTCGCGGTGAGGCCGAGCACTTCGCCGCCTTCCTCGCGCCGGTTGGCCAAGGTCAATGTCCCGCCGTGCTGCTCGGCGATTGCGCGGGCGAGCGTGAGCCCGAGCCCCGCCCCACCAGTCTCGCTGCTGCGCGACGGCTCGCCGCGGGTGAACGGCTCCATCATCGCGGCGATGCGGTCGTCGGGGATGCCGGGGCCCTCGTCCTCGACCAGGATCACCGCAGCGGACTCCTCGCGGACCACGCCGACCCGCGCCACCGCGCCATAACGCAGCGCGTTGGAAATCAGGTTGCGCACCGCACGGCGCAGCCAGGTCGCGCGCAGCGAGAGGACCGCGCGCGCGGTCTCGCCCAGCGTCACCGGCTCGCCCATGTCCTCGTATTCCTCGGCCACGGCTGCGACCAGCGCGGCGAGCTCGGTCGGCTCGCGCGGATCGCTCGGGCGGCCGACCCGGGCGAGGCTGAGGATGTCGTCGAGGCTGCGGGTAATGTCTTCGATTGTCGCGGCCATCTTGGCGCGTTCGGCTTCGTCCTCGACGCTTTCGATGCGGACGCGAAGCGCGGTCAGCGGGGTCTTGAGATCGTGGCCGATCGCGCCGAGCATCACGTCCTTCTCGTCGAGCAGCGCGGCGACGCGGTTTTCCATCGCGTTGTGCGCCTCGATCAGCCGGCGCAGGTCGTCGGGGCCTTCGGGGGCGAGCTGCCCGGCGCGGTCGCGGGTCTCGCCGAAGCGCTCGACCCGGCGCGTGAGCGCGGCGAGCGGCCCGGTGATCCGCCGCAGGATCAACGCCACCGCCCCGACCAGCACTGCGTAGATCAGCAGGGTCTGCGCGATGACCCCGGCGAGCGGGCGCGCGTCGGTGCGCGGCATGGCGATCCGCACCACCAGCCAGCGGCTTCCGGCCTTGGGCTGCGCCGCGGCGATCACCAGCCGCCGTCCGGTCTCGATCCTCGTCCGCCCGAGCAGCTCGCGGCGCCTTGCGATGCGTTCGGCCATGACCGGATCGGTGCTGACCGCGCGCTGGAACACCACGACCTGGGCCAGCGGCATGCCTTGCCCGGCGAGCATCTCGCTGAGTTCGGCTTCGGCGTGGGTCAGCCGTTTCTCGCCCGCTCGCAGCGGCGATTCGGCGGTAACCTGGTGGCGCGGTCCGCGCCCGCGGCGCGGTCCGGAAATGTCGAACGGCGGCGGCAGCCCGGCCTCCTCGCGCACCGCGGCGAACATCCTGAGCGCGGCGGTGTGGGTCAGCAGCGCGTCGCGGCGCTCGGCCTGGGCGCGATAGAGCAGCGCCGCGCCGATCGCCTGGGCGAGCAGCAGCGCCAGCGCGATGGTCAGCAGCACCTGCCCCTGGAGGCTGCGCGGCCATAGCCGGCGGATCATGCGGCGTCGGCCGCGATGCGCCGGACGTCGGCGGCGAGCATGTAGCCGCCGCCCCAGACGGTCTGGATCAGCGTCGGGTTGCGGCTGTCGGCCTCGACCTTGCGGCGCAGGCGGCTGACCTGGTTGTCGACCGCGCGGTCGAACAGGTGCGCCTCGCGGCCCTGGACCAGGTCGAGCAGGCGGTCGCGGTCGAGCACCTGGCGGGGGTGTTCGACGAAGGCCATGAGCAGGCGGAATTCGACCGAGGAAATCGAAACCAGCGCGCCTTCGGGATCGATCAGGCGGCGCTTGAGCGGATCGAGCCGCCAGCCCTCGAACGCGAACAGCGATTCTTCGGCGGCGGGCGGAGCGCCTTTCGCGGCGCGGCGCAGCACCGAGCGGATCCGCGCGACCAGTTCGCGCGGCTCGAACGGCTTGACCACGTAGTCGTCGGCGCCGATCTCGAGTCCGACCACGCGATCGGTCGCCTCGCCCCGCGCGGTGAGCAGAATTGTCGGAATCGCGCGGGTTTCGGTGAGGTGGCGGCACAGCGAGAGGCCGTCTTCGCCGGGCATCATGATGTCGAGCAGGACCAGGTCGGGGGTCTCGTCGCGCAGCCGGGTCCGCGCCTCGGCCGCGCTTGCGGCTTGCGAAACGGCGAACCCCTGGCGCGAGAGATACTCGGCCAGGGGTTCCCGAAGTCCCGGCTCGTCGTCGACGAGCAGCAGGCGGGTGGGCGCAGGCTCGCTCATCCGGCGCCGGACCCGATGGTCACGCGGCGGGGGGCGGCGGCGCGTGGTCGCCGCGCATTTCGCGCATGTGCTTGCGCATTTCCCGGTGCGCGGCGCGGCGTTCGTCGCGGGTCAGCGCGCCGTCGCGGTTGGCGTCGGCCTTGTCGAAGTGCGCGAGCATCGCGGTGCTGAGCTCGGCCTGGGTGATTGCCCCGTCCTTGTTCGCGTCGGCCATGTGCAGCAGCAGCATCCCGCCCATCCGGTGACCGCCACCGCGGCGACCCATGCGGTGCTTGCCCTCGCCGCCCGGGCCGTCGCCGCGCCGTTCGGCGCGCTCGCCGCGCATGGCGTGCACGGCGTCGAACTCGGCGCGCGAGATCGAGCCGTTCTTGTCGCTGTCGAGACGCTCGAACATCGCGCCATGGCGCGCAGCGCGGTCGGCCGGATCGAGCTTGCCGTCTTTGTTGAGGTCCATGTGCGCGAACATCTGGGCGGCGTGGGCCTGCGCCTCGGCGCGGGTGGTGGTCCCGTCGCGCTCGGCCGCGGCATAGGCTGTGCTGCCGATGGCGACGAGGCCGAGGGCCGACAGCGCGGCGATCAACTTGGTCTTCCTGGTCATGCGAATGCTCCCGAAAAGAGGGTGACGCCGCATGACCCCGGGGGAGGGAAGGGGAGGGACCTGAACAGGGCCACGCGACGTCCTGTGCTGCCAATAGCCATGGTTTGTCGCGCGATTGTGCCGCGCGCCAGCACTTTTGTCGCGATTTGTCGCGAGCCGGCCGCGGCGTTCATCCCGCCGCAAGCGCGGCGTGGGGTCAGCCGCCCATGACGAAGGCGTTGAGCTTGTTGCCGTCGGGATCGCGGAAATAGGCGGCATAGAACCCCTCGCCGCGCGGTCCGGGCGGGCCTTCGTCGCTGCCGCCGTTGGCCAGCGCGATCTCGTAGAGCTTGTGCACCTGCGCCGTATCGCGCGCCTCGATCGCCGCCATCCCGCCGTTGCCGACGCTCGCCGCGCTGCCGTCGAACGGTTTGGTCGCGGCGATTCCGCAGCCGCCGCCCGGGGTGCCCCAGGCAATGAAGCTGTCGAACTCCATCATCCGCCCGGTGCCCATCTCGGCGGCAATGGCATCGTAGAACTTCGCGGCGCGCGGCAGGTCGTTGGTGCCCACGGTGACGTAGCCGATCATATCCCTCTCCTTGGCGAATCGATGCTAGAACATTAGTGGAACATCTGCGGTCCTACAAGGGGGTGCAGGCGTCCTTAAGCCAGGCCAGCGCAGCGCCCCCGAGCTGCGGCGCGAGGATCGTCTCGACCTCGGCGTGGTAGCCGTTCCACCAGGCGCGTTCTTCCGCGGTGAGCATCGCGGTGTCGACCAGCGCCCGGTCGATCGGGGCGAAGGTCAGCGTCTCGAAGCCGAAATACTCGCCTTCCGCGCCTTCGATTTCACGGCGCTCGACCAGCACGAGGTTCTCGATCCGGATGCCGAAATCGCCCGCCTTGTAATAGCCCGGCTCGTTCGAAAGGATCATGCCCGCAAGCAGGTCTTGGCCCGTCCCGGCCTGGCCGCCGCCGGCCTTGGCGATTCGCTGCGGGCCTTCGTGGACCGAGAGGAAAGACCCGACCCCGTGCCCGGTGCCGTGGGCGTAGTCGATCCCGGCGGCCCACAGATACTGGCGGGCGAAGCCGTCGAGCTGGCTCCCCGCGGTGCCCGCCGGGAACACGGCGAGCGCGAGCGCGATGTGGCCCTTGAGCACGCGGGTGAAGCGGTCCTTGTGCTCGGCGCTTGGCTCTCCCGGGCCGATCCACACGGTACGGGTGATGTCGGTCGTGCCGTCGGCGTACTGGCCGCCCGAATCGACGAGGAAAACGCTCGATGGCGCTACGGCCAAGTTCGATTCCTCGCTCACTTTGTAGTGCGGCACCGCCGCGTGCGGCCCGGCAGCGGAAATCGTGTCGAACGAGAGGTCGCGGAGCAGCCCGGTCTCCTCGCGGAAGGCCTGGAGCCGCGCCGCGGCGGAGAGCTCGGTTTCGTGCCCTTTGGGCGCTGCGATGCTCAGCCAATGCAGGAACTTCGCGATCGCCGCCCCGTCGCGCGCCTGCGCGGCGCGCTGCCCGGCCTGCTCGACCGGGTTCTTGACCGCCTTGGGTAAGACCGTCGGGTCGGTCATCGCCACCACTTTGGCCCCCGCGCCCTCGAGCGCGGCGAAGATCGCGTGAACCGACCGCTCGGGATCGACCGCCACCTTCTTGCCCGCGAGCGCTTGCAATTGCGGGACGAAATCCCCGCGCTCGCGGATCGTCACCGCGTTGCCGAGGTGCGCGCGCAGCTCGGGCGTCACCTTCTCGCCGGCGATGAACAGCTCGGCGGTGCCGTCGGCATGGGCGATGACGAAGCTCAGCGCGACGGGCGTGCGCTCGACGTCGGCCCCGCGGATGTTGAGCAGCCAGGCGACCCCGTCGAGCGCCGAGACCACCGCGGCGTCGAGGTGCTTGTCGGCCAGCCATTCGGCGACCTCGGAGCGTTTGGCCTCGCTCGCCACCCCGGCGTGCTCGACCCCGTGGACCAGCGCCGGAGCGCTGCTCGGCTCGGGCCGGTCGTGCCACACCGCATCGACCGGGTTGGCCGCAACCGGGACCATCGCCCCGCCGTTCTCGGCCAGCGCCTTGGTGCAGGCTTCGACCCAGGGCTTGCCGTGGAGCCACGGATCGAAGCCGATCTTCGCGCCGGCGGGGGCATGTTCGCCGAGCCACTTGGCGACGCTGGTCTGCGGCACCGACTGGTAATCGAACAGCCGCCCGTCGACCTGTTCGCGGACCTGGATCGTATAACGCCCGTCGACGAAGATCGCCGCCCCCGGACCGTCAATGGCTTCCGCGAGCACCGCCACCGTCCCGGCCGAGCCGCCGAACCCGGTCAGCCAGGCGAGCCGCTGGGCGTAGCCGCCGACATATTCGCTCATGTGCTCGTCCGAGATCGGGATCACGAAGCCGTCGAGCCCCTGGCGCTTGAGTTCCTTGCGCAGCGCGTCGAGCCGGGCTTCGTGGGTGTGCATCAGCATGGTTGCAGTCCTTCCGGGGCCAACATAGAGCCGCGCGATGCCACTTTCCACACCCCCGGTCGCGGCGAAGAAGCCGCACGTCGAGATGCATCACGGAATCGCCCTCGCCGACGACTACGCCTGGCTGCGCGATCCCGGCTATCCCGAAGTCACCGATCCGGAAATCCTCGCCCACCTCAAGGCCGAAAACGCGTGGTTCGAAGCGCGGATGGCGCCGCACCAGGACCGGATCGACGCGCTGTTGAAGGAGATGCGCGGCCGGATCAAGGAGGCCGACAAGTCGGTCCCGCAGAAGGACGGCGCGTGGCTCTACTGGATCGAATTCGAGGAAGGCGCCGAATACAAGAAGTGGTGGCGGCGGCCGGTTTCGGGCGGTCCGGATGAGCTTATCCTCGACGAAGTCGCGCTCGCCGAGGGCTGCGAATACTTCCGCCTCGGCGCGATCGCGGTTTCCAACGACGGGACGCGGCTCGCCTGGTCGGTCGACGACAACGGCTCGGAACGCTTCACCGCGCGGGTCAAGGTGATCGCCACGGGCGAGGTCCTGCCCGACGAGATCCCGGGGACGCTCTCGAGCCTGATCTGGGTCGCGAACGACACCGGCCTCGTCTACTCGCTCGCCAACGAGCAGTGGCGCACCGACAATGCGCGGCTGCACTGGCTCGGCAAGCCGCTCAGCGACGACGTCGAGCTTTATCACGAGGACGACGAAGGCTTCCGCGTCGGCTCGTCGCTCTCGGCCAACGAAAAGTGGCTGATTATCGGCACGAGCGACCACGAGACCAGCGAAGTTCGGCTCGTTCCCGCGGCGGACCCGCTCGCCGCGCCGATCCTGATCAAGCCGCGGCAGAAGGGCGTGGAGTATGACGTCGATGAGCGCGAGGGCACGCTGTTCGTCCACGCCAACGACTCCCACGAGAACTTCCGCCTCGCCACCGCGCCGCTGACCGCACCCGGCGAATGGACCACGCTGATCGCAGGCTCGGACGCGTTCTACCTCACCGGGTTCGAGCTGTTCCGCGACTTCTACGTGGTCGAGGGCCGCCGCGGCGGGCTCGACCAGATCGAGCTGCGCTATTACGACGATCCAGCGCGGATCGAGCCGATCGCCTTCCCCGAAGCGTCCTACGACGCGGGAATGGGCGACAACCCTGAATGGGCGGTCGAGCGCGTGCGCCTGAGCTACGAAAGCATGGTCAGCCCGGCGACGGTGTTCGACTACCACGTCGCCGAGCAGCGGCTCGAGCCGCTCAAGGTCCAGGAAATCCCGTCGGGCTACGACGCGTCGCTCTACACCACCCAGCGGCTCGAGATCGCGGCACGCGACGGCACGCTCATTCCGGTGAGCCTGGTCCAGCGCAACGACCGGCAGCCCGGCGGCCCGCTCCACCTCTACGCTTACGGCGCTTACGGCATCGCCATCCC
>JBOHIC010000128.1:0-1718 GCA_050725835.1 Novosphingobium sp.
GACCACATCACCGAGAATATGCCGAGCTCGACCAGGTTGGGCTCGCGCCCGAGCGCATGGAGCACGCGCTGGTATTCTTCCTCGGACAGCCCGTGGGCGGCGACGACGTCTGCGGTGATGGCGGCCATGCGCGGGCGCATAGCCGCGCGGCGCAGGCTTCGCTACCCCGCGTTCGCCGGTTTCGCAGCGCTTTTCCCCACCCACCAGGCGATGAGCGTGACGAGGCCATAGGCGAAGAACGCGAGCAGGCTGGTCCCGGCGGTGACTTCGGGCTCGACCGGGCCGAACCAGTTGACCAGTTGTAGCGCCAGCAGCACCGCGGCGAGCACGCCCAGCCGCAGCGGTGTAGGGCGCGCCGCGCGGGAATAGAGCCACAGCGCGCCGAAGGTCAGCCCGAACTCGAGCGGGATTTCGATCACAGGGTGGTTCCACAGCCCCATGCCGATCTTGGGCGGCACCCCGGCGAGCGTCAGATCGGGCACGTGGACCAGTAGGTCGAGGAACCAGTGCGACAGCACCACCGCACCCGCCAGCACCGCTGCGGCGGTGCGCCGCGTCGCCAGCCAGACCAGCCCGGCGAAAGCCAGCGCAAAGCCCGAGCTGCCGAGCAGGCTGTGGGTATAAGGCATGTGATAAAGGTCGAGCGGGTTCATCGCGCTGGTACCGGGGGTAATCCGCATCGCTTCCGTGCCGGTCAGCAGCAGCGCGAAGAACGCCCAGTCGACTAGCTGCGCCGCGACGAACAGCGTGCCCAGCCGCGGCGCTCTGGGGTGCGCCGCGGCGACCAGCGCCGGGGCCCAGTGACCGACGAACATCAGCCCGCCGCCGTGAGCTTTTGCACGGCGAAGGCTGCAGCCCCGCTCGCCAGCGCGGTTGCCGCCGCGCCCCAGGCGATGTCGATCAGGGTCACCGCCAGCGGCCACTGGCGCAGCGTCGCCTGGTTGGTGAGATCGTAGGTCGCATAGGCCACCGCGCCGAGGATCGCCCCGTTGACCACCGCCACCGGCACGCCGAACGAGGCCCCCGGCCGGACCGCGAACCAAACCATACCCGCGACGTAAATCGCATAGAACGCCAGCGCCGGTCCGGCGCGGAAGGATGCGGCTAGCAGGTCGCCCAGTGCAGGGCGGTAGAGGTTCGGCCCGGCCCAGCGCAGCCAGAGGAAATCGAGCACCCCGAAAGCGAGCGCGGCGGAGACGTAAGCAGTAATCCATTGCATCGGTAAGGTTCTCCTTTGCTTGCAGCTTGACCGGTGCGGCAGGGCGGGTCAATGCTCGCATGCGATGGAGAACAGCCCCGAAATCGCAGCGCTGAGCTTCGAGGAAGCACTCCGCGCGCTCGAGGAGATCGTGCGTAAGCTCGAGGCGGGCGAGGTTCCGCTCGACGATTCGATTGCGCTTTACGAGCGCGGCGAGCTGCTGAGGAAGCACTGCCAGGCGCGGCTCGACGCGGCCCAGGCGCGGATCGAAAAGATCGTCCAGACGCCCGACGGCGCCGCCGTCGCGGTCCAGCCATTCGACGACGCGGGGCGCTGACCATGACGCTGGCGGTCGTGGTCGACCCCGGGCTGGGCGCCGCGCTCGACCTGATCGCGCGCGACATCGACGCCACCTTCGACGCGCTGCTCCCGCTGCCCGACGACGCCAGCGCGCGGCTGGTCGAGGCGATGCGCTACGCCACCATCGGCGGGGGCAAACGGCTGCGCCCGCTGCTGCTCA
>JBOHIC010000129.1:0-27581 GCA_050725835.1 Novosphingobium sp.
GGCGCGGGCAAGGTGGTCGCGGCCAAGACCGGCGGGACCGACCACGTCTTCCTCCAGGCGATCGGCCTGCCCGGCTACCAGTTCATCCAGGATCCGCTCGATTACAGCACCCGCACCCACCACTCGAGCATCGACACCCTCGACCACGCCCGCGGCGACGACTTGCGCCAGGCCGCGACGGTGATGGCCGGAATGCTGCTCCAGGCGGCGATGAGCGAGAAGGAACTCCCGCGCAGCCCGCTCCCCACCCAACCGAGCGCGACCGACCCGTTCAAGGTGGCGGACCCGGATCAGTGAGGGCTAGTTTGCGAGCGTCCTTCCCAGAAAGCGCAACTGCCAGTAGCTGGTGAAGAACACATTATCGGGGTCGCGCTGGGCGCGCAGGGCGAGGAAATCGTCGAATTTGGGCAAAGCGGCGCGATAGAACGCCGCCCAGTCGGGGAAGTCGTAGAACGGGATGAACTTGCCCCAGTGGAAGCGGAAGGGGACGCTTTCGGCGCGGAGCAGGTCCCAGTACTGGGTGAAGAAGCCGTGGGCCTTGTTGGGGACGCCCATGTCCTCACGGTACCAGTAGACGTCGAAGCGGCTGACCCCGTCCTTGTACTCGTCGGCGCCGTCGGAATAGCTCGGGTTGATCCAGGCTTTGGTGGGCGCGGCGGCGTAGATTTCCTGGGCGTAGTAGCCGGTGGCGGCGCTGCCCTTGGCCTCGAACATGCCTCGGAACAGCGTCATCACCCGCTGGGTGTGCTGGATCGGCACCCAGACCTCGATGAATTCGGTGCCGAGCAGGACGTCGTCGGCGGTGTTGTCCATGCACAGGCTGCGCCAGTACCAATCGTGGAACGGCGCGGGCTTGGAGAGCGGCGCGAACAGGGGCAGGACGTGCCGGAACAGCGCGCGCATCGAACCCTTGAGCAGCCCCATGATCGCGCCGACCAAGAGCACCAGCGCGCCGAGCACCACCGTCACCGCCCCCGCGCCCAGCTCGCCCGCGCCCTTGCCCCACATTCCGCCAAGGTTGCGGTGGAACTGGCGGAGATTGACGGCGAGCAGCGAGAATATCCGGCCAAGCTCGTCGTTGCCGATCAGCACGTAAATGGTCGAGGCGGCGAGCTGCTTGACCTGGCCGATCAGGTCGGTGGTGAATTCCTGGTAGGGCACCAGATCGGCGTTGCTTGCGGGCGCGCGGCTGGCTTGCCAGATCTGCACGCGCTCGCAGCCCTTCTGCGGCCACCAGGTCAGGCGGCTGTAGGGGGTGTCGGTGAGGAACTTGGCCAGCGAGGGCCGCCGCGCATCGCCCGGTCCGAACAGGTCGATCGGACAATCCGCTCCGGTGGTGGTCGTCGCTTCGTCGCCGGCGATATTGTACATCGGCACCAGCTGAAAGCGCATCGCAGTGACCACCCCGAGCAGCCCGCACGAGGTCAGCATCGCGTCGAATACCGGATCGCCCGCCTCGATCCAGCTTGCCTGGCCGAGCCCATCGACCACGCGGAAGGCGACGATGTTGTCGTAGGCGTACTCGATCGACCCGCCGGCCGAGCCCATCGCGGTGAACCCGCTGACGGTCTGGTGGGTGATGCCGCCGACGATGTTGACCGCCCAGCCCTTCTCGAAGGCCTGATGGAGGAAGCTGTTGGCGAGGGTGGAGGCGCCGAACGGATCGCTCGGATCGTAGCCGAGGTGGCACCCGGCCTCGACCTCGACCAGCCCCGCGGCCTCGTCGATCCAGGTCAGCGCGATCATCTTGTCGAGTGCGAGGTCGAGGTTCGGCCCCGCGGGCGGGCTCTGCTCGAGCGTCTGGTTCGGGGGAACCCCGTCCACCGGATCGGTGTAGATGCTGAAGGCGACCGAATGCGTCGCGCCGCGCGCGCGGAGCTGGAGCTTGTTGGCGCGCGCGTAATCGACCAGCGCGATCACCTCGGCCTCGCTCGCCGGGTGGAAGAAGCCGTCGGCGGCGCGGGGAATGGGAGGAGTGGGCATGCGCTAGGTCCTCCGGAGCCGGTCAGTCGGCGGCGTGGTTGAGGGCGGGGTTGCCCGCGGCGTCTGCTTCGCTGCGCCGCCACACGCGCTCGAACACCTCGGCGTTGCGGGTGCGGCGAACGTCGGTCTGGCGCGAGGTGCGGATGGTGTTGAGGAACAGCTCGAGCGGCTCGTCGGGGTAGATCCGGCGCAGCTCGGCCATGTCGCGCAGCGCGGCGGCTTCGTCGCCGGCCTCGGCGAGATAGACCGTGCGGAGCATCAGCCCGGTGTGATCGCCGGGACGGATCTTGAGGATGCGGCCGGCGGTTTCGACCGCCTCGTCGATCCGCCCCAGCCCGTAGAGCGCCCAGCAGCGGTTGGTCAGCGAAATGGTAAGGCTGAAGCCGTGCGGGGCGATGTGGTCGGCGCGATCGAGCAGCGCCAGCGCCTCGTCGTCGCGCTCGATCCGGGTGTAGGCGCCGGCCAGCGCGTGGAGCGCGTCGGGTTGCTGAGGGTTGAGCTCGACCGCGCGCTCGGCGAGGTGGAGCGCCCCGTTCCAGTCCTGCGCATAATAGCGCACGGTCGCGGCCTGGACGAGCACGGTGGTGTGGCTCTCGTCGAGCTGGAGCGCGCGGTCCATGTGCTCGAGCGCTTCGCTCAGCAGCGCGGGATCGAGGCTGCCGGTGCGCTGGTAGAGCAGCCCGAGCATCATCCCCAACGTCGAGGCCGCGACCGCCATGTTCGGGGCCAGCTCGACCGCGCGGCGCGCGTGAATGACCGCCTCGCGCAGCTTGTCGGGGAGCATCCGCGGGATCAGCGCCCAGCATCGCTGCATCGCGTCCCACGGGGTTTCCACGGCCGCCTTCTTGCTCGCCCGGTCCATCTCGATTTTCTGGATCTGCGGCGCGAGGTGGCGCGAGACGTCCTCGGCAAGGTCTTCGATCACCGCCAGTCGATCGCCGTCGGCGTGGTCGAACTTCTCGCTCCAAAGGATTGCGCCGCTCTTCGCTTCGAGCAGCTGCGCGGTCGCGCGGAGGGTGCCGCCGATCCGGCGGACGTTGCCTTCCATCACGTAGTCCGCCCCCAGCGCCGCCCCGATCCGGCGGATGTCGCTTTCGCGCTCGGCGATCCCGGCGACGGCGTTGTGCGCGATCAGCCGCAGCCCCTTCCCGCGCGCCAGGGCGATCGAAACATCCTCGGCGATGGCGTCGCCAAGCGCCTCGTCGTCGCTGCTGCCCGAGCGGTTGGTGAAGGGCAGCACAGCAAGGGTCGGGCGTTTTCCCGGCGGCGGCTTTCCGGCGTGGGCCTGGGCCACGCTGCGGACCGTCTCACCGGGGGTTTGCGCCGAGGCCGTGCGTGCTTCGGGCGGACGCGCGGCGATGTGGCGCTTTACGTCGCCCAGGAAGGCGCGCCACGCGCTGTCCTCGTCGCCGCCCTGCCAGTGGCCCAGTTCGGCGGTCTGGGTCAGCTCGAACATGATCGGCCGCTCGCAGGGCTCGATCATCGCCGGGACCAGCGTCCCGGCGCGGTCGGCCAGGGTCGCCTCGGCGCGGACCCAGCGCGACACCACCGAGCGCGGGGACCACAGCACCACCACCGCACCCGCGCCGCGCAGCGCGGCTTCGGTGACTTCGTCGTAGGCTTCGCCCGAGCGCAGGGTAACGTCCCACCAGACCGAAAGCCCGGCGTGCTCGAAGCCTTCGGCGAAGCGCCGGGCGACCGCCTGGTCCTCGCGGTTGTAGGAGAGAAAGATGTCCGGCAAACTGAGCCCCCCGGGGACGCAACTGGCGGATAGTCTTTCAGAAAAGCGGGGGCGAGTCGATGCTCGGCGGATCCCTCAACTCGCGGCGATCGCCCCGAACAGGTCGTGCGCGTCGGCGTCCTCGATTCGGGCGTTGACGATGTCGCCGGGCTTGAGGCTCGCGGGAACGTGTCGGAGAAACACGTTGCCGTCGATCTCGGGGGCGTCGGCCTGGCTGCGCGCGGTCGCACCGATGTCGCCGTCCTCGTCCGCCTCGCCGACTTCGTCGACGATCACCGGCAGGGTGCGGCCGATCTTCGCCGCCAGCTTGGCCGCGCTGATCGCTTCGGTGACTTCCATCAGCCGGGCGTAGCGCTCTTCCTTGACCGCTTCGGGCACCGGATCGGGCAGGGCATTGGCCGCCGCGCCTTCGACGGGCTCGAACCGGAACGCGCCGACGCGGTCGAGCTGGGCTTCGCCGAGCCAGTCGAGCAGATAGGCGAAATCGTCCTCGGTCTCGCCGGGGAAGCCGACGACGAAGCTGCTGCGGATCGTGAGGTCGGGGGCAATCGCGCGCCACGCCTTGATCCGATCGAGCACCCGCGCCTCGTTCGCCGGGCGCTTCATCGCGCGCAGGACCTTGGGGCTGGCGTGCTGGAACGGGATGTCGAGGTACGGCGTGAGCAGGCCTTCGGCCATCAGGGGGATCACTGCATCGACGTGGGGGTAGGGGTAGACGTAGTGCAGCCGCACCCACGGCGGCATGCCTTCGGGCGTGCGCAGTCCGCCGAGCTCGCGGGCGAGGTCGGTCATGTGCGCGCGGACCGGGTGGCCCTTCCACTCGCGGCTCTCGTGGCGGGTATCGACCCCGTAGGCCGAGGTGTCCTGGCTGATGACCAGCAGCTCCCTGGTCCCCGCCGCAACCAGCTTCTCGGCCTCGCGCAGCACCGCGTCGATCCGCCGGCTGACGAGCTTTCCGCGCAGCTGGGGGATGATGCAGAACGCGCACGAATGATTGCAGCCCTCGGAAATCTTGAGGTAGCTGTAGTGGCGCGGCGTCAACTTGACGTCCGGTTGCGGGATCAAATCGACGAACGGGCCCTGGCTCGGCGGCGCGGCCTCGTGCACCGCTTCGACCACCGCTTCGTACTGGTGCGCCCCGGTGACCGCGAGAACGCTGGGGAACTTCGCGCGGATCAGCTCGGCCTCGCTGCCCATGCAGCCGGTGACGATCACCCGGCCGTTCTCGGCGATCGCCTCGCCGATCGCGGCGAGGCTTTCCTCCTTGGCGCTGTCGAGAAAGCCGCAGGTGTTGACCAAGACCACGTCCGCCCCGGCATAGTCGGGACTCATCGCATAGCCGTCGCCGCGCAGCCGGGTGAGGATGCGCTCCGAATCGACCAGCGCCTTGGGACAGCCGAGGCTGACCATCCCGACGCGCTTTGCCTCGGGGATCGAGCGCAGTTCGGGGATACGGGGGCGGGCGATCTCGAGCGTCATCAGGGCGCGGCCCCTACACGCTTCGCCGGGAATGCGCTACTGCCTGTGCATCCGGTTAGGGAAGGGGTGCACGATGGGCAATATCAGCTGGCTCGCGGTGGTTCTTGCCGCCGCATCGGGGTTTTTGATCGGCGGGCTGTGGTACGGCCCGCTGTTTCTCAAGACGTGGCAGCGCGAGGCCGGCATCGGCCACGACGAGATGAGCAAGCGCCACCCCGCCTGGGTGTTCGGCGGGGCCTTCGTGCTCCAGCTGGTCGCCGCGGTGATGCTCGCGCACATGTACGCCGCCTCGCAGGTGACCTCGCTCAGGACCCACTTGATGATGGCCTCGGGGATCGCCATCGCCTTCATCGCCACGGCGATCGGGGTGAACTACCTGTTCGCGGGCAAATCGGTGAAGCTGTGGGCGATCGATGCGGGCTACTACCTCGTCACCTACACCCTGATGGGTGCGATCTTCGCCTACCTCGGCTGAGCCGGGAGGTAGCGCGCCGGATCGAGCGCGGCGCGCTCGCGGCGGATCTCGAAGTGGAGCTGGGGCTCGGTGGCGAGCCCGGTCTCGCCGACCAGTCCGATCCGCTCGCCCGCGCGGACTTGCTCGCCGTCGCTGACCGTGATCCGGTCGAGGAAGCTGTAGGTGGTGGTCCAGCGTTCGCCGTGGTGGACGATCACGGTCTTGCCGTATTCCCTGGGTCCATCGCCTGCAAAGATTACCCGCCCCGCCGCGCTGGCGCGAACCGCGGTGCCTTTGGTCGAGAGGATGTCGATCCCGTCGTGGAAGCTCTTGCCGCCGCGCGCGGCGAAGGCCCGGCGGACGTGCCCCTCGACCGGCCAGCGCCACGCGATCGCCGCAGCGCTGGAGGTGGGTGAAGGTGCAGGGTTGGGCGCAACGGCCGGGGCCGCGCTCAGCGTTGGGATCACCAGCTTCTGCCCCGCCCTCAGCGGCGCCTTGGGATCGATCCCGCTGGCCTCGGCGATCATCCGCCACGGCACCGCGTATTCGAGCGCGATCTTGAGCCCGGTCTCGCCGGGTTTGACCGTGTGGTTGCGGCGGCGCGGGATCACCAGGCGCTGGCCGGCGCGCAGAGTGTAGGGCGCGGTCAGCCCGTTGGCCTCGACGATCAGCACGCGCGGCACTTCGGCGCGTTGGGCGATGCCCGATAGGGTTTCGCCGGGTTGGACGACGTGTTCGGTTTCGGTCTTGGGATCGGCTGCGGCGATCAGAAGCAGCGCGGCCGCAGCCAAAAGCGCGGCGCGTTTCACGCAAACCGCTCCGCCAGCGCGGCGAGCGAGGCGTCGTGGGTCAGGTCGAGCTGGAGCGGGGTGACCGCAACGAAGCCGTCCTGGATCGCCTCCAGATCGGTGGCGTGACCGGGGGTATGCTCGATCCCGTGGAGTCCGAACCAGAAGTAGCGGTAGCCGCGTGGGTCGGTGCCTTCGACCACCGAGCCGCGCGCGTAGTCGTGGAAGCCCTGGCGGACCACGCGGATGCCCTGCACGGCTTCGGCGGAAATCGCAGGGAAGTTGACGTTGACCAGCGTCCGCTCGGGCAGCGGCAGGTCGAGCAGCGGCTCGAGCACTTTTGCCCCCCACGCCTCGGCCGCGGCGAAGGGGACGGTGTCGCCCATGCCCTCGCGGGCATAGACCTGGCTCAGCGCGATCGAGCGGATGCCGGCGAGCGATCCTTCGATCGCCGCCGAAACGGTGCCCGAATAGGTCACGTCGTCACCCAGGTTGGCGCCGCGGTTGACGCCCGAGAGGATCACGTCGGGCGGGCTGGGGAGGACCTTGCGCAGCGCCATCATCACTGCGTCGGTCGGGGTGCCCGAAACCGAGAAGCGCCTTGTCCCATGCTGGCGCAGCCGCACCGGGCGGCTGAGCGAGAGCGAATGCCCCGCGCCCGATTGCTCTTCGCCCGGGGCGACAATCCACACGTCGTCGGAGAATGCCCTCGCGATGCGTTCGAGCACGTCGAGCCCGGGGGCGTGGATGCCGTCATCGTTGGTAAGGAGGATGCGCATCAGGGTGCCAGCCTCGTCACCCCGCCCATATATGCGTGCAGCGCCGCGGGCAGCTCGACCGAGCCGTCGGCCTGCTGGCCGTTTTCGAGCACCGCGACCAGCGTGCGGCCGACCGCGAGGCCCGAGCCGTTGAGGGTGTGGACGAACTCCGTTCCTTTCGCGCCATCGGGCCGATAGCGCGCATTCATCCGCCGCGCCTGGAAATCGCCGCAGTTGGAAACCGAGCTGATCTCGCGGTAGGCGTCCTGCCCGGGCAGCCAGACTTCGAGATCGTAGGTCTTGCGCGCGGTGAAGCCCATGTCGCCGGCGCAGAGCAGGACCTTGCGGTAAGGCAGATCGAGCGCCTGCAGGATCGCCTCGGCCGCTCCGACCATGCGCTCGTGTTCGGCCGCGCTGTCCTCGGGGCGGCACACCGTGACCAGTTCGACCTTCTCGAACTGGTGCTGGCGGATGTAGCCGCGGGTGTCCTTGCCCGCCGCGCCGGCTTCCGAGCGGAAGCACGGTGTGAGCGCGGTGAGGCGGAGCGGCAGCACCGCGGCGTCGAGGATCTGCTCGCGCACCGAATTGGTCAGGCTGACCTCGGCGGTGGGGATCAGCCAGCGCCCGTCGGTGGTCTGGAAATTGTCATCGGCGAACTTGGGCAGCTGGCCGGTGCCGAACAGCGATTCCTCGCGCACCAGCAGCGGCGGCGCGCATTCGGTGAACCCGGCGGCGACCTGCGCATCGAGCATGAATTGCCCCAGCGCCCGCTGCAACCGAGCCATTTGCCCGCGCAGGAAGGTGAACCGCGCGCCGGAGATCGCCGCGCCGGTTTCGAAATCGAGTCCGAGCGCGGGGCCGAGTTCGGCGTGTTCCCTGGCTTCGAAATTGAAGCGCCGCGGAGTGCCCCAGCGGCTGACTTCGACGTTGCCGGTTTCGTCCGCGCCGTCCGGCACCTCCGGATCGGGGAGGTTCGGATAGCCGGCGAGCGCACCGTGCAGCTCGGCGGTCAGCTCGCGGTCCTCCTGCTCGAGCGCGGGCATGGTGTCCTTGAGGCTCGCGACCTCGGCCTTCTGCCGCTCGGCCTCGTCCCTGTCGCCGCGCCCCATCGCCGCGCCGATTGCTTTCGAAGCCTCGTTGCGCTGAGCCAGCGCCTCCTGCAGCCGCGTCGCCACCGCCCGCCGCGCGGTGTCGAGCGCCAAAACCGCGCCCGATTGCGCCTCGACCCCCCGCCGGGCCAAACCGGTGTCGAAGGCTGCGGGATTGTCGCGGATCAGCTTGATGTCGTGCATGGTGTGGGCGCTATGGCAATTGACACACACGCGCGCAACCTAACCCTCCGCCGTCACCCTGAACTTGGTTCAGGGGCCATCGTGCCGTGCGTCCTTGGCGTGCCGTTTTGGCTCAGCGCCGCCGAGCGGCGAAGTGAGTGTGCGGTTCCGCGCTCCGGTCAGGACGGCGCAATGGGTCCTGAAACAAGTTCAGGATGACGATGCTGGAATGTTGGGGTGTTTGGCGGGAAGTGGTGGGCGCGACAGGGATTGAACCTGTGACCCCACCCGTGTGAAGGGTGTGCTCTACCGCTGAGCTACGCGCCCACTTCCCGGGAAGGCGCGCGCATAGAGGGGCGGGCGCGAATTGACAAGCGGGCAGCAGCGGATAGAGGCGCGGGCCATGAACGACGAAAACCCCGCCCCCGCCAAGCCCGCCAAAAAGGCCGCGCCCGACGTCCCCCCCGATCACCTCGCGATCAGCCCGCGCAGCCCCCATTTCGACGAGGACGTGCTGCTGCGCGGGGTCGGCATCCGCTTCAAGGGCACGGTCCGCCACAACATCGAGGAATACTGCATTTCCGAAGGCTGGGTGCGGGTCCAGGCAGGCAAGACGATGGACCGCCACGGCCAGCCGCTGACCCTCAAGCTGACCGGACCGGTTGAAGCCTGGTTCGAGGATCTCGGCGAGGACGCGCCGGTGGCGAAAGCTTAGGCGGCTTCTTTCTTGCGCGACGCCTTCTTGCGTTCGTGCGGATCGAGCAGTGCTTTCCTCAGCCGGATCGACTTGGGCGTCACTTCGACCATTTCGTCGTCGTCGATGTAAGCAATCGCCTGTTCGAGCGTCATGATCCGCGGCGGGGTGAGGCGGATCGCGTCGTCCTTGCCGGTCGAGCGGAAGTTGGTCAGCTGCTTCGACTTCATCGGGTTGACCTCGAGGTCGTCGGGCTTGGCGTTCTCGCCGATCAGCATGCCTTCGTAGATCTTGTCCTGCGGGCGCACGAACAGGCTGCCGCGCTCCTCGAGCATGTTGAGCGCGTAGCCGACCGCCTCGCCGGTGCAGTTGGAGATCAGCACCCCGTTCTGGCGACCCTCGATCGGACCCTTGTAGGGGCCGTACTTCTCGAACAGGCGGTTCATGATCCCGGTGCCGCGGGTGTCCGACAGGAACTCGCCGTGGTAGCCGATCAAGCCGCGTGAGGGCGCGCTAAAGGTGATCCGGGTCTTGCCGCCGCCCGAAGGACGCATATCGGTCATCTCGCCTTTGCGGATCGCCATCTTCTCGACCACGGTGCCCGAGTGTTCGTCGTCGACGTCGATCACCACGGTCTCGTAGGGTTCGGTTCGCTTGCCGCCATCCTCGCCGTAAAGCACCCGCGGGCGGCTGATGCCGAGCTCGAAGCCCTCGCGGCGCATGGTTTCGATCAGTACGCCGAGCTGGAGCTCGCCGCGCCCGGCGACCTCGAAGCTGTCGCGGTCGGCGCTTTCGGTCACCCGGATCGCGACATTGCTTTCCGCCTCGCGGAGCAGGCGGTCGCGGATCATCCGGCTGGTGACCTTGCTCCCCTCGCGCCCGGCCATCGGCGAATCGTTCACCGCAAAGCGCATCGCCAGCGTCGGCGGGTCGATCGGCTGGGCGTGGAGCGGTTCGGTGACGCTCGGGTCGGCGATGGTGTTGGCCACGGTCGCTTCGGTCAGCCCCGCGATGCTGATGATGTCGCCCGCGCGGGCTTCGTCGACCGGCACCCGTTCGAGCCCGCGGAAGGCCATCAGCTTCGAGGCGCGGCCGGTTTCGACGACATTGCCGTCGTTGTCGAGCGCGTGGATCAGCGAATTGACCTTGATCGTCCCGCTCTGGACCTTGCCGGTGAGAATGCGCCCGAGGAAATTGTCGCGGTCGAGCAGGGTCACCAGAAACTTGAACGGCCCGTCGAAATCGGCAGCCGGCGGCGGCACATGCTCGACGATCTTGGCGAACAGCGGGGTCAGGGTGCCTTCGCGCAAGTCGGGGTTTTCGTTGGCGTAGCCGTTGCGGCCCGAAGCGTAGAGCACCGGGAAATCGAGCTGCTCGTCGCTCGCGTCGAGGCTGACGAACAGGTCGAAGACCTCGTCGAGCACTTCCTGGATGCGCTCGTCGGGGCGATCGACTTTGTTGACCACGACGATGGGCCTGAGGCCGAGCGCCAGTGCCTTGCCGGTGACGAACTTGGTCTGCGGCATCGCCCCTTCGGAGCTGTCGACCAGCAGGATCACCCCATCGACCATCGACAGGATGCGCTCGACCTCGCCGCCGAAATCGGCGTGGCCGGGGGTGTCGACGATGTTGATGTGGGTGGTGTGACCGTGGTGATCGTCCCATTCGACCGAGGTGCACTTGGCGAGGATGGTGATCCCGCGCTCCTTCTCGAGGTCGTTCGAATCCATCGCCCGCTCTTCGACCCGCTGGTTGTCGCGGAAGGTGCCCGATTGGCGGAACAGCTGGTCGACCAGCGTGGTCTTGCCGTGGTCGACGTGGGCGATGATGGCGATATTGCGCAGCGGCAGCGGGGCGGACATTTCGGATTCCTGATCGGGGGGGGCGCCGCTCGTGCTGCGCCGCAACATTGGCCGCGCCCCCTATAGCAAGCCGCGCCGGGCGGCAAGCGATGTGGCCAAGCGGTTGCTATTCGCCGATTTACCCTTGTCGCCGCCGCGCCACATTTCTAGGGCACGCCTCCTTTGTGCACCGAGGGGTAGTTCGACTATGCGTTCCGTCACCGTCCGCCTTTCCCGTTCCGCGCTGTTCGCCGGCGCCGCCATGCTCGTGCTGGCGCTGCCCAGCGTTGCATTCGCGCAGGACGAACCGGTCGAGGAAGAAGCGCTGCCGGCGGACGATATTCCCGAGCTGAGCGCGGACGAGGACGGCAACGAGATCATCGTCACCGCAACCAAGCGCGAGCAGACCCTGCAGGAGGTGCCGGTCGCGGTCAGCGTCACCACCGCCGAGCAGATCGAGCGCGCCCAGATTCGCGACATCAAGGACCTCCAGTCGCTGGTTCCTTCGCTGCGGGTGAGCACCAGCCAGAGCGCCTTCGCTACGACCTATTCGATCCGCGGCTTCGGCACATCGGGCAACAACATCGGGCTCGAACCCTCGGTCGCGGTGTTCGTCGACGGGGTCTATCGCAGCCGCGCGATCGCCCAGATCGGCGACTTGCCCGACATCCAGCGGGTCGAAGTGCTGCGCGGGCCGCAGTCGACGCTGTTCGGCAAGAACGCCAGCGCCGGGGTGATCTCGATTGTCAGCAAGAAGCCCAGCTTCCAGTTCGGCGGCAGCGTCGAGGCGTCCTATGGCAACTACGACGCCGTGGTAGTCAAGGGCGTGGTAACCGGCCCGCTCGGCGACACCATCGCCGCGAGCCTTGCCGCCGGATACAACCGCCGCGACGGCTTCGTCACCAACCTCGCCAACGGCGACGACCTCGCCAACCGCAACCGCTGGTTCGTGCGCGGGCAGATGCTGTTCGAGCCGAGCGATGCGCTGACGGTTCGCGTCATCGCCGATTACGACCAGCTCGACGAGAAGTGCTGCGCGGTGTTCAACCTGCGGCGCTCCGCCGCGAGCGGCGCGGTACTCGCGGTCGGCGGCCAGCTCAACGATCCGGCGACCCCCTTTGCCGACGTCGTTTACAGCGACGTCGTTCCGTTCTCGAAGGTGCGCAACTGGGGCCTGTCGGGCCAGCTCGACTACGAGCTCGGCCCGCTCACCCTGACCTCGATCACGGCCTGGCGCGACACCGAGCTCGACGCCAACCAGGACGTCGATTTCTCGAGCGCGCGGCTCGCCACCGGCGCCAACATCGGCCAGGCCGATCTCGAGACTTTCACCCAGGAACTGCGGCTCGCGAGCAACCTCGACGGCCCGTTCAACCTGTTGATCGGCGGTTATTATTTCAACGAAACCGCCAAGGGCGCGGACCAGATCGTCTACGGGCAGGACTTCCGCCCCTATGTCGACCTGCTGATCCGCAGTCTCTCGGGCAACGCGCTGAGCGCGAACACGCTCGAGGCGACGCTGGGCCGGCCGGCCAATACCTTCTGGCAGCCGGGGCAGGGCTTCTTCAACCGTTTCACCCAGAAGAATGAGGCGTGGTCGGTGTTCGGCAGCCTCGATTTCGCACTCGCCGACCGGCTGATCGTCACCCTCGGCGCCAACTACACCCACGACGCCAAGGACGTGGTCAGCAACTCGAACAGCACCGACCTGCTCTCGGCGGTGGTGCTGCCCGCTCCGCTCGCGGGGTTTCGCGCGCTGCAGTTCCTGCCGCCGTTCCTCAACATTCCCAACGCGGTGGAGAGCGGCAAGACCCGAGACGGAGACTGGTCGTGGACCGCGCGGCTGGCCTACGAGGTTAGCGACAGCCTCAACGCCTACGCCAGCTATTCGACCGGGTTCAAGGCGAGCTCGTTCAACCTCTCGCGCGACAGCCGCCCGACCGCGGCGAATCTGTCGGCGATCGTCTCGGGCGGGCTCGGCGTGCCCAACCTCGTCTCGGGCACGCGCTTCGCCAATCCGGAGGATTCGGAGGTTTACGAACTGGGAATCAAGGGCAACTGGGGCGTCGCCTCGGCCAACCTCACCGTGTTCAAGCAGACCATTCGGAACTTCCAGGCCAACACCTTCACCGGCACCGGATACATCCTCGGCAACGCCGACCGGCAATCGACCTTCGGGATCGAGTTCGACGGGCAGGTCAAGCCGGTCGAAGAACTCACGCTGACCATGGCGATGACCTACCTCGATCCGAAGTACGACCGCTACGTCAACTCGCCGTTCGGCGATGTTTCGGGGCAGCGCATCGTCACCATCCCGCGGCTCGGAGCGACCTGGGGCGTGCAGTGGGACCAGCCTCTTGCGGGCGACGACCGCCTCATCCTGCGCGGCGATTTCCACTACGAAGCGCCGGTCCAGGTCGAGGCCGGGCTGCTCAACTACATCACCCGCAACGCCGCCGGGGCGGTCACCAACTTTCAGAGCGGGATCGACGCGGCGCGGCCGTTCCGCCGCGAGGTCGAGGATCTCAACGCCTCGCTCACCTGGGCGATGGCGGGCGGGCTCGAGCTGACCGTGTGGGGCCGCAACCTGCTGGACGACCGCAACATCACCGGAATCTTCGATTCGGTCGCGCAGAACCAGTCGGTCTCGGGCTACACCAACCAGCCGCGCACCTACGGCGTCGCGGCGCGGTTCCGCTTCTGAGCGGAGTGCGCCAGGACGGCAACGGTTCCCTCTCCCCAGCGGGGAGAGGATATGAAGGCTTGCGAGCGAAGCGAATTAGCCGGAGTTGGTGTGGGGGTTGCGCCCTTGCCTCGGCGAACCCCCACACCCAGCTGCGCTAGCTCCTGGCGGAGCAAGCTGCGCTAACCTCTCCCCGCCGGGGAGAGGGGAAAGCAATCTCGAAATCCGGAGCATAATCCAGGTAGGTCACTCCGCGGCTTCGAGCAGCTCCGCGCGCTGGGGCCCGCGGATCAGGCCGCCGGGGGTCGCTCCGGTCCACTGGCCGTCTTTGAAGGTGACCACACCGCCCTTGATCGTGCAGTCGTAGCCCTCGGCCTTCTGCAGCAGGCGCTTGCCGCCGGCGGGGAGGTCGAAGGCGAGCCACGGCTTGCCGAGCTGGACCGCTGCGAGGTCGATCACGTTGAGATCGGCGAGGTAGCCGGGCGCGATCACCCCGCGGTCGTCGAGGCCGTAGAGCCGCGCGGTATCGCGGCACTGGCGCTGGATCGCGCGCTCGAGGGTGATCTTGCCGCCGCGCTTGCGGTCGCGGACCCAGTGCTGGAGCATGAAAGTGGGCGAAGCGGCGTCGCAGATCGTCCCGCAATGCGCCCCGCCGTCGGACAGCGAATTGACGCAGTCGTCGCTCGCCTGGAGCGCCTCGAGGAAATCGAGGTTGCCTTGGGCGTAGTTCAAAATCGGCAGGTAAATGAAGCCCTTGGCGTCATCACTGCAGAGCAGGTCGTAAGCGTATTCGGCCGGGTCCTGGCCCGCAGCGGCTGCGCGAGCGGCGATGCTTTCGTCCGCCTGCGGCTCGTAATCGAAACCCGGGTCCATCTCGTACTGCATCGGCCAGCCGCCGCAGACCACCATGATCAGCCCGATGATGTCCTGGTTGACCGCGCTGAAGTCGCTTTGCTCGGACAGCAGCTGCGCCTTGAACGCCGGATCGAGCAGCCTGGCCTTCTGCTCCTCCCACGGCAGGTCGGCGATCGCCATCCAGCTGGGGCGCAGGCGGAACGGGTGGACCGTGCCGCGCCAGGCCATGACGATGCCGTTCCCGCGCAGCGCGATCTGCGCGACGATGTTGGCGCCGTTGTCGTTCTCGGCGCGCATCGTTGCGATCTGTTCTTCGAGCGGGAGCTCCTTGGCGATCGACTGGAGCGCGGCGAAGGTCACCGGCAGCCCGGTTTCGCGGCTGAGTGCGCCCATCCATTCGAACTCGTTCCACTCGCGCATCAGGTCGCTGGCCATTTCGAACACGCCGTGGCCGACCCGTCCCATCGCCCGGCCGATCCCGATCAGTTCCTCGGCGGTGGCGGTGGTGCCGGGCACCACCTCGCCGTCGACCGAGCGATGGAGCACGGTGCGCGAGGTCGAGAAGCCGAGGGCGCCGGCACGCAAGCCGTCCTCGACGATCGCGCTCATCGCGGCGATGTCTTCCGCGGTCGGCACCGCGCCGGGCCGCTCGCGCTCGCCCAGCACATAAGCGCGCACCGCGCCGTGAGGGACGTGGGTGCCGACGTCGATCGCGCGCGGCATTTCGTCGAGCGCGTCGAGATATTCGGGGAAGGTTTCCCAGTTCCACTTCATCCCCTCGGCGAGCGCGGTGCCGGGGATGTCCTCGACCCCTTCCATCAGCCCGATCAGCCAGTCGTGCTTGTCGGGCTTGGCCGGGGCGAAGCCGACCCCGCAATTGCCCATCACCACCGTGGTGACCCCGTGCCACGAGGAGGGCGCCATTTCCTGGTCCCAGGTCGCCTGGCCGTCGTAATGCGTGTGGATGTCGACCCAGCCGGGGGCGACGATCTTGCCGCTTGCGTCGATCTCTTCGCCCGCATCGCCGTCGACCGCTCCGACCTGCGCGATCAGCCCGTCCATAATCGCGATGTCGCCGGCAAAGCGCGGCGCGCCGGTGCCGTCGACGATGGTGCCGTTGCGGATGATCAGGTCGTAGGCGGGCATGCGCGGTCTCCCGGAGGTTGGCCGGAAGTTGTCATGAGTCCCGGAGAAAGTCGAGCAGATTTAACCGCCCGGTTAAATCACCCGCCCCGCGCCGCAATCATGCTGGCCACATCGACGAACTTCTCGCGCGGCGCGCCGTCGCGGGCGGCGCGGTTTTCGGCGTCTTCGATCTTCTTCCAGTCCTGGAAGGTCACCACGTCGAGCGAGCGCGCCGCCGCAAGTTCGTCGAACCCGGGGCGGCCTTTCTTGCCGCCGCCAGTGAGCGCGCCCGCGGCGATGTCTTCGACGATCCGCTCGATCACGCCGAACCCGTCGGGCTTGTTCGTGCCGATCGTGCCCGAGGGGCCGCGGCGGGCCCAGCCGACGCAGTAGAGCCCGGGGAGAATTCGGCCCTCGTCGTTGGCGAACTTGCCCGCACGCTCGTCGAACGGGACGCCGGGGATTGGCGAGGTCTGGTAGCCGATGCAGCTCACCACCAGGCTGGCGGGGAGGGTGTAGGTCTCGCCGGTTTCGACTGCACGGCCGGCTTCGACTTTGGTGCGGGCGACTTCGACCGCCTCGACCTTTCGATCTCCGCTCAGCGCCTTGGGTGCGGCGAAGAAGTCGAACTCGATCTCCACCGGCACGTCGGCATAGTGGCTCTCGGGGATCGCGGCGAAGCTGCGCAGGTGGTTGACCGACTTGCGCAGGCCGGGTTCGAGCAGCGCGTCCTCGCCTTCCTCGGGGAGGTCGGCGGGATCGAGTTTGGGCGCGGCGCGTTGCAGATGGCCGAGCTCGCCCAGCTCCTTGGGCGTCATCATGATCTGGTGCGGCCCGCGCCGGCCGAGGATGACGATGCGGCGGATTTTGGAGTCGCGCAGCGCCTGCAGCGCGTGGCCGACGATGTCGCTTCCGGCGAATTCCTCCTGGGTCTTGGCGAGGATCCGGGCGACGTCGAGCGCGACGTTGCCCATGCCGATCACCACTGCGGTCTCGCCCGAGAGGTCGGGGTTCAGGCCGGCGAATTGCGGATGCCCGTTGTACCAGCCGACAAAGGCGGCACTGCCGAGGACGTTGCCGAGATGCTCGCCGGGCAGCCCGAGCGGGCGGTCGTTGGGCGCGCCGGTGGCGAGCACCACCGCATCGTACAGCCCTTGCAGCTCGGCGATCGAGGTGTCGCGCCCCACCGCGACGTTGCCGACGAAGCGGACGTTGTCGGACAGCGCGGTCGCCTCGTAGCGGCGCGAGACCGCTTTGATCGACTGGTGATCGGGCGCGACCCCGGTGCGGATCAGCCCGTAGGGCACCGGCAGCATGTCGAACACATCGACCCGGACCTCGTCGCCCCACTGCTTCTGCGCGGCCTCGGCGGTGTAGTACCCCGCGGGGCCCGAGCCGATGATCGCGATATGGCGCACCCGGTCAGGCGGCCTTTTTGAGCGACGCGTCGGGCGCGTCGAGGAACTCGCGGATGCACGCGACCGCCGCGTCCTGGTGGCTGAGCAGGAACAGGTGGCCGCCGCCCTCGAACACTTCGAGCCGGCTGTTCGGGATCAGGGTGTTCAGGAACTGGCCGTTGACGAGCGGGACGATGTTGTCCGCGTCGCCCGACATTATCAGCGTTTCCTTCTTGAGGAACGGCAGCGCCGGGGCGCTGGTCCACCCCAGCATGGCGAGGAGCTGGTAGAGGTAGCCGCGGGGGGAGGGCGCCTTGAGCCGTTTGATATGCTCGCCCTTGCCGCCGACCATGCCGCCGTAGAGCGTTTCGTAGTGCGCGGTCATGAACTCGGGGTCGATGTAGCGGCGCGGGTTGATCAGCTTGGTCAGCGATCCGGGGTTGCCCGGGATCATCAGCATCCCCGCGCTGGTCGCCACCAGCACCAGCCGGCGGACCATCTCGCCGTTCTGCAGCGCGAAGTGCTGCGCCATTCCGCCGCCCCACGATACGCCCATCAGGTCGGCCTGCGCGCAGTCGAAGCGTTCGAGCAGTTGACGCGTCATCCATGCGACGATCACCGCGTTGTAGGGCACCACCGGATCGGGCGAACCGCCGACGCCGGGCATGTCATAGGTTATGAAGGGCCGGTCGCTCAGCGCCTCGGCGAGCGGGGCCATCGCCTCGATGTTGGCGCCGATTCCGTTGAAGAACAGCACCGGCAGGTGCTCGCTCGGCTCGTCCCAGCGCCAGCGGGCGACGCGCAGCGTCCGCCCGCCGACCGTCTGCATCGAGTACTCGGCGGTCGATTCCTCAGCCAAATCGTGTTCCCCTCAGGCCTGCTCGAGCACGTAGAGGCCGGGGGCGGGTTCGAGCGGTGGGTGCTGCTTGCTGCCGAGCGCCTTGGGCGCCGGCACCTGCTTGCCCGATCGCTTCTGCACCCACTCCATCCAGTACGGCCACCAGCTTCCGGCGACTTCCTCGGTCCCCTTCAGCCAGTCGTCAACGTCCGCGGGCGGCTTTCCACCCCTTTTCGACACGTAGTATTTGGCCTTGGGGTTGCCCGGCGGGTTGAGGATCGCCTGCATGTGCCCGGCCTGGCTGAGCACGAAGGTGACGTCTTGCGATCCGAACAGCTGGGTCGAGCGGTAGCACGCCCGCCACGGGGTGATGTGATCGGTGGTCCCGCCGAGGATGAACAGGTCGCTGGTGACTTTCGACAGGTCGATCTTGTGCCCGGCCATCTCGACCTCGCCCCGCTTGGTGAAGGCGAGCGTTTCGAACAGGGTGAGGAAATCGCCCATCAGCGTGGCCGAGAGGTTGGTCGCGTCGGCGTTCCAGAACAGGACATCGAAGGCCGGGGGATCGTCGCCCATCAGGTAATTGTTGATCACGTAGTTCCAGATCAGGTCGTTGGGCCGAAGCCACGCGAACCCGCGGGCGAGGTCGTTGCCCTTGACGATTCCGGCCTTGGCGGCGCGGCGCTTGGCCAGCGCGAGGCCGTTCTCGCTCATCAGCGATCCCGCTTCGATGTCGTTCTGCTTGGGGTGGAGCACGGTGACCATGTAGGTCAGCGCGCCGAGCCGATCATCCCCCGCCGCGGCCATCTTGCTCGCGAGGATCGCCCCGGTCTGCCCGCCCGAACAGGCCGAGGAGACGTTGACCTTGGGCGCGCCGGTGACCTCGCAGACCACGTCGATCGCCTTGCGGCAGGCGGCGATGTAGTCGTCCATCCCCCAGCCGCCCTCTTCCTTGGTCGGGTTCTTCCAGCTGATCACGAAGCACTGCACGCCGTTGTCGACCTGCCACTTGACCACCGACTTTTCTGGGCTGAGGTCGTTGATGTACATCTTGTTGATTTGCGGCGGGATTGTCAGCTGGGGGATCGCGTAGACCTGCTCGGTGGTCGGGGCATAATGAATCAGCTCCATGATCGCATCGCGATAGACCACGCTGCCTTTCGCGGTGGCGACGTTCTCGCCCAGCTTGAACGGCCTCTTGTCCACCATCGAGACCATCCCGTGGTTGTGGACCATGTCGTTGTAGGCGTTCTTGAGCCCCTTGATCAGGCTCAGCCCGCCGCTGTCGATCAACCGCTTCTGCGCGGTCGGGTTGCCGGCGAGGGTATTGGTCGGGGCGAGTCCGTCGATGATGATGTTGCTGATGAAATTGGCCCGGTCGCGCTCGAGTTCGTCGAGTTCGAGGTCGTCGAGCCAGCTTTTCATCCCCTTCTGCACCGCGAGGTAATACTGCGCCCCGGCGCGGAAGAACGGGTTGTACTGCCAGGCCGGATCCTTGAAGCGCTTGTCCTTGGCGTCGGGGGCGAGCTCGGACTTGCCGGTCATGATCTGCACGACGTCGTCGCCGAAGCTGCGCATGTGCTTGAAGGTGCGCGTAGGATCGCTCGCGGTCTCGCGCAGCAGCAGCGCCACCGCGCCGACGAAATCCTCGCGCGCCAGCCCGATCAGTGGGCCCAGCGCGGTGGTCGACCCAGCCGCTTCGTGCTCCAGAGTGGTCTCGTCCTTGGCCATGTCGCCACCCCGCTTGCCCCTGCTTCGGTGCAGCATGCCCGCGCGGATGCGGCAATTCAACCCGGCCGCACCGGGCATGCTTTCCATCAAGCCTTTCTATGGGTTTAACCTTATCGCAAGCGCCTCGCGCGCATGAGGGCGCGATGGCCACGAAACCCTCACTCGAGGTGCAGCCGCCGTCGCCGGCGCCAGTGCGCCCGGCGGCGGCGTCGCGCACGCGCCAGGCCGCCGCGCTCACGGTGGCGGGTGCGGCGGTTTCGGCGGCCCCGAGCGGGCAGGGCCGGGGCGGCGCGCCGATGCGCGGCTCGCTGCTCACCGCGCAGTGGCGGCTGATCGCGCCGACGATGTTCGCCGCGATGATCCTGGCGGCGCTCGCATCGTGGCATCGACCCGGCTCGACGACGCTGCTGGTCACACTCGCCGCCGCCGGGATTGCTGCGGCGACCCCGCGGTATTTGCGGCTCGAGCGCCACTTGCGCGAACGGCCGCTGGCGCAGTTTCTGGGGATGGGAGCGATGGTCGGCCTGCCGATGGCGCTGTTCGGCGCCGCGATGGGGCATTGGGCCAGCAACGCCAACGGCGTCGACCAAGGCCAGCTAATCGGTGTGCTGGCGATCGTCAGCGCGATCGCCGCGGTGTTGCTCAATGGCCGCATCGCCGCGCTGCTGACCGCAGCCGTAATGCTATGGACGCCGGTGGCCTTGTTCCAGGCGGGGCTGGGGACGCTGCTCGTGGTCGGGACGGGGCTTGCCGCGGCGATCTACTTCGCGATCCGCCAGGGCCGGATCGACAGCGCCGCCGAACATATCCGCCGCCAACGCGAACGCGCGCTGACCCGCGCCGCGGAAATCCTCTCCGATTACGAGCAGACCGGGCAAGGATGGTTCTGGGAGACCGATCGGCGCGGTGCGATTACCTACGTTTCGGAGACCGTGGGCGCGGTGCTCGGGCGCAAACCGGCCGACCTGGTCGGCAAGCCGCTGACCGAGCTGTTCCTGCTCGACGCGGCCGAAGGCGAGCGGACCCTGAGCTTCCACCTCTCGGCGCGTTCTTCGTTCCAGGACCTCGCGGTGCGCGCCGCGTCGGCCGAGGAGGAGCGGTGGTGGGCGATCACCGGGCGTCCGGCGTTCGACAGTTTCACCAATTTCGTGGGCTTTCGCGGCTCGGGCACCGATCTCACCGAAAAGCGCCGCTCGCAGGAACACGCCTCGCGGCTGGCGCACTACGATTCGCTCACCGGACTCGCCAACCGCTTCCAGATGTCGCAAACGCTGGAGAAGATCCTCGTCGCGCCGCGGATCGAGAACCGCGCCTGCGCGGTGTTCCTGCTCGACCTCGACCGGTTCAAGCAGGTCAACGACACGCTCGGTCATCCCGCCGGCGACGCGCTGCTCAAGCAGGTCTCCGAGCGGCTCGAGTGGACGGTGGACAAATACGGCCGGGTCGGCCGGCTCGGCGGCGACGAGTTCCAGGTGATCGTACCCGGCGCACACCGCCGCGAGGATATTGCGCTGCTCGCCGAACGGATCATCGCCAACCTCTCCGAAGCCTATATCGTCGAAGGGCACCGGGTGGTGATCGGGGTGTCGATCGGAATATCGCTGTCGCCCGCCGACGGGGTTACGTCAGAGGCCCTGATCCGCAACGCCGATCTTGCGCTCTACGCTGCCAAAGACGGCGGCCGCGGGCGGCACCATTTCTACGCCAGCGACCTCCACAGCGACGCCGAAGAGCGGCGCCAGCTCGAGGCCGACTTGCGCGAGGCGCTGGCGACCGGCGGGCTACAGCTGGTCTATCAGCCGGTGGTTCACACCGTCACCGAACGGATCACCGGGTTCGAGGCGCTGCTGCGCTGGGATCACCCGACCAAAGGGCCGCTATCGCCGACCAAGTTCATCCCCATCGCCGAAGATGCCGGGCTGATCGCGCCGATCGGCGAATGGGCGCTGCGCCAGGCCTGCGCCGACCTGTCGCGCTGGCCCGATCCGGTGCGGGTGGCGGTCAATGTCTCGCCGCTGCAGTTCGCCAATCCGGCCTTGCCGGCGATCGTAACCAGCGCCCTGGCCTCGGCCCAGGTCGATCCGGCGCGGCTCGAACTCGAAATCACCGAAAGCGTGTTCCTCAACGACGGCGAAGGCACCGACGCAATGTTCGCCGCGCTCAAAGGCGTCGGGGTGCGGCTTGCTCTCGACGATTTCGGTACCGGCTATTCCTCGCTCGCATATCTGCGCAAGGCGCCGTTCGACAAGATCAAGATCGACCAGGGCTTCGTCCGCGGCGCGACCCAGCCGGGGAGCCGCAACGGCGCGATCATCTCGTCGATCGTCAGCCTGGCCGAGGCTTTGGGGATGGAAACCACCGCCGAGGGCGTCGAAACGCTCGACGAGCTCGACCTGGTGCGGATGCTGGGTTGCAGCCATGTCCAGGGCTTCATCTACGAGAAGCCGCTCGACAGTACGGCGGCGACCGCCAAACTGAGCGAGGGCCTGACCGCGATCGCCCAAGGGCCGCGCTCGTCGCGCGCGGTGCGCCAGACCATGCTGCGCAAGGTGGTGCTCGAGCACGGCGATCAACGCTATCACGCGACGATCCGCAATATCTCGGCCACCGGCGCGCTGGTCGAAGGGCTGTGGAACGTCCCCGCCGCGACGATCTTCCGGATCCATTTCGATGGCGGCCAATCGATTACCGGGACCGCCCGGTGGTGCCACGAGGATCGGATGGGGATGGAATTCTCGGTTCCGCTGGAGATCGACGCGGCCGGGCGGATCGCCCTGACCGCCGCGCTCGACCGCGCGCCGCGCACAGCGCTGCGGCGCGAAACCGGGTAGTGGAGCGAAGCGGCGCACGAAGGCCGGAAAACCCGGCATTCGCTGCGTCCGGTTAGCGAAACAGTAAGGATAAAGTCTTACCACTGGAACATTAGCCGAGGATCGATCTGGATCGGAGACCGTGCGCAGTTCGGGGACCGCAGCGTTGGGAAAGCTCAAGGGGCTGCTGGGTAGCGGCGGCGCAACTGCGCTCGGCGTCCCGACCGGCTCCGCGGCAGAGCAGCGCCAGGCTGTCCAGCTGTTGCAGGACTACGAAAAATCGGGCCTCGGCTGGTTCTGGTCGAGCAACGCCGAAGGGCGCATCACCTATCTTTCGAGCTGCGTCGCCGAGCGGCTCGGACGACGGCACGAGGAACTGCTGGGCGAGCCGTTCCATTCGCTCTTCAGCCTCGACCGCGACGACGACGATCACGTCGAGCGTACGCTCCCGCTGATCCTTAGCGCGCGCAAGACCTTCGCCGACCTACCCGTGCGCGCCGCCGCCCAGGGCGACGAGACCTGGTGGTCGATCTCGGGCCGCCCCCAGTTCGGCGGCGGCGGCGATTTCATCGGCTACTACGGCAACGGGCTCGACGTTACCGAAAGCCGCCGCAGCCAGAAAGACGCCTCGCGGCTGGCGCAATACGATTCGCTCACCGGCCTCGCCAATCGCCACCGCATGTCGAAACGGCTGATCGCGACGCTCCAGGCCTATTCCGCTTCGAAGCGCAGTTGTGCGGTGCTCATGATCGACCTCGATCGCTTCAAGCAGGTCAACGACACGCTCGGCCACCAGGCGGGGGACGAGCTGCTCAAGCAGGTCGCGCAGCGACTGCAGCGGGTGGTGACCGAGGTCGGCTGCGAGATCGGCCGGCTCGGCGGCGACGAATTCCAGATCATGCTGCCCGACCTCGACGACCGCGGGCGGCTCGGCGAAATCGCCAAGACCGTGATCACCATGATCTCGCAACCCTATTCGATCGAGGGCTCGCGCTGTGTGATCGGCGCCTCGGTCGGGATCGCGATCGCGCCCTACGATGGGATCAATCACGAAGACCTGATCCGCAGCGCCGACCTCGCGCTCTATGCCTCGAAAGGCGGTGGGCGCGGCCAGTTCCGGTTCTATTCGAGCGACCTCCACGACGAGGCCGAGCGCCGCCGCCGGCTCGAGGAAGACCTCCGCGACGCGCTGGCGAACGAAGAACTCTACCTCCTCTACCAGCCGGTAATCGAAGCCACGACCAACAAGGTGGTGGGGCTCGAGGCGCTAATGCGCTGGAGCCATCCCGAGCTCGGCGAAGTGCCGCCCTCGCTGTTCATTCCGATCGCCGAGGAATGCAACCTGATCGGCTCGATGGGCGACTGGGCGCTGCGCCAGGCCTGCAACGAGGCGGCCCAGTGGCCCGGGCGCGTGCGCGTGGCGGTAAACGTCAGCCCCGCGCAGTTCGCCAACGCCGGCTTCGCCACGCTGGTCACCCAGGCGCTGGCCGCGTCCGGACTGATGGCCGAGCGGCTCGAGCTGGAACTCACCGAATCGATCTTTCTCAACGACGGCCAGGCCACCGACGAGATGTTCACCGCGCTCAAGATGCTCGGTGTCCGCCTCGCACTCGACGATTTCGGGACCGGCTATTCCTCGCTCGGCTATCTGCGCAAGGCGCCGTTCGACAAGATCAAGATCGACCAGGGCTTCATCCGCGGAGTGACCGAGCCGGGCAGCCGCAACGTCGCGATCATCAAGTCGATCGTCAGCCTCGCCGACGCGCTCGACATGGACACCACCGCCGAGGGGATCGAGGCGCACGACGAGCTGGCGATGATGCAGCAGCTCGGGGTCAAGCAGATCCAGGGCTATATCTACGCCCGCCCGGTGAGCTTCGAGGAAGTCCACGAGGCGATGGCCACCGGCGAATGGACCATCGAACCCGACGGGCCGAGCAAGTACCGCCAGGAGCGCCGCACCGTGCTGCGCAAGGTCGGGCTGATCCACGAGGACCACCGCTACGAAGTTACCATGCGCAACCTCTCGCGCAGCGGGGCGATGGTCGAGGGACTGATCGACGTGCCCACGGGCACTCCCTTCGTGGTCGACTTCGGCGAAGGCCAGCTGGCGGTCGCGATTGTCCGCCGTTCGGCCGGGCCGATGCAGGGGCTCGAATTCGAGACCCCGCTGGTCGATGACGGCGCCGGCGGCCTCTGCACCCGCCACCGCGTCTCGCCCTATGTCCTCGCCCAGGCCGGAATGCCGCTCCAGGCGCTGCCTTCGGGGAGCTATCCGATGCAGCTGATGCAGCAGCCCGGCGCGGCGCTGAGCCTGCCCAAGTTCGGCCAGGTCGAAGTCGGCAAGCCCAAGTCCAAGATCGCCTGAATGCGCGGCTGACAGTGCGGCGTTGCGCTGCTAACGGCGCGCGATGACCGACTTGGCCCTGATCCGCAATTTCTCCATCATCGCCCACATTGATCACGGCAAGTCGACGCTGGCGGATCGGCTGATCCAGTTCACCGGCGGGTTGAGCGAGCGCGAGATGAGCGCACAAGTGCTTGATAACATGGACATCGAGAAAGAGCGTGGGATCACGATCAAGGCCCAGACGGTGCGCCTGACCTACCCCGCCGACGACGGGCTGACCTACGAACTCAACCTGATGGACACCCCCGGCCACGTCGACTTCGCTTACGAGGTCAGCCGCAGCCTCGCCGCCTGCGAAGGCGCGCTGCTGGTCGTGGACGCGGCGCAAGGGGTCGAGGCACAGACGCTGGCCAACGTTTACCAGTCGATCGAGCACGACCACGAGATCGTCCCCGTAATCAACAAGATCGACCTCCCCGCCGCCGAGCCCGACAAGGTCAAGGCCGAGATCGAGGAGATCATCGGCCTCGATGCGTCGCAAGCCGTCCTCACCAGCGCCAAGGCGGGCATCGGCATCAAGGAGGTGCTCGAGGCGGTGGTCCAACGCATCCCGCCCCCCACGGGAAGCCGCACCGCGCCGCTCAAGGCCATGCTGGTCGATAGCTGGTACGACCCCTACCTCGGCGTGGTCATCCTCGTGCGGGTGATCGACGGGTCGATCCGCAAGGGCCTCAGCGTCAAGTTCATGGCCGGCGGGACCGAGCATCTGATCGACCGGGTCGGCTGCATGACCCCCAAGATCGAGCAACTCGACGAGCTCGGCCCGGGCGAAATCGGCTTCATCACCGCGCAGATCAAGGAGGTCGCCCAGGCCCGCGTCGGCGACACCATCACCACCGCCAAGGGGGGGGCCGCAGCTGCGCTCCCCGGGTTCAAGCAGGTCCAGCCGGTGGTGTTCTGCGGGCTCTTCCCGGTCGACGCCGCCGATTTCGAGAAGCTGCGCGAGAGCATCGCCCGCCTGCGCCTCAATGACGCGTCGTTCAGCTTCGAGATGGAAAGCAGCGCCGCGCTCGGCTTCGGCTTCCGCTGCGGCTTCCTCGGCCTGCTCCACCTCGAGATCATCCAGGAACGGCTGACCCGCGAATACGACCTCGACCTGATCACCACCGCGCCGAGCGTGGTTTACCGCATCCAGCTGCGCAAAAGCCGGACGGACGACGCGCGCGAGATCATGCTCCACAACCCCGCCGACTACCCCGACCCGAGCCGGATCGAGCAGATCGACGAGCCTTGGATCAAGGCGACGATCTACACCCCCGACGAATACTTGGGCAGCATCCTCAAGCTGTGCCAGGATCGCCGCGGGGTTCAGACCGGGCTCACTTATGTGGGCGGCCGCGCCCAGGTTAGCTACGAGCTGCCATTGAACGAAGTGGTATTCGATTTCTACGACCGCCTAAAATCGATCAGCCGCGGCTACGCCAGCTTCGATTACGAGCAGATCGGCCTGCGCGAGGGCGATCTCGTCAAGATGTCGATCCTGGTCAACAACGAGCCGGTCGACGCGCTAAGCATGATTGTCCACCGCGGCGTGGCCGAGGCGCGCGGCCGCCACATGTGCGAACGGCTGAAGGACCTGATCCCGAGGCACCTGTTCAAGATCCCGGTCCAGGCCGCGATCGGCGGCAAGGTGATCGCCCGCGAGACCATCGCCGCGATGCGCAAGGACGTGACCGCGAAGTGCTACGGCGGGGATATCACGCGCAAGAAGAAGCTGCTGGAGAAGCAGAAGAAGGGCAAGGCGCGGATGCGGGAGTATGGGAACGTGAGCATCCCGCAGGAGGCGTTCATCGCTGCGCTCAGGATGGGGGAGGAGTAGCCCCCACCCAGATCCTCCCTATTTTTCCAAAGCAATTACGAGCAATTACGGTGCAATTACGGTGCAATTACGGTGGCAATTACGGTGACAGGGCAAAATTACGAAAATTACGCAAAATTACGGTGACAGGTGCGAAAATCCCCAATTGACCTCACGCAGCCTCCGCCACGCGCTCCACCCCCAGCCCGTCCGCACCCTCCCGCGCTTCCGCCAGATCATGCGCGGTCTGCATCCGCAGCAGCGTCTCCGCGCCGATCCCGAACGCCGCTTCGAAGCGCAGCGCCATGGTCGGCGAGAGGTCGGCCTTGCCGCCCAGCAGGTTGCTCATCGCCGGGCGGCTGACGTGGAGCCGCTCGGCCAGCTCGGTCACGGTCAGCCGATAATGCTCGACCACGTTGCGCCGCAGCCATGGGCCGGGGTGCACCGCCATGCTCGGGTGAAGCTTAATCGCCATGATAATCCTCCAGATCGAGATCGCCGATCGTCTGGTCGTCGATATTCGTGAATGTCAGCCGCCAGTTCCTGGTCACGGTCATCGTGTAGCCGCCCTTGCGGTTTCCGGTCAGCGGGGGAAACCCGAAGTTGGGCGGAGTCGCGAGATCGGCGAAGCCAACCGCCGCGTTGATGAAGGCGATCATGTCGGTGAGCCGCTCGCGCTCCATCACGCGCCGGTCGCCTTTCGTGGCGAAGCGTTTCAAGGCTTTGTGGCGGATTTCCTCGATCACCATCGGCGCTATTTGCAATGTATAACACTACAGGTTGTCAAGTGTAAGGTTACGCATAACGAGCGTCAACGATCTACCTACCCATTGCCCCACTCAGCCCGTCGTCGGCGGCCCGCTTCCCCGCTCACCCGGCGTGCCGTCGGTGTCGCCGCCCGAGCCGCGCGGGCTGGGGGCGGCGG
>JBOHIC010000130.1:0-3198 GCA_050725835.1 Novosphingobium sp.
CCCTGAGCTTGTCGAAGGGCACGCGCTCCCGCTTCCCCCAGCGGCTTGTCCATCGGCACGAACCACTGCGGGGTGCAGCGGAAGATCACCTTGGCCTTGGAGCGCCACGAGTGCGGATACGAATGCCGGTAGTCCGCCGAGGCGGCAAGCAGCCCGCCGGCCTCACGCAGGTCGGAACAGATCGGCCCGTCGGGGGCGTTGAACTTGGGGTTGATCACGCTGCCCTGCCCGCCGAGCCAGCCCCAGTCTTCGCGGTACTTGCCGTCGCCCTCGACAGCGAACTTGGGGCCGATCCCGGCCGATTTGCACAGCTCGAAATCGTCCTCGCCGTGATCGGGTGCCATGTGGACGAGGCCCGTTCCGGTATCGGTGGTGACGAAGTCGCCCGGCAGGAACGGTCGCGGCTCGGCAAAGAAACCGCCGAGCTTGTGCATCGGATGAAGGGCGATGGTGCCGGCGAGGTCGGAGCCTTTGATTTTTCGTGCGGCAATTTGATCAACAATCTTTTCGATCAACTCGTCGGTCGAAACTGCCTGCGGATCCTTGCCAACTCCCGCGAAAGCCGGGCTTCTCTGATTGAAACTATCTCGCAAGTCCTCTGCCAGCAGCACTCGCCGCCCATCAGCCAGATCATAGATCATGTAGTCGACATCCGGCCCATAAGCCAAAGCTTGGTTCACCGGGATCGTCCACGGCGTGGTCGTCCAGATCACCGCGTGCGCGCCGACCAGTTCGGGGATCGGGCTCTCGACAATCTCGAAGCCCACGTCGATCTGGGTCGAGACCACGTCCTCGTACTCGACCTCGGCCTCGGCCAGCGCGGTCTTTTCGACCGGGGACCACATCACCGGCTTCGCCCCGCGATACAATTGGCCGCTTGTCGCGAACTTGAGCAGCTCGGCGACAATCGTCGCCTCGCTCTCGGGCTGCATCGTCAGGTAGGGATTGTCCCAGTCGGCCATCACCCCGAGCCGCTTCAATTGCGCGCGCTGGACGTCGACCCAGTGCTGGGCATAGGCGCGGCACTCGGCGCGGAATTCGAGCAAGGGCACCTGGTCCTTGTCGCGCTTGGCCTTGCGGTACGCTTCCTCGACCTTCCACTCGATCGGCAGCCCGTGGCAGTCCCACCCGGGAACATAGGGCGCATCCTTGCCGAGCAGGTTCTGGGTGCGGCAGACCATGTCCTTGATCGTGTGGTTGAGCGCGTGGCCGATGTGCATGTCGCCGTTCGCGTAAGGCGGGCCGTCGTGGTACATGAACTTTGGCCGCCCGCGCCGCGCATCGCGCAGCTGTTCGTAGAGCTTCTCCGCCTCCCACCGCGCGGCGATGCCCGGCTCCTTCTGCGGGAGCCCGGCCTTCATCGGGAACTGGGTCTTCGGCAGGAAGACGGTGCTGCGGTAGTCGCGCTTGTCGGTATCGGGTTCGGTCATTGCGGGCGCGCCTTAGCCGCGAGGGCGGGCCAGCGCAATTCGCCGGGAATTTTCGCGGTTTGTCGATTCCATACAATCGCGAATCGGTTGCTTCGGCCACAGCCCCCCTGCGACCCGAAGGGCTCGTGGCTCAGGCCGCGGGTTCTTAACTAGACAAGCGGCCTGCCGGATTCGTCCGGCGGGCCGTTTTTTTGGGCGTTGAAAAGGCGCAGTTCCACGCCTAGATGAAACCGGAGCGAATCATTCCGATTTGCCGGAGCCGTCGCATGCGCCTGTCGTCCATGGCCGACTATGCCGTCGTCACGATGAGCGCCGCCGCGCGCCATTGCGGGATGGTGCGCGTTTCGGCCGCACAATTGGCCGCCGAAACCGGCTTGCCCGCTCCCACGGTGCAGAAGCTGGTGAGCAAGCTCACCGCCGCGGGCCTGCTGCGTTCGGCGCGCGGGGTCGGCGGCGGGCTCAAGCTGGCGCGCCCGGCGGCGGCGATCACGCTGGCCGACATCGTCGAGGCGGTCGAAGGCCCGATCGCGCTCACCGCCTGCGTCGAGGCGGGCAAGCACGATTGCGGGATGGAAACCTGCTGCCAGGTCAAGCCGCACTGGCCGCTGGTCAACGAAGCCATGCGCGGCGCCCTCGCCGGGGTCCCGCTGACCCGGCTGGCGCGGGTGGCGGCATGATGGGTTCGCGCAAAGCCCGCAAAGAACGCGAAGAGGCCGTGCTTGCGGCGCAGCCGCTTTCCTCGTCAAGGGCCGCCGCAGGGGATGAGATCGCCTGCGGCGCTGCCACCTTTGCGCTCTTTGCGGGCTTTGCGCGAAACCATTCGAGCGGTGCCGCATGAGCGAGGACGTGACCCTCAAGGATCAGGCCGCGCACGACGCGGCGGCGCGGGCCGCGGATTACGAGCACGGCTGGTCGGCCGACATCGCCACCGATTTCGCCCCCAAGGGGCTCAATGAGGACACCGTCCGCTTCATCAGCGCCAAGAAGAACGAGCCCGAATGGATGCTCGAATGGCGGCTCAAGGCCTATCGCCACTGGCTGACCATGCCGATGCCCGACTGGGCCAAATTGAACGTCCCGCCGATCGATTACCAGGACGCGTTCTACTACGCCGCGCCGCGCGCCAAGCCCAAGCTCGCCAGCCTCGACGAGGTCGATCCCGACATCCTCGAGGTCTACCGCAAGCTCGGCATTCCGCTCGAGGAGCAGAAGGTGCTCGCCGGAGTCGAAGGCGCGCGCAAGGTCGCGGTCGATGCGGTGTTCGACAGCGTTTCGGTGGCCACCACCTTCCGCGAGGAGCTCAAGCGCGCCGGGGTGGTGTTCCTCTCGATCTCCGAGGCGATCCGCGAATATCCCGATCTGGTCCGCAAGTGGCTGGCCAAGGTCGTGCCGGTCCACGACAATTTCTTCGCCGCGCTCAATTCGGCGGTCTTTTCCGACGGCACGTTTGTGTACGTGCCCGAGGGCGTGCGCTGCCCGATGGAGCTCTCGACCTATTTCCGCATCAACGCCGAGAACACCGGGCAGTTCGAGCGCACGCTCATAATTGCCGAAAAGGGCAGCTACGTCAGCTACCTCGAAGGCTGCACCGCGCCGATGCGCGACGAGAACCAGCTCCACGCCGCGGTGGTCGAACTGGTTGCGCTCGACGATGCCGAGATCAAGTATTCGACCGTGCAGAACTGGTACCCCGGCAACGCCGAGGGCAAGGGCGGGATCTACAACTTCGTCACCAAGCGCGCGCTGTGCCAGGGCAAGCGCTCGAAGG
>JBOHIC010000131.1:0-6790 GCA_050725835.1 Novosphingobium sp.
CTTTGCCGAGGCGGCCGAATGACCCGAATGCCAAGAGGAACACTGCATGTCGCTTGATATCCTGATCGTCGACGACGAGCGCGACATTCGCGACCTGGTCGCGGGCGTACTCAGCGACGAGGGCTACGAATGCCGCACCGCGGGCGACAGCACCACCGCGCTCGAAATGATCGACCAGCGCCGGCCCAGCCTGGTCCTGCTCGACGTGTGGCTCCACGGCAGCCCGATGGACGGGCTCGAGGTGCTCGACGCGATCAAGAGCCGCGAGCCCGAGCTGCCGGTGATCATCTTCTCCGGCCACGGCTCGATCGATACCGCGGTCTCGGCGATCGGGCGCGGGGCGATGGACTTCATCGAGAAGCCGTTCGAGGCCGAGCGGCTATTACTGCTGGTCGCGCGCGCAACCGAGACCGAGCGGCTGCGGCGCGAGAACGCGCAGCTGCGCCAGGGCTTCACCATCGCCGACGCCTTCACCGGCAATTCGACCATCATCAACCAGGTCCGCGCCACGCTCAAGCGCGTCGCCAGCACGGGCAGCAGGCTGCTCATCGCCGGGCCGGCGGGCTCGGGCAAGGAGGTTGCGGCGCGGCTGCTCCATTCGTGGAGTCCGCGCGCCAACCAGGCTTTCGTCAGCGTCAACTCGGCGCGGATCACGCCCGAGCGGTTCGAGCAGGAGCTGTTCGGCGAGGAAGCGGGCGGCAACCTCGTCCGCGCCGGGCTGCTTGAAATGGCCGACGGCGGCACGCTCTACTTCGACGAAGTCGCCGACATGCCGCTTTCGACCCAGGCGCGGATCCTGCGCGTGCTGACCGAGCAGGCCTTTGTCCGCGTTGGAGGCAATCGCCAGATCCGCGTCGACGTCCGCGTGGTCTCGTCGAGCTCGCGCAATCTCGAGAAGGAAATCACCGAACGCCGCTTCCGCGAGGATCTGTTCTACCGGCTCAACGTCGTGCCGGTGAGCATCCCCTCGCTCGCCGACCGACGCGAGGACATTCCCGCGCTGGTTGACCATTTCTTCGCCCGCTACGCCGCCGACAACGGCATCCAGCCGCCCGAAGTCAGCGTCGAGGCGATGGCCGCGCTGCAGAGCTACGAATGGCCCGGCAACGTCCGTCAGCTGCGCAACGTGATCGAGCGCACCACCATCCTCACGCCGCGCGAACGGCTCAGCCGGATCGAGGTCGACATGCTCCCGCCCGAAATCCTTTCGGGCCGGATGAACGGCGAATCGGGCATCTCGGCGCTCATGGGCGTGCCGCTGCGCGAAGCGCGCGAGAACTTCGAACGCGAGTACCTGCGCGTCCAGATCCGGCGCTTTTCGGGCAATATCTCCAAGACCGCGAGCTTCATCGGGATGGAACGCTCGGCGCTCCACCGCAAGCTCAAGCTACTCGGCATGGGCGAACGGCGCGAAGGGGAGGACGAAGAATAGGAATGCAATGAAACTGTCAGCGAACTCGCGCATTTACCCGAACGAACGAAGCGGGTAATTCGAGGGCGATGACCGGCCCGTTCCCGCTTCGGTGGGACTGGGCCTGATTGCGGACCGCAGCAGCGGCCGCCAACAAAAAGGAGACGCAACGTGTCCGAGAAGACCCTTTCCGCGCGCCCGCGCGCCGCCAAGGCGCCCGCGGCCGACGAGGCGGAAGCAGAAAGCCCGCCGACGGTCGAGCCGGCCAAGGGCCAAAACCTCCAGGACCAGTTCCTCAACCTGCTGCGCAAGAACAAGATTCCGGTCACGGTATTCCTCGTGAAAGGGGTCAAGCTCCAGGGCATCGTCACCTGGTTCGACAACTTCTCGATCCTGCTGCGCCGCGACGGCGCCTCGCAGCTGGTCTACAAGCACGCGGTCTCGACCATCATGCCGAGCCACCCTCTCGACGCACGCATGTTCGGCGGGGGTGGGGAGGGGGCGAAGAAGGTGCGCCTGCTCCAGGACGTGTTCCTCACCTCGATCCGCAACGCCGAGGTTCAGGTGACCATGTTCCTGGTCAACGGGGTGATGCTCCAGGGCCGGGTCGCCGCGTTCGACCTGTTCTGTATGCTGCTCGAACGCGAGGGCTATGTGCAGCTCGCCTACAAGCACGCGATCTCGACCGTCCAGCCGGTTACCCCGGTCGATCTCACCGGCGAGTGGGACGGCGAGGAAGAGGGCGGTGACGCCTGAGCTTCCTCGACGACAACCGTGAGGACGTAGCGCGCGGCGCGCGGGCGCTGATCGTCTATCCCGAGCATCGCGGGCGCGGCGCGGCGGACATCGACACCGCCGCGCGGCTCGAGGAGGCGCGCGGGCTGGCGCTGGCGATCGGGCTCGAGGTGGTCGAGGCGCTGGCGATCCCGATCCGCGAAGCGCGCGCGGCCACGCTGTTCGGCCAGGGGCAGATCCAGAACATCGACACCGCCTGCAACCAGGGCGAGGCCGAGCTGGTGATCGTCGACGGCGCGCTTTCGGCGATCCAGCAGCGCAATCTGGAAGACAAGCTCAAGCGCAAGGTGATCGACCGCACCGGGCTGATCCTCGAGATCTTCGGCGAGCGCGCGGCGACTGCGGAGGGCCGGCTCCAGGTCGAGCTGGCGCACCTCGATTACCAGGCGGGGCGGCTGGTGCGCAGCTGGACCCACCTCGAACGCCAGCGCGGCGGCTTCGGCTTCCTCGGCGGGCCGGGCGAGACCCAGATCGAGGCCGACCGCCGCCTGATCCGGGACCGCATGGCCAAGCTGCGCCGCGAGCTCGACCAGGTCCGCCGCACCCGTGGGCTCCACCGCAGCCGGCGGGAGAAGGCGCCGTGGCCGGTGATCGCGCTGGTCGGCTACACCAATGCCGGCAAATCGACGCTGTTCAACCGCCTCACCGGTTCCGATGTGATGGCCGAGGATCTGCTGTTCGCCACGCTCGACCCGACGATGCGGCGGATCAGGCTTCCCGGGCTCGATAAGGCGATCGTCTCGGACACCGTGGGGTTCATCTCCGACCTGCCGACGCAGCTGGTCGCCGCCTTCCGCGCGACGCTCGAAGAGGTCACCGCCGCAGACGTCATCGTCCACGTCCGCGACATCGCCAATCCCGATACCCGCGCGCAGAAGCGCCAGGTGCTCGAAGTGCTCGGCGGGCTCGGGCTGATCGAGGAGGAGGGCGCGCCGCCGCGGGTGCCGATCGTCGAGGCGTGGAACAAGTGGGACCTGCTCGGGCGCGATCGCGCGGCCGAGCTGCTCGAACAGGCGGCGGCGCGCTGCGACGAGGCGATCGTTCCGGTCTCGGCGCTGACCGGCGAGGGCTGCGAGGCGCTGGTCGAGGCGCTCGGACGCCTGCTCACCGCGGGCGCGCGGCCGCACAGCTTCGTGATCGCGGCGCGCGACGGTCAAAAGATCGCCTGGCTCCATGCCCACGGCGAAATCATCGACGAAGACGAGGCGGGGGAGGACGAGCGCGGGCCGCTGCGCCGCTTCGAGGTGCGACTGACCCCGCGCCAACTAGGGCGTTTCGTCCGCCTCTGACGCCTTGACGTCGCTCCACAACGCTTCCTGTGCGTCGAGCGAGAGCGCGGCGAAATCCAGCCCGCGCTGCGTCGCCAGCGCCTCCATCGCGCGAAAGCGGCGCTCGAACTTGGCGTTGGCGGCGCGCAGGGCTTCTTCGGCGGGGACACCGTAGGCGCGGACCAGGTTCACCGCGGCGAACAGCAAGTCTCCGGCTTCTTCCGCGCGTTCCGCATCCGTTCCAGCACCGGCAAGCTCGGCGATCTCTTCGTGGAGCTTCTCCGCCGGGCCGGTAGCATCGGGCCAGTCGAACCCGACCCGAGCGGCGCGTTTCTGCAGCTTCTCGGCGCGCAGCGCCGCGGGGAGGGCGAGGGCGACGCCGTCGAGCGCGCTGGCGGCGCCCTGGGCGCGGCGTTCGGAGGCCTTGATCCGCTCCCAGCGTTCCTCGCGCGGGATGTCGTCGAGCGCGGCCTCGGCGAAGATGTGCGGGTGGCGAGCGATCAGCTTGGCGGCGATCCCCTCGGCCACCGCGGCAAAATCGAACAGTCCGGCTTCCTCGGCGATGCGCGCCTGGAACACGACCTGGAACAGCAGATCGCCGAGTTCGTCCTTGATCGCCGCGACGTCGCCGCGCGCGACCGCATCGGCGACTTCGTAGGCTTCCTCGATGGTGTGCGGTACGATCGTCTCGAAACTCTGGGCACGATCCCAGTCGCACCCGTTCACCGGGTCGCGCAGCTGCTGCATCAGGCGGAGGAGGCGGTCGGTAGCTTCGGGCATATTAGAATGATAATATATATTATGTTAAATGAAAGCGGACCGAATGAGCGCTCACCCGGCCATCCCCTCGGCGAAATAGGCGATTCCGGCGATGATGATCACCCAGGCCACCGCCATCCACGCCTTGGTTTGGAATGTCATGCCGAAGCTGCGAAAATTACGCAGCGCCAGGCCCAGGCAGGCAACCGATGCGATCAAGGCGACGACGATTTCCGGGGTCACGGCGTCAGTTCCATCCCGTCGTATCCGACCAGCACGTACGCCGGCACTTCGGCGGACAATGTCGCGTAATCCATGCTCTTGTCGAGATGCGTCAGCACCGCGCGTTTGGCGCGGCTCGCTTCGGCCAGCTCGAGCGCCATCGCGAGGTGCGCATGGGTCGGATGAGGTTCGCGGCGCAGGCAATCGGTGATGAGCAGATCGACGCCTTGCGCCAGATCGACCATCTCTCGCGTAATCGCACTGAAGTCCGTCGCGTAAACGATTGAACAACCGTCAGCTTCAAAACGAAAGCAGGTGCTTTGCGCGGGTCCGTGCGGCATCTGGCAGTGGCTCACACCGAACCCGACGCAGATCCGCAGCCGCTCGAGCGTGTCGAGGTCGACAATCGTCGGGTAACCGTGCTGGCCGGCGAATACATAGTCGAACCGCCGCCGCAGCCGCCGCGCGGTCTCATCCGCGGCGAAGCCGGGAATTGCGCCGGCTCGGCCATAGCGCAGCGGCCGCAGGTCATCGATCCCGTGGGCGTGATCGGCGTGGTCGTGGGTCCAGAATATCGCGTCGATCCGGTCGATTTCGTTCGCCAGCAGCTGCGCGCGCAGGTCGGTCGAGGTGTCGACCAGGATGCGGTTGCCGGCCTCGTTTTCGACCACGATCGAAACACGCGTGCGGCGGTTTTTGAGTTCGGCGGGGTCGCACAGCCCCCAGTCGTTGCCGATCCGCGGCACGCCGGTCGAGGTGCCCGAGCCGAGCAGCCGCACCTTCACACCCCGGCTTTCGCGAACAGCCGGGCGAAATTGCGCGTGGTCGTCTCCGCCAGCGCTTCGGGCGACACTCCGCGCAATTGCGCCACGAACCGCGCGGTGTCGGCGACGAAGGCGGGTTCGCACACCCGCCCGCGGTGCGGCACCGGCGCGAGGAACGGCGCGTCGGTCTCGACCAAGATGCGATCCTCGGGCAGCTCGGCGGCGATTGCCTGCAGCTCCTGCGCGTTCTTGAAGGTGACGATTCCCGAGAGCGAGATCGTCAGCCCGAGGTCGAGCACCTTGCGGGCGAAATCGGCCGAGGCGGTAAAGCAGTGGATCAGCGCGGGATAGGCGCCCTGCTCCATTTCCTCGGCGAGGATGCCGGCGGTATCGTCCTCGGCGTCGCGGGTGTGGACGATAAGCGGCAGGCCGGTCGCGCGCGCCACGGAAATATGACGCCTGAACAGCGCCTTCTGCGTCTCTCTTTCGGAATGATCGTAATAGTAGTCGAGCCCGGTCTCGCCGATCGCAATCACCCGCGGATGCTCTGTGGCGGATAGCAGCGAGGCCTCACCCAGATCGGCGTGGCCGTCGGCCTCGTGCGGATGGATGCCGACGCTGGCCCAGATATCGCTTTCGCGCTCCGCCGTGCCGATCACTTGCTCCCACTCGCGCCGGCGGGTCGAAATCGAGAGGAAGCCCCCTACCCCGGCCGCGCGCGCGCGCTCCAGCACCCCAGCCTGATCCTCGACCAGCCCCTTGTATTCGAGGTGGCAGTGCGAATCGATCAGCATCATGCCGGCTCTTCGGCGGGCAGCTCGAGCCGCGGGAACACGCCCACCGGTTGCTGGACGGTGAAACCAATGGCCGCCAAGCGCTGGAACCAGTCGGGGTCATCGAGCGCCGCAAAGTCGCGTGCTTCGGGCGCGATGCCGAGCTGGTCGAGCAGACGATCAATCGAATCCGGGACCACCGGCCGGATCGCAATCGCAAGATCGCGCACCGCCATGAACAGCGTCAGCAGCACCGCACGCATCCGCTCCGGGTCGGTCTTGCGTAGCGTCCATGGCGCCTGCTCGTCTACATACTGGTTGCAGGCAAAGACCGCGCGCATCCACGCCTCGATGCCGTTCGAAAAATCGAGCGCAGCAAAAGCTCCAGGCAATTCGTCGCGGCAAGCCGACGTCACGACGGCGATCAGATCGCAGTCGGTCCCCACCATTTCGAATGCTTCAAGTTTGCCATCGAGATTTTTGAAAATCATCGACAAAACCCGCTGCGCCAGGTTGCCGAAGCTGTTCGCCAGCTCGGCGTTGCAGCGGGTGACGATGGCCTCTGCGGAAAAGCTGCCGTCGTTGCCGAAGGGCACTTCGCGCAGGAGGAAATAGCGCAGCGGATCGACCCCGAAGCGTTCCGCCAACTCGAGCGGATCGATCACGTTGCCGAGCGATTTCGACATCTTCTCGCCGCGGTGGAGCAGGAAGCCGTGGCCGAATACCGCTCTGGGTGGCGGCAGCCCGGCGCTCTTGAGGAAGGCCGGCCAATAGACCGCGTGGAAGCGGACGATGTCC
>JBOHIC010000132.1:0-17265 GCA_050725835.1 Novosphingobium sp.
CAATGTGCGGGATCGCGGGCCTTTTTCACCTCGGTACGGCCAAGCCGGTCGATCCCGCGCGGGTCGAGCGGATGTGCGACGCGATCGTCCACCGCGGGCCTGACGGGTCGGGCGTGTGGACCGCTCCAGGGGTCGGGCTCGGCTTCCGCCGCCTCGCGATCATCGACCTTGAAGGCTCGCCGCAGCCGATGGCCTCGGCCAACGGCCGCGCGATGCTGGTGTTCAACGGCGAGATCTACAATTTCCGCGAGCTGCGCGAGGAGCTGAAGGCGCACGGCGCGCAGTTCCGCACCGATGGCGACGGCGAGGTGATCCTCGCCGCGTGGCAGCGCTGGGGGGTTGATTGCCTGCCCCACCTCCACGGCATGTTCGCCTTTGCGCTCTATGACCTCGAGGCGCACACCCTGCTTCTGGCGCGCGACCGGCTGGGGGTGAAGCCGCTGTTCACCGCGCCGCTGAGCGATGGCAGCCTGGCCTTCGCCTCGGAGCTCAAGGCGCTTGCCGCGCACCCGCTGCTGCGCCGCGATGTCGATCCGCTGGCGATCGAGGACTACCTGGCCTGGGGCTACGTTCCCGATCACCGCTCGATCCTCGCCGGGGTTAGCAAGCTCCCCGCCGGGCACTACCAGCTGCTCCGCCACGACGCGCCTGCGCCGGCACCGGTCAAGTGGTGGGATGTCTCCTTCGCCGAGCGCCGCCCCGGCCGCGCCGCCGATCTCGAGGCCGAATTGCTCCACCTGCTGCGCCAGGCGGTGACCTCGCGGATGACCGCCGACGTTCCGCTCGGGGCGTTCCTCTCGGGCGGGGTGGACTCATCGAGCGTGGTCGCGCTGATGGCCGAACTCAGCCGCGATCCGGTCAAGACCTGCTCGATCGGCTTCGATGTCGCCGCGCTCGACGAGACCGGATACGCCGAGGCGGTGGCGCAGCGCTTCGCCACCGATCACCGCGCCCGCACCGTCTCGCCCGACGATTTCGAGCATGTCGACACCATCGCTGCGATGTTCGACGAGCCCTTTGCCGACGCATCCGCATTGCCGACCTGGCGGGTGTGCCAGCTGGCGCGCGAGAGCGTCACCGTCGCGCTCTCGGGCGACGGGGCGGACGAGGCTTTCGCCGGTTATCGCCGTCACCTGTTCCAGCACGCCGAGGACCGCGCGCGCTCGGTGCTCCCGCCGGGGATGCGCGCCTCGGTGTTCGGCGCGCTCGGCGCGGCCTATCCCAAGGCCGACTGGGCGCCGCGCCCGCTCCGCGCCAAGACCACGCTGCTCTCGCTCGCCGGGTCGAGCGAGGCGGGCTATGCCCGCGCGCTCTCGGTCACCGCACCCGAGCTGCGCGAGCGGCTGTACACGCCCGAATACCGCAAGCTGCGCGGCGATTACCGCGCCGAGCAGCCGTTCGAGGCGACGATGCGCGCCGCCCCCGCGCGCTCGGGGCTCGACCGCGCGCAATATGCCGACCTCAAGTTCTGGCTGCCCGGCGACATTCTCACCAAGGTCGACCGCGCGAGTATGGCCGTCAGCCTCGAGGCGCGCGAGCCGCTGCTCGATCACCGCCTGGTCGAATTCGCCGCGGCGCTGCCCGAGCGGATGCGGCTGCGCCAGGGCGAGGGCAAGTGGCTGCTCAAAAAGGCGATGCGGCGCTATCTGCCGCAGGACATCCTCCATCGCCCCAAGCAGGGCTTCGTCACCCCGATCGCCGAGTGGTTCCGCGGGCCGCTCGCGGGTGCGGCGCGCGGGATCGCGACCAGCGCCGCGCTGGCGCGGACCGGATGGTTTGACGAGCGCCGCCTCACCCAGATCGCCGAAGCGCACATCGCCGGGCGTTCGGACCATTCGCGGCTGCTGTGGCAGCTGGTCATGCTCGACCGCTCGCTGGCGCGGCTGGGGATCGTTGCCTGACCGCGCCTTGACCCGCGCCTCGCATGGGCTAGCTTCTCTCCCGGGGATCGGGTCGGGCCACCCCGGGGAGGACCGATGGCTTCCGAGGGCGAATCAACTTCCGGCCGCAAGCGACTGATAACGCGAATTTTGGTCGCGGCGCTGGTGCTCGCGGCGATTTGGTTCGGCGGGCGCGCGCTTGGCTGGTGGGGCGCGCCGGATCGGGGCGGCGAACTCAAGCTCTACGGCAATGTCGAAATCCGCGAGGTCGAACTGGGCTTCCGCGTCGGCGGGCGGATCGCCGCGCTGCTGGTCGACGAGGGCGACAGGGTAAAGCCCGGGCAGGCGCTCGCGCGGCTCGAAACCCGCCCGTTGCTCGACAAGCTGGCAAATGCCGACGCCCGGCTCGATGCCGCCTCGGCTTCCGCCGCGCGAACCGATGCCGGGAGTCGCCCGCAGGAAATTCGCGCCGCCGAAGCCGCTGTCGCCGACGCCGAAGCCGCGCTCGGCGAAAGCCGCCGCCTGCACGAACGCCGCCGCGCCCTGCTGGGCAAGGGCTTCATCAGCAAGGCCGATTTCCAGTCGAGCGAGGCCGGTGTCGCCGCCGCCACCGCGCGGGTCAACGCCGCCCGGGCGAGCCTGTCGCTGGCGCGGGAAGGTTCGCGGGTCGAGGACAAGGCCGCCTCGGCGGCGCAGCGCGCGGCGGTCTTCGCCGAGAAGCGCGGGGTCGAGACCGAGCTGTCCGACACCGAGCTCAAGGCCGCCGAGCCGGGCCAAGTGCTCACCCGTGCGCGCGAGGCGGGGGCGATCGTCCAGCCGGGCGAGACCGTGCTCACCCTCGCGCTGACCCAGCCGGTGCGGGTCCGCGCCTATGTCGCCGAGCCCGACCTCGGCCGGATCCGCCCGGGGATGAAGGTCTGGGTGACCACTGACGGCAGCGCCAAACGCTGGGAGGCGACGATCGGTTACATCTCGCCGGTCGCCGAGTTCACCCCGAAGACCGTGCAGACCGAGCAGCTCCGTACCGACCTCGTCTATCGCCTGCGCCTGACCGTGACCGATCCCAAGGGCGAATTGCGCCAGGGCCAGCCGGTCACCGTCCTCGTCCCCGCCGCCGACCGGCGCTGACCCGCCATGGCCGAGCCCGCGCTGTTCCGGCTGGCGGGCGTGACCAAGACTTTCGCGCCGCGCGCGCGCAATGCCGCGCCGGTGGTGGCGCTCGACGATGTATCGCTCAGCCTGTCGCCCGGCCGGGTGCTGGCGCTGGTCGGGCCGGACGCCGCGGGCAAGACCACGCTGCTGCGCACGCTGGCGGGTCTGGTCGAGCTGGACCGAGGCGAGGCCGAACTGTTCGGTGCGCCGGTCGCCGCGCTCGACCGCGCGCGGATCGGTTACATGCCGCAGGGCGGGGCGCTCTACGCCGAACTTACCGTGCGGCAGAACCTCGAACTCTACGCGCGGCTGCGCGAGATCGAGCCCGAAGCGCACCCCGAGCGCATCGAACACCTTTACCGGGCGACCGGGTTGGCGGACTTCCGAAATCGCGCCGCCGGGGCGCTGTCGGGCGGGATGCGGCAGAAGTTGGCGCTCGCCTGCGCGGTGGTCGGCGCGCCCGAATTGATGTTGCTCGACGAACCCTCGGTCGGGGTCGACCCGGTTTCGCGCCGCGAAATCTGGAACCTCGCCAATGAACTGGCGCCGGAAGGGTCGGCCATCGTCTGGGCGACCAGCAACCTCGACGACGCCGCGCGCTGCGACGAGGTGGCCTTGCTCCACGAAGGCCGGGTGCGCTTCACCGGGTCGCCGCAAGGGTTGGCGGACCAGGCCACGGGGCGGTGCTTTGTCCGCCCGCTCGGGCACGAAAACCGCCGCATGGCGGTGCGCGGGACGCTCGAAAGCGCGGCGATCGTCACTGGGCGGATCGAGAGCGATGCGCTGCGCGTGGTGACCCGCGCCGCCGCTCTCCCCGGCCGCGAGTGGACCCCCACGCCGCCGCGCGCCGACGACGGCTTCGCTGCGCTGCTCGACGACGGGACGCCGCTCGGCCCCAGCGCGCTCGCCGCGAGCTTTCCCGAACGCGGCAAAGGCGAAGTCGCTGCGATCGCCGCCGTCGGGCTGACCCGGCGTTACGGCAGCTTCACCGCCGCGCACGACATCAGCTTCACCGTCCGTCCCGGCGAGATTTTCGGCCTGCTTGGCCCCAACGGCGCGGGGAAAAGCACGACCTTCCGCATGCTTTGCGGGCTGCTCACGCCGAGCAGCGGACGGGGCACCGTGGCGGGGCGCGATCTGCTCACAGCGCGCGCCGAAGCGCGCCAGGCGCTCGGTTACATGCCGCAGAAGTTCTCGCTCTATGCGGACCTGTCGCTGGCCGGGAACCTGAGTTTCGTCGCGGGGGCCTATGGTCTGGCTGGCGGCGGCGCGGACGAGGCAATCGAACGGGTGGTCGAGGCGCTCGGGCTCGCTCCGTTCTGGCGCGCCGAAACCGGCGTGCTGCCGCTCGGGATCAAGCAGCGCCTCGCGCTCGCCGCGGCGGTGATGCACTGCCCGCCGGTGCTGTTCCTCGACGAGCCGACTTCGGGGGTCGATCCGCTCATCCGCCGCGAGTTCTGGCACCACATCAACGCCATCGCCGAGCGCGGGGTGGCGGTACTGGTGACCACGCATTTCATGGACGAGGCCGAAAACTGCGACCGGCTGCTGCTGATCAACCAGGCCGAGGCGATCGCCCAGGGAACCCCGACCGAGCTGCGCCGCGGCGTCGCCCGCGCGGGCGAGGAGCTGACCCTCGAACAAGCCTTCATCGCGCTGATCGAGCTGCAGCGCGGAAATCGGGCGGAGGCGGCGTGAGCGCGCTTGCCCGCAACCTCCGCCTCAGCGCCGCGATCCGCGCCAAGGAATGGGCGCAGGTGTGGCGCGATCCTTCGACATTCGGGCTGGTCGTGTTTCTCCCGCTGCTGCTCATCTTCCTGTTCGGCAACGCGGTCTCGCTCGATACCCGCGCGGTGCAGACCGGGCTGGTCGACCAGGATCGCTCCCAGGCCTCGCGCCAACTCGCGGCGACCTTCGCCGCCAACCGCTATTTCGCGGTGCGCGAGGCCGGCGCGACCGCGCCCTTCGAAGCGGCGCTGCTCGAAGGCGGGCTGCGCGGCTTCGTGGTGATCCCCGACGGGTTCGAGCGCGCGCTCGCCACCGGCCGGCCGGTGGCGGTGCAGCTGGTCACCGATGGATCTCAGCCCAACACGGCGGCCTTTCTGGGCGGCTATTCGCGCGGCGTGCTCGCCGATTTCGCCCGCGCCCGCGCAGCCGAAGCCGGGCGCGTAGCGGTCCTGCCGCTCGCAACGCTGCCGCGCTTCACCTACAATCCCGGCCTCGAAAGCCGCTACATGCTGGTCCCCGGGGCGATCGCCATCGTCATGGCGATGATTGGCAGCCTGCTCACCGCGCTGATCATGGCGCGCGAGTACGAGCGCGGCACGATGGAAGGGCTATTGGCCACCCCGATCCCGCTTCAGGCGCTGGTGCTCAGCAAGCTCGCGCCCTATTTCGTCCTCGGCCTCGCTTCGACCGCGCTCTGCGTGTTGGTGGCGGTGTTCGGTTATAGCCTGCCCTTCCGCGGCTCGATCCTTGCGCTGATCCTGATCTCGGCGGCCTTCCTCGCAGCGGTGCTGGGGCAGGGGCTGCTGATCTCGGCGGCGACCAAGAACCAGTTCGCCGCGACCCAGTTCGCACTGCTTTCGGGCTTCCTCCCCTCGCTGCTGCTCTCCGGGTTCCTGTTCGAGATCGATTCGATGCCGGTGGCGATCCAGTGGCTTACCTATATCGTCCCCGCGCGCTACCTGATCCCCAGCTTGCAGAGCGTGTTCCTGGTCGGGGATATCTGGCCGCTGTTCCTGCCCAACATCGCGATCATGCTCGGCTTCGGGCTGTTCTTCTACTGGAGGGTGACCCGCGCGATCACCCGGACGATAGCGTGATGGGCGCGGGGCTGGTCCGGATCTGGGCGCTGGTGCTCAAGGAGCTCAAGGTCGTGCTGCTCGACAAGCGCGCGCGGACCACGCTGGCGCTCTCGCCGGTGCTCCAGCTGGTGCTGTTCGGTCTGGCCACCACGCTCGAGGTCAAGAACATCGACCTGGGCGTGGTCAACCGCGACAGCGGGATCGCCTCGGAACGGCTGCTCGCATCGCTCGGCGGCAGCCGCAACCTGCGCACGATCCAGGCCTACCCGGATATCGCCGAACTCAACCGCGCGATCGCCCACCGCGAGGTGATCGGTGGGCTCGTCATCCCGCCCGATCTTTCGCGCGATGTCGCCGCGGGCCGCACCGGCGAGATCGGCTTGCTGCTAGACGGGCGGCGGATCAACGCCGCGCAGATCGTCAACGGCTACCTCGGCGAGATCGTCGCCCAGACCGGCGCGCAATTGCGTCCGCGCAGCGTCCCGCCCGGGCCGCAACTGGTCGCGGCCAACTGGTTCAACCCCAACCTCGACTACCGCTGGTTCACCATGCCCGCGATGATCGCGGTGATCACCGCGGTGCTCATGGTATCGGTCTCGGCGCAATCGGTGGCGCGCGAGCGCGAGCTGGGAACCTACGATCAAATGATGGTCTTGCCGCTGCGCGCCCACGAAATCCTGATCGGCAAGATGGTTCCGGCGTTCCTGGTGGGACTGGTCAACGCGCTGCTCTACGCCGCGCTGATCCCGCTGATGTACGGGGTCCCGCTCCACGGTTCGGTCGGGCTACTGGTGCTCGCGGTGTTCAGCTTCGCGCTCGCCATCACCGGGATCGGGGTGTCGATTTCGGCGCTGGCGCAGACCCAGCAGCAGGCCTTCCTCGGTGGCTTTCTGGTCACAGTGCCGCTGATCCTGCTCTCGGGCTACGCCAGCCCGATTGACAACATGCCGTCCTGGCTTCAGCCCGTGGCGCACGCAAACCCGCTCAGCCACATGCTGACGATTTGCGAGGGCATTTTCCTCAAGGATTTGCCCACCCACTTAGTATTCGCACATGTCTGGCCAATGCTCGCGGTGGCGGTGTTTACACTTACGCTGGCCGCTTGGCTGTTTCGATTGCGCAGCGAATGACCCCATGTGGGACTCGGTTCATCGCAACTGGTAAAAAATTCCTTTGCCAAGCGACTCTAGCCTAGCTTACGCTTGCAGGTGAGGGTTGCGGCCGGTGGTTTGGACCGGGATCGCAAGCATGACTTGCGGGGCGATATGGATCGACTGTCTGGGGGCTTGAGCAGGGAGGCGGAGGCGGTGGAACCGTCGGCATTTCCGTTCGCCGGCGAGCACGACGGGCTGATCGAGCGCTCGATCGCCCGGCTCGCGATTCCCGAGCGGCTGTTCCAGCTGAGCGAGCTCGACGTGCTCTACGACGCCGACGACGCCGCGATCTGGACTTTCATGCGCCCGAGCGGCCGGCCCAGTTTCACCCCGCCGATGCTCGGCGATTTCGAGAGTTGGCAGGATCTGATCGGAGCCAACTTCGGTCCTTCCAAGGTCCCGATCAAGTATTTGATTCTCGGCAGCCGCGCCCCCGGCGTGTTCTGCTTCGGCGGCGACCTTGCGCTGTTCGAAGAACTGATCCGCGGCGGCGACCGTCGCGGGCTGGCTACCTACGGGTACCGCTGCGTCGAAATACTCCATCGCAATATCAACAGCCTGAACCTGCCGATGGTCACGATCGGTCTGGTCCAGGGCCAGGCGCTCGGCGGCGGGTTCGAGGCGCTGCTCTCGTTCGATTTCATCGTCGCCGAGCGCGGCGCGACTTTCGGATTGCCCGAGATCATGTTCGGGCTGTTCCCGGGAATGGGGGCGCACGCGATCCTCACCCGCAAGCTCGGCGCAGCGATGGCCGACCGGCTGATCCTGTCGAACCAGACCTATTCGGCCGAAGAAATGTACGACCTCGGCATCGTCACCCACCTCGCCGCGCCGGGCGAGGGCGAAGCGGCGGTGCGCGACTTCATCGCCAAGTCGGACCGCCGCCATTCGGGGCTGGTCAACGCCCGCCGCGCCTCGCGCCTCGCCGCGCCGATCGGGCTCGACGAGCTGCGCGCGATCGTCGACCACTGGGCCGAAGCCGCGCTCAACCTGCGCGAGCACGACCTCAAGCTGATGCACCGCCTCGCCAGCGCCCAGGCGCGGCTGGTTCGCGCCGCTTAGCCCTCAGCGGGCATCGACCAGCACCACGTCGGCATCGTCGAGCGCCTCGACCGTGATCGCAGTCTCGCCGGTTATCGCCACCCCGTCCCGCGGCTGCGCCTCCTTACCGTTGACGCGGATGCGCCCGTTCGGCGCGACCAGATAGAGGTGGCGCGCCGGATCGGCGGCGTAGGTCGCGCTTTGCCCCGCCGCCAGCGTCGCGGCGACAACCCGCGCGTCGCTGCGGATCGGTAGCGCCGCATCCCTATCTGGCTCGCCGCTGGCGAGGATTTCCCAGCGCCCCGACCGCTCGCCGCGGGGAAATTCGCGCTGGCCCCAGCTCGGCGCATCGCCCGCCCGGTCGGGCACGATCCAGATCTGGAACAACGTGGTCGCCTCGTCCTCGCGGTTGAATTCGGCGTGGACGATCCCGCTCCCCGCGCTCATCACCTGGACGTCGCCCGCAGCGGTGCGGCCCGTATTGCCAAGGCTGTCCTGGTGGGTGATCGCACCGCTGCGGACGAAGGTGACGATCTCCATGTCGCGGTGCGGGTGGGGCGGAAAGCCGCTGTTGGCGGCGATCTCGTCGTCGTTCCACACCCGGATGCTACCCCAGCCCATCCGGGCGGGATCGTGGTAGTCGGCGAAGCTGAAATGGTGCCTGGCATTCAGCCAGCCGTGGTCCGCGTGGCCGAGGCCAGCGAAAGGTCTGATGTCGATCATGGGATTATTCCACCTCGGCGGGGTGTTGCCGCCGGTATGGGCAGGAGATGGGGACGCAGAGCTCCGGTTCAACCCTCTTCGCCGTGCCCCAGTGCGAGGTAGTCGGCGCTCTGCATTTCATTGAGCCGGCTGACGGTGCGTTCGAATTCGAAGCGGCCGTCGCCCGCGGGATAGAGTCGTTCCGGGTCGGCAGCGGCGGTCGCCAGCAGCTTGACCTTGTGCTCGTAGAGCGCGTCGATCAGCGTGACGAAGCGTGCCGCCTCGTTGCGGTTTTCCGGTCCCATCCGGGGAATCCCGACCAGGATCATGGTGTGGTAGGTCTGCGCGACGCAGAGGTAGTCCGCCGCGCCGCGCGCTTCGCCGCAGAGCTTCCTGAAGCTGAACACCGCCACGCCCTTGAGGCTCTTGGGCACATGCAGGGTCCGCCCGCCGCCGAGGTCCAGCTCAGCTGCGGGAACGTGCGCGCTGTCCTCGGGCGGATAGTCGGTCAGTCGGAAGAACGCCTCGCGCACTTGCGCGGTGGCGGCATCGCCCAGCGGGGTGTGCCAGGTGTCCATCCCGCCGAGCCGCTCGAGTCGGTAATCGACCGGGCCGCTGAGGGCGAAAACGTCGAGTTCGCGCTCGATCAGCGCGATAAACGGCAGGAAGTGCTCGCGGTTGAGCCCGTCCTTGTAAAGCTCGCCCGGCGCGCGGTTCGAGGTGGTCACCACGGTCACCCCGTGGCTCTCGATCAGCGCGGTGAACAGCCGGCTCATGATCATCGCGTCAGCCGAATTGTTGACCACCATTTCGTCGAAGGCGAGCAAGCGCAGGTTCTCGGCGATCGCCTGGGCCACCGCCGGGATCGGGTCGCCGGTCTCGGCTTTGCGCGCCTCGCGCAGCCGGGCGTGAACCTCGAGCATGAAGGCGTGGAAATGCGCCCGGCGCTTCTCGGGGACTGCCAGGCAATCGTGGAACAGGTCGAGCAGCATCGACTTGCCGCGCCCCACGCCGCCCCACAGATAGACGCCGCGCGCCGGCTCGGGCTTGCGCTTGAGCAGGCGCCACAGCACGCTGCCGCGGGTCGGCGCGGCTTCGAGTTCAATCTGGAGCGCCGACAATCGTTCCGCCGCGGCGCGCTGCTGAGGATCGGGGCGCAATTCGCCCGCTTCGAGCAGGGCTTCGTAGCGCGCGAGGACCGAAGTCATCTGGCGGTTGGCTTGCGCACCAGCCCGGAGAACGAGGCGACCAGCACCGCGTCGTCGTCGCCCTGGACCACAGTGCCGCGCAGGAACACCAGCCGCCGCGTTTCGCGCAGCACCTCGACCACCGCGTCGAGCGGCGCGCCGGGCTGGCCCGCGCCGATGAACTGGCTCGACAGTTCGAGCGTCACCGAACCGCCAGCGTCGCCATCGAGCAAGGTGCGCATCGCCGCGAACAGCGCAACGTCCATCAGCGCCAGCGTGACCGCGCCGTGAACCATGTCGAGCAAGTTGGTGTGGCGCCGCTCGGGGAACATCCGCACCCGGCAGGTCCGTGTCCCCTCGCGGCGGACCAGCATGTGGCCCATCGTCTGCGCGTTGAAGCGGGTGTCGTCGGCGAGGTTCCAGCTGTGCCAGCCCGGGTGGTCCGGGTCGGGCTCGTACTGGAAATCCTTGGATTCACTCACGTCAAATGTGCCGTTCGGCGGCCATCTTCTTGATCTCGGCGATCGCCCGCGCGGGGCTGAGGCCCTTGGGGCAGACGTTGGCGCAGTTCATGATCGTGTGGCAGCGGTAGAGCCGGAACGGATCCTCGAGTTCGTCGAGCCGCTCGCCGGTCATTTCGTCGCGGCTGTCGGCGAGCCAGCGGTAGGCCTGGAGCAGGATGGCGGGGCCGAGGAACTTGTCCGAGTTCCACCAGTAGCTCGGGCACGCGGTGGAGCAGCAGGCGCACAGGATGCACTCGTAGAGCCCGTCGAGCTTCTCGCGCTGGGCGGGGCTCTGCAGCCGCTCCTTGCCCGATGGGGTGGCGGTGACGGTTTGCAGCCACGGCTTGATCGAGGCGTATTGCGCGTAGAAATGGGTGAAATCGGGGACGAGGTCCTTGATCACCTCCATGTGCGGCAGCGGAGTGATCCGCACGTCCCCCTTGAGATCGTCGATCGCGGTGGTGCAGGCGAGCGCGTTGCGGCCGTTGATGTTCATCGAACACGACCCGCAGATGCCTTCGCGGCACGAGCGGCGGAAGGTCAGGCTGGGGTCAGCCTCGCTCTTCATCTTGATCAGCGCGTCGAGCACCATCGGCCCGCACTGGTCGAGGTCGATCTCGAAGCTGTCGTAGCGCGGGTTCTGGCCGCTGTCGGGATCGTAGCGATAGACGGTGAACTTCTTGGTCCGGGATGCGCCGTCGGCGGCATGGTGCGTGTGGCCATGCTTGGTGATCTTGCTGTTCGCGGGGAGCGTGAAAGTCGCCATGAAAGTCCTGCCCGATTTGCGACCCGTCTAGCGATTCGTCGCGGCGGGGCAAGCACTCAGAGGATCGGGCTGAGCATCGCGAGGAGATTGTGCCACAGCCGCTGCGTCACGCCCCAGCGGGCGACTTCGGCGCGAGAAACCGGGTGCGATCGCGCCAGCCAGCCGAGTTGGTGGGCACGGATTTCGGCAACCGTCGCGCGGTCGCGCAGCAGCAGGTTGTTCTCGTAATTGAGGTCGAGGCTGCGGCGGTCCATGTTGGCCGAGCCGACCAGCGCGAGCTCGCCGTCCACGGTCACGGTCTTGGCGTGGAGCAGCCCGTCGGGAAAATGGTGGAGCTGCACCCCGGCGTCGAGCAGCGCGGCGTAGCTCGAGCAGCTGGCGCCGGCGACCAGCCTCGAATCGTTGCGTTCCGGAACGATCAGCGTGGTCGCCACCCCGCGCCTTGCGCAGCTGACGATGGCCGAGAGCAACGGATCGTCCGGGACGAAATAGGGCGTGGTGATCAGCAGTTCGCGCACCGCGCAGTGCGCCAGCGCGGCGAAGCATTCGGACATCGCGGCGTATTGGTGCGTCGGGCCGGTGCCGATGACTTGGGCAGCAACACCGCCGGTCGGGACTTCGTGCGAGGGGGTGAGGGTGTCCGCCAGGTCGTCACCGCCCTCGGCCATCCAGTCGAGCGCGAACAGGTATTGCGCTTGCTGTGCCGCAGGCCCCGCGCAGCGCAACATCAGGTCGATCCACGGGCCATAACGCGGCTTGATCCGGAACGCCGGGTCGGCGGCGTTCATGCTCCCGACCCAGACCAGTGCATTGTCGACGATTACCGCTTTGCGGTGGTTCCTGAGGTCGATCCGGCGGAACAGGATGCGCGGCACGGGACGCGTCACTTTCAGCGCAACGCGCAGCCGCACGCCTTCGGCGCGCATAGCCTGCCACAGCCGCGAAGCGATGAACGCCCGCGAACCGACCCCGTCGGCCATCGCCCGCACTTCGACCCCGCGCTGCGCTGCGCGGGTGAGCGCCCGGGCGATCGCGGTCCCGGTCTCGTCGTCGAGCCAGATGTAGAAACAGGCGTGGACGCTCGACTGCGCGCCGTCGATGTCGGCGATCAGTGCGGCTAGCGTGGCGGCCGGATCGGCGTGAACCGTCACGGCATTGCCGCTGGTCGGGGCGAGCCGGTTGACCTCGCGGGCCAGCGCGAAGGGCGGAGTGTAGCGGTCGCCTTCGGGCGGCTGCGGGTGCTCGGCCGCGCCGTTCGGCCGGGGCAAGATTGCGATCAACCCGGCCAGCCCTTCGCGCCGCCGCCGTCCCAGGTCGACCTCGCCGAGCAGGAGGTAGCCGACGATCCCGACCGCCGGGAGGAGGAGGATCACCAGCACCCACGCGAGCCGCGCCGCGGGCTCGCGGTTGGGGCGGATCACCGCGCGGACGATGAACACCGTGTCGAGCGCGATTGTCGCAAGCGTCACCAGCCAGGCGGTCAGCGTCTCGGGCATAGGAGGTGAGGCTAAGCTTTTGCACCGCCCATGCAATCTCGACGAAAGAGGCTTGCAGCTTGCGTGATCGAGCATAATCATGCCGCGATGAGCGCCGATCAATCCGATCCTTTCGCGCCGTTCCGCCAGTGGCTGGGCGAGTGGGAGAAGCTGACCAACCAGCACGGCGCCGATTTCCTCGCCCGCCCCGAAGTCGCCCAGGCGATGCAGCAGGCGACCAGCGCCAAGCTGCAATGGCAGGCGGCGAGCGACGAGCAGATGGCCAAGCTGCTCTCCGGCGCGAACCTGCCGAGCAAGGCCGACGTCGAAGCGCTCGGCGCACGATTGGCGGCGATCGAGGCGACGCTGGCGCGGATCGAAGCGCAGCTGAGCGGGATCGCTCCGGCAACGACCCGCGCCAAACCCGCGCGCACGCGGCGTCCGCCGGGCTGATGGCCACCGCGGCAGACTCCATCGCCGCGGCCGCGACCGCCTTCGAGCGGATTACGCGGCGCAATCTCAAGGGCCTCGAATACTTCGCTTCCCCCGCGCCGGTGCTCGGCGCCAGCCCCAAGGACACGCTGGTAAGCCAGGGGCCGTGGCGGCTCTACCACTACCATCCGCGGGTCGAGGAGGTTTACCGGGTCCCGGTGATCCTGGTCATGGCGACGACCAACCGCGGTTACATCTTCGATATGATCCCCGGGCAGAGCCTGGTCGAGTTCCTGCTGCTGCGCGGCTACGACGTCTACATGATCGACTGGGAAGCGCCGCGACGCGAGGATCGCGGCCTCACCATGTCGAACTATGTCGAGGACTTCGTCGGCGGCTCGATCGCGCGGGTGCTGGCGGACAGCGGCGAGGAACAGGTCACGCTGCTCGGTTACTGCATGGGCGGGGTGCTCTCGCTGCTCTGGGCGGGCCTGGCCGCGCGGCGCGAGTTGGCCAACCTCGCGGTGTTCACCACCCCGGTCAATTTCAAGGCGATGGAGCAGTTCCAGGCCTGGTCGGACAAGCGCTATTTCGATGTCGACCGGCTGGTCGATACCTTGGGCATGGCCCCGGCCGAGATGCTGTTTCAAGCCTTCGACATGCTCCGCCCCGGGGCGCGGGTCGCCGCCAACGTGCGGCTCTACGACCAGCTGTGGGACGACGAATTCGTCAAGGCGCACCGCATGTTCGATCGCTGGAGCACCGATATGCTGCCGCTTGCGGGCGAGTATTTTCGCGAGACCACCAAGCAGCTGGTGTGGGACAACGCGCTGATGGAAGGGACCATGACCGTCGGCGGGCGCTCGGTCGATCTGGCGCGGATCACATGCCCGTTCCTTCATGCCACCGCCGAGCACGATCACATCGTCACCACCCAGGCTTCCGCGCCGCTGATCGGGATGGTCGGCTCGGCGGACAAGGAGCAGGTGGTGCTCAAGGGCGGGCACGTCAGTCTGGTCGCCGGACCCAACGCGGTGCGGCGGCTGTGGCCCAAACTCGATGCATGGCTGGGGGAGAAGAGCGTGTGAGCGAAGTGCTGGATTTCGGCGGGACTTCGGTGACGATCCGCGCCTTCGCGGCGGATGACCGTGCGGCGCTCGAAGCGTTCGTCGCCGCGCTTCCCGCGCACGATCTGCTGTTCCTCAGCCGCGATCTGCGCCAACCCAAGGTGATCGAGGCGTGGCTCGCCGCCACCGCCGGGGGCGAGATCGCCAGCCTCGTCGCGCTCGAAGGGAGTGAGATCGTCGCGACGACCGCCAACCTGCGCGATTCGCTGAGCTGGTCGCCGCATGTCTGCGAAATTCGCCTTCTGGTGTCCGAGCGCTGGCGGGGCCGGGGGCTCGGCCGTGCACTGCTCGGGCGGAGCATCGCCGCGGCAATCGTCGCCGGGGCGACCAAGCTCAGCGCGCGGATGACCCCCGACCAGAGCGGCGCGATCACATTGTTCGAGGAAAGCGGCTTCCGCGCCGAGGCGCTGCTGCGCGACCAGGTCCGCGACGACGGCGGAACGCTGCACGATCTCGCGATCCTGTCACTCGACCCGGCGCGCAACGCCGCGCGCGAAGCGGCCTTCGGCGGCTAGCCCCTCCCGCGCACGGGAGGGGCCGACCGATCAGTTGCCGAAAGTCCGCTGCCACCAGCCGCTGCGCGGCCCGCCGGGTTCGTCGCTGTCGCCATCGCTGGCGGCGGACGAGGCTTCGGCGGGCTCGGCCTTGGCCTTGGCGCGGCTCGCGCGCTTGGGCTTGGCCGGGGCTTCCTCGGCGGGAGCTTCCTCCGATACCGGGGTGTCGATCATCGGCGATTCGGCGATCGGCTCGGCCACGGCCTTCTTGCGGCTGGCGCGCTTGGGCTTGGCCGGCGCCTCTTCGGCGAGCGGCTCGACTTCTGCGACGACCGGGGTTTCGGCTTCCGCTTCGACGTCGGCCTTCTTGCGGCGCGAGCGTTTGGGCTTGGCCGGGGCTTCCTCGGCATCGGTTTCGGGTTCGGCCTCGGCCTCGGCCTCGAGCGGAGCGGCTTCCTCGCCGGCTTCGTTCATGCCTTCGCCGCCTTCCTCACCGCCTTCGCGGTTGCGACCACCGCGCCTCCGGCGGCCGCGACGGCGCCGCTTGCGCGGACCTTCGCCGTCCTCGCCGGCCTCGCTCGAGCGGGGCGAAGCCTCGCCTTCGGCGACTTCGTCCGCGTCGTCGTTGGCGGGTTCGGCGTGCGGGGCTTCGTCGCCCTCGTCGCGGCGTCCGCCACGGCGGTTGCGACCGCCCCGGCTGCGCCCGCGACCACGGCCACGCTCGCCGCGATCCTCGCGCGCTTCCTCGATCTCGTCCTCGTCGTCCTCGACCGGGAGATCGTCGTCCTCGTCCTCCGCGATAGCGATCGGCTCGAACTTGGGGACGAACTCGGGCCGCGGGCCGGATGAGCCGACGCGCATCTTGGCGCCCTCGTTCTCGCCTTCGGGCAGGACTTCGACCCGCACCCCGTAACGCTCCTCGATCTCGGCGAGATCGGCGCGCTTGGCGTTGAGCAGGTAGATTGTCGCCTCGGTGCTGGCGTAGAGCGAGATCACCGAGCCGCGGCCCTTGGCGGCCTCGTCCTCGATCAGCCGCAGCGCCGAAAGCCCGGCCGAGCTGGCTGTACGCACCAGCCCGGTGCCGTCGCAGTGCGGGCAGCCGCGGGTGGTCGCCTCGAGCACCCCGGTGCGCAGCCGCTGGCGGCTCATCTCCATCAGCCCGAAGCTCGAGATGCGGCCGACCTGGATGCGCGCGCGATCGTTCTTGAGCGCGTCCTTCATCGCCTTCTCGACCTTGCGGACGTTCGAGCCCCATTCCATGTCGATGAAGTCGATCACGACGAGGCCCGCCATGTCGCGCAGGCGCCGCTGGCGAGCGATCTCGCGCGCGGCTTCGAGGTTGGTGTTGAGCGCGGTCGCCTCGATCCCGTGCTCCTTGGTCGAACGGCCCGAGTTGATGTCGATCGAGACCAGCGCCTCGGTCGGATTAATCACCACATAGCCGCCGCTCTTGAGCTGGACCACGGGATCGTACATCGCGGTGAGCTGATCCTCGGCGCCATAGCGCTGGAACAGCGGCACCGGATCGGCGTACTGTTTCACCTTCTTGACGTGGCTCGGCATGAGCAGCTTCATGAAATCGCGGGCAAAGCTGTAACCTTCGCCGCCCTCGACCACGACGTCCTCGATGTCCTTGTTGTAGATATCGCGGATCGCGCGCTTGATCAGGTCGCTGTCCGAGTGGATCAGCGCCGGCGCGGACGATTTGAGCGTCGCTTCGCGAATCCCGTCCCACAGCCGGGCGAGGTAATCGAAATCGCGCTTGATTTCGGCCTTGGTCCGCTGAAGCCCCGCGGTGCGAACGATGCAGCCCATGGACTTGGGCAGGTCGAGCTCGCCGATGATCGACTTCAGCCGCTTGCGGTCGGCCGCGCTCGAGATTTTGCGGCTGATGCCGCCGCCGTGGCTCGAATTGGGCATCAGCACGCAATAGCGGCCCGCGAGGCTGAGATAGGTGGTCAGCGCCGCGCCCTTGTTGCCGCGCTCTTCCTTGACGACCTGGACCAGCAGCACCTGGCGGCGCTGGATGACATCCTGGATCTTGTAGCGGCGGCGCAGCGCCATGCGCTTGTCGCGCACTTCGTCGGCGGCCTTTGCCTGCCCGCGCCCGCCCTGGCGGCGGCGCCCGCGGCGACCGCGGCCCGACTGCTCGCCGTTCTCGCCGGCGGCCTCGGATTCGCCTTCTTCGGAGGCGTCGTCGAAGCCGTTTTCGACCTCGCCGCCCTCGAACGTCGCGACTTCGTCCTTTTCCGAAGTGTCGACCTCGGTCACCCCGCCGTCGTCGTCCTCGTCGCCGTTTTCGGCTTCGAAATCGCTGTCGGGCTGGCCGTCGTCGTCCTCGTCGTCCTCGGCGGCGCGCAGCGCGGCTTCCTCTTCGAGGTGCGCGGCTTCTTCTGCAAGCAGCCGGTCGCGGTCTTCCTTGGGTATCTGGTAGTAGTCGGGATGGATTTCGCCGAAGGCCAGGAAGCCGTGGCGGTTGCCGCCGAAATCGACGAACGCCGCCTGCAGCGACGGTTCGACGCGGGTTACCTTGGCAAGGTAGATG
>JBOHIC010000133.1:0-7085 GCA_050725835.1 Novosphingobium sp.
GATCGCCGATCGGATCAAGGCCGACGCCGAGACCCTGCTGCGGCTGCCCGACCTGATCCGGCGGATCGAGGACCGCTTCCCCGCCAAGGGCGGCGCGCCCGAACCGCCGCCGCTGCCCGAGGTGCCGTTGGTGTGGGAACGTCGCGCCGGGCGGGCGCGGTGGCCGGGATATGCCTTGGCGCTGGTCGTGGGCGGCGCGGCGGTGTGGGGCGCGGTCGCGCGGGGCTGGATCGGCTGATGGACCTCGATGCGCTGCTTGAGCACTTCTTCGAGGGCGGCGATCCTACGGCGCTGGGCGAAGCCGAATTCGGCCGCGCGCTCGAGCGGCTGCGCATCGCTTTCGGGGTCGAGCGCGAGCCGGGGCGCAAGTTCGCGCTTTGGACCCTGCTCGAGGCGCTCGGCGAAGCCCCGCTCCCGTCCGAGGCCTTCGCCAGGGAACCCGCGCTCAAGGCCGCGGCGGAAGACTACCTCAAGGCCGCGTTCCGGATCGAACGCGACGCCGGATGAGCTAGTAGCGGTAGCCGACCTTGAGTCCGAACAGGCGGGGCTTGATCGGGTAGTTGCGGGCGAAGGCCCCGCAGATATTGGGCACGCAAACCGTGTTGATGCTGAGGATGCCGCGCTCGTCGAACACGTTCTGGACATAGGCCTGGAAGTTCCAGCTGCCCCAGTCTGCGCCGACAGCAACATCGACAGTGCTGAACGAGCTGGTCGGGCCAAGCAGCGCGGCTTCGACGTCGGTCAGATAGGATCGCGTCCCCGATTGGAAATTTGCCGCGGTCTGGATGAAAGCCTTGGCCTCGCCCAGATCGAACCGGTAGCGCGCGGTCAGCCCGCCCTTGAACTCCGGCTGGATAGGCAGCTGGGTTCCGCGCGGCGCGGCCACGCCGAGCGAGCAGACAGGATTGCCGCCCGCCCCGATCGGACAGAAGTCGGTGGTCAGCTTCGCATCGACATAGGTGGCCGAGCCCGACAGCGTAAAATCGTCCAGCTGCAGGGTGAAATCGCCCTCGAACCCTTTGATTTGCGCGTTCCCTGCGTTGTAGGTGCTGATCACGCCGAGCGCTCCGGCGGAGGAGAGCCCGAACTGGAGATCGTTCCAGTTTTCGAGGAACAGCGCGACGTTGAGCGTCAACCGACGATCGAGAAACTGCGTCTTGGCGCCGATCTCGAAGTTTTCGAGCGTGTCCGATTTGTAGGGCAGAACCCCGGTGCGGCGATTGATGCCGCCGGGGCGGAAGCCGGTCGAATAGGTCGCATAGACCATCGCGTCGTCGGTAATCCGCCAGGTGAGGTTGGCCTTGTGGGTCTCGCCATCCTCCTCGACGGTCTTGTCGAACAGCAAACACGGCAGCACCGGATCGGTGTTGGCCGGACAGGTAGGGGTGCCCACGGTCGAGGCGAACCCGGAGAAGCCGCTCAGCGAATTGCGCGTCTTGAAGGCGCGGATGCCGCCATTGAGCGTGAGGTTGGGCAGGATGTCGTAAGACAGGTCGAGGAAGCCGGCATAGTCGCGGTCGATCCGGTTGACCCGGGTGCAGAAGATGTCGTCCCCGCACTTGGGCACCGCAAACCCGCCCGGAATCGCCGCCAGCCCGGGGATGATGTAGTCGGCCCAGATGCGGTCGGTCTGGCGCTCGAAGAACAGCCCGGCGGTGACGCGGAAGCGGTCGCCCGCGGGTGAGGACACCCGCAGCTCGTGCGTCTGCTTGGTATAGCGGTCGCGGCCGCGGTAGCCCTGGGTGGGATCGAGGTTGGTGCCGTCGGCCTTGATGAAGCTGGCATAAGCGGGATCGTAGTAATCGTAGGCGACGGTGTAGGCCGAATAGTCCTGCACAACGTCTGTATCGCGCTCGAAATAGCCGCCGGCGTAGACCAGGTCCCACGAGCCGAGCTTGCCTTCGATCGTCAGCGCCGCCTGGTACCACTCGTCGGAGCCGAAGTCCGGGGTGTAGTCCTGCACCTGCAGATCGCCCACCGCGGGATCGTAGAGGTAGGTCCCGTGCGACTTCTGGTTCTGGTAGATGATGCTCGGAGTGACCGTCCAGCTGTCGTCGAGATCGATCCCCAGCGCGGCGCGACCGCCCCAGGTTTCGGTGTCGTTGAAGTTTTCTTCGACAAGCGCCGCATTGTTAACGGTGAACGGCACCAACGCCCCGACATTGTTATAGACCTGGTAGGTCCGCACGCCCGGAACGTTGCTGATGAAGCCGCCATCGCGCTGCCAGAAGGCCGAGGCGCGGAAGGCGATGTTCTGGTTGAGCGGCGCGTTCAGGAAACCCTCGATCGTCCCGCCGCTCGAATTGCCGCCCTTCGCGAAAGTGGTGCCGGTGAGATCGAACCCGGCCTCGAACTTGGTCGGATCGGGCTTCTTGGTGATCAGGCGAAGCGTCCCCGACAGCGAGCTCGCGCCAAACAAGGTTCCTTGCGGCCCCGACAACGCTTCGACCCGCTCGATGTCGTAGATGTGCAGATCGGGCGCGCCGCCGATGGTGGTCAGCGGCACTTCGTCGACATAGAGCGCGCTGGTCGGCTGCGGGCCGCTGTGGCTGCCGTTGGCGTTCGCGCCGCTCGACACGCCGCGGAAGTAGATCTGCGATTGCCCGGGGCCGAACGACTGGAAGCTGACACTGGGGAGCAGCTTGGCATAGTCGTCGAAGCTCGCGACCTGGTTCTGCTCGAGCTTTTCGGCGCCGAGCGCCTTGATGCTGATCGGCACATCCTGCAGGTTTTCGGCGCGTTTCTGCGCGGTGACGATGATGTCGCCCTCGGCAGCGTCGCCCGCGGGGGGCGTGTCCTGCGCCGATGCCGGTAGTGCGGCGAGCGCGGTGGTGGCGAGCAGCGATGCGCTGAGTGCGCGGCAAAACGGAGTGGTCATTGTGATCTCAACCCCTCAATCGGTCACGAAAGCGAACCTGAATCGCCCGCGTCGCAGCGTCAAGCGCTTGGACCGCTACTTGCTTGCAAGCCGTTAACGGCGTGACACTTTTACCACGTAGCCGGAGCCGCCGGATAAGCGGCCAGCACGGCGCCCAAGGCTTCTTCGAGCTCGCCCAGGTAGGGCGTGAAGGGGACATGCGCTTCGGTGCCTTGGCGCGAGATCGGGCGGCGCACCTGTTCCGAACTAGCGGTGCGGACCGCGCGCTCGGTGCGGTGGAACTCGAGACAGGCTTCCTCGAACTCCAGCCCGCAGAAGGCCAGCAGGCGGCGCACCTCGGTTTCGGTGTCGGCGACCATCGCTTCGTAGTGGACCCGGTGCACCGCGCCCGGCTGGACCGTGTCGAAATGCGCCATCAGCCGCACATAGTCGCGGTAGTAGCGGCCCATGTCGGCGAGGTCGTAGCTGAACGCCTGGCCGCGCGCGAAGTGCTGCTTGAAGTTTGAAAAGCAGCAGCCCAGCGGGTGACGCCGCGCGTCGATGATCTTCGCATTGGGCATAATCAGCCGGATTAGCGGCACATAGGCCCAGTTGTTGGGCAGCTTGTCGATGAGGCGCGGCCGATCGGTCTTGCGCTGAATGCGCGTGCGCTTGAGATATTCCTCGCCGAGCGCTTGCAGCTGCGCGGGGGAGAGTTGCGCGACGGCTCCCGGGTAGTTCCCCAGATCGCGCGCCAGTAGCGGGATATCGGGAAGCTCGCTGGTCCCTTCGACGCGGCTGTGGCTGGCGAGGATCTGTTCGATCAGCGTCGATCCGGCGCGCGGCATGCCGAGCACGAAGATCGGATCGGGGGCATCGCAGCCCAAACCCGATCGTTCGGCGAAGAAGTCCGGGGTGAACAGCGCGATCGCGCGCTCGACCTGTCGCTGGGTCCGACCCGGATCGTAGGGCAGGCCGGCCCGGCGCAAGGCATTGCCCGCGGCGTAGTGCCCGAACGCCGCCGCCGCGTCGCCCCGGTCCTCGAGCGCCTTGCCCAGCGCGAAGTCGAGGTGGAAGCGGTCCTCCCCGGCCACCGCGCCCTCGCCCAGTGCGGCTTGCATCGCGGCGATGTCCGCGTCGGAGAACTGCACCGTTTTGAGGTTGGCGAGGCTCCACCACGCCTCGCCCAGCGTGGGCATCAGTTCGATCGCCCTGCGGTAGGCGGCGACGCCCTCGGCCTGGCGCCCGACAGTCTTGAGCATGTGCCCGAAGCTCATCCACACCCGCGGCTGGCCCGGCGCGGCCGCGAGCACCTTTTCGTAGAGCTCGATCGCCTCGTCGAACTCGCCCACCCGGCCGAGCGCGGCGGCCTGGAGGTTGGCGTGGCCGGGGTTGTCGGGCTCTTCCTCGGTCACCCGGTCGAGCTCGTCGATGGCCTCCATCGGGCGGTTCTGGCGGTAGAGCACCAGCGCGAGATTGGCGCGCGCGGCGGTGAAGGCGGGAGACAGCTCGAGCGCGCGGCGCAGCAGCGTCTCGCTGTCCTTGTAGCGCCCCAGCCGCCCCGCCAGCTCGGCGAACATGCGGATCGCCGCGACGTCGAACGGATCGGTCTTGAGGTGGGCGCGGAGCAGCGGCTCGGCGTCATGCAGCCGGTTCTCGTTCATCGCCGCCGCCGCCTCGATCAGCCGCGGGTGATAGCGCCCGGCGTTCGCGAGCCAGCTGTGCGGGGTGACGGGTGCCATCGCCCGATCCTTAGGCAATCGGCTTTCTTCAAGCAAATCGCTGGCCTTAGCGTGCCCGGCGTGTTTCTCTCCGCCGGGGGAGAACGGGAACATGACCAGCGAGCGGCGGCCTTTCGGCTTCTGGACGGCGACAGCACTGGTCGTGGGCGGGATGATCGGCGCGGGCATCTTCGTCCAGCCCGCGCAGCTCGCCCCGTTCGGCTGGACGGGCGTGGCCGCCTGGCTGATCGCGATCCCGGCGGCGATGCTGCTGGCCTACGTCCTCTCGCGGCTGACGGCCGCTCGCCCCGGCGCGACCGGTATCGTGGAAATCGTCGGCGACGCCTTGGGCCCCCTGCCCGGCGTGCTCGTCGGGTGGAGTTATTGGGTTGGGATCGTTTCTGCCAACGCAATCATCGCGCTGACCGCGGTGCGATATCTCGCAACCTTCGTGCCCGCGCTGACCGCCACTCCGCTGGGTGAGGCGCTTGGCGCGACCACCTTGCTGTGGATGCTGACCGCGCTCAACCTCGGCGGCGCGCGCGGCGCCGGGCGGTTCCAGGTCGCGACCACCCTGCTCAAGCTGCTGCCGCTGGTCGCGGTGGTGCTGATCCTGATCGGATTGTCGCTCGCCGACGGCGCGAGCTTCACCGCCCACGCGCAGGCTCCCTTCGCGACCGGCACGCTGACCACCGCATTGACCCTCGCGTTCTTCCCGCTGGTCGGGTTCGAGAGCGCCTCGCTCGCCGCCGAACGCGTGCGCGACCCGGCGCGCAACGTGATGCGCGCGACGCTGTTTGGAACCGCGCTCACCGGGCTGCTTTACGTGATCATCTCGAACGGCATCGTTTTCGCCATGCCGCCAGGCGAGGTCGCAGCCTCCGACGCGCCGATCGCGCTTTTCGTCGCGCAGTTCTGGGGGCGCGGGGCAAGCATCGTGGTTGCCGCTTTCGCGGCGGTGTCGGCGATCGGCTGCCTCAACGGCTGGGTGCTCCTGCAAGGCGAGGTGCCGCTCGGCATGGCCCGCGCGGGCCTCATGCCCGACTGGCTCGGGCGGACCAGTGGGCGCGACGTGCCGACCATCGCGATCCTCCTCTCCAGCCTGCTCGCCAGCCTGCTGATCCTCTCGGGCGCGATTCCCGGGCTGACCGGCATGCTCACTTTCATGCTCCAGCTGACCACCGCGGCGACGGTGTGGCTCTATGTGGGGGCGTGCCTGGCGGCGCTCAGGCTCGGTCTGGTGCGCGGCGCCGCGGCGGTCGGGCTGGCGGCGGCAGGCTGGGTGCTGTGGGGTTCGGGGCTCGAGCCGCTGGGGCTCAGCATCGTGCTCATGCTCACCGCGGTGCCGCTTTACTGGATCGCGGTGCGCGGTCGGCTCAGCTCCGCAGCAGCTTCCGGATAAGCGGCCGGTCCTTCAGGATCTCGTGCGCGGCGTTGTGCCCCGGCGCGCCGGTCACCCCGCCCCCGGGGTGCGTTCCCGCGCCGCACATGTAGAGGCCCTTGATCGGTCCGCGATAGTCGCCGTGGCCAAGCACCGGCCGCGCCGCCCACAGCTGGTCGATGCCCATCGTTCCGTGCATGATGTCGCCGCCGATCAGCCCGAACTTGCGTTCCAGATCGAGCGGCGAGTGAATCTGGCGGGCGATTACGCTGGCTTTGAAGTTGGGCGCGTGGTCGTTGACCGTGTCGACGATCAGGTCGGCCACTTCCTCGCGGTGCGCGTCCCAGTCGACCGCCGGGTCGAACTGCTGGCAGAACAGGCTGGCGACGTGCTGGCCCGGCGGGGCGAGGCTGTCGTCCACGGTCGAGGGAATCTTGATCTCGACGATCGGCTGCTTCGACCAGCCGTGCTGCTGGGCGTCGATGAAGGCCTGGTCCATGTAGTCCATGCCCGGCGCGATGATGATCCCGGCGGTGTGGTGCTCGGCCTTCTCCTTGCCGGGAAGCACGCTGAACGAGGGCAGTTCGGACAGTGCGACGTTCATCCGGAAGGTTCCCGAACAGGTCTTGAAGCCCTTGATCCGCTTCCTGAAGTCCGCGTCGAGGTCGCCCTGATCGATCAGCTGGCGATAGAGCAGCGCGGGCCCGGCATTGCTCGCGACGATCGGCGCGGCGATTTCCTCGCCGCTCTCGAGCCTGACCCCCCGCACCTTCCCGCCATCGACCAGCACCTGAGCGACCGGAGCCTCGAGGCTGACCTCGACCCCCTGCAATTCGCAGGCCTTGGCCATCGCCTGGGTGATCGCCCCCATCCCGCCGACCGCGTGGCCCCAGGCCCCAAGCTTGCCGTTGACCTCGCCGAAGACGTGGTGGAGCAGGACATAGGCCGAACCCGGGGTCGAAACTCCGGCGTAGTTGCCGACCACCGCGTCGAAGGCGAAGGCCGACTGGACGTGATCGTCCTCGAACCATCCGTCGAGGAAGGCGCGCGCCGACTTGGTGAACACGTCGAGCAGGTCGCGCTGCACCGACAGGTCGAGTTTGGCCATCGGCCAGCCCTGCTGCGC
>JBOHIC010000134.1:0-2003 GCA_050725835.1 Novosphingobium sp.
TCGGCGCGGAGGATGTTTTCCATCTTCATCGCCTCGACCACCGCGAGCGGCTGGCCGGCCTCGACCTTGTCGCCCTCCTTCACGCTCAATGAGACCAGCAAGCCGGGCATTGGGCAAATCAGGTAGCGCGAGAGATCGGGCGGGACCTTTTCGATCATGTGGCGGGTCAGGTGCGCGAGGCGGGCGGGCAGGATGCTCACATCGTGGACCGCGCCGCGCGTGGTCATCTTCAAGCCTTTGCGGGTCGGCTCGAGCTTTACCGCGAGAACTTCGTGGGCGAATTCAACCTCGATCAGCCGGTCGCCCGGGGTGAACTCGACATCGAAATCGACCGCCTCGCCATCGACGGTGATGTCGTCTTCGCCCAGCTCGACCGCATAGTCGCTGCCGCCGATCCGCACAGTCCATTCGTAAGGCGGGTCGAGCGGGCCGTTGAGCTGGCCGTCGACCTGTCGAGCCCGGTCGGCCCGGGCGGTGGCGACGAAGCCGGCGATGGCGGCGAGGTTGCGCTTGAGTTCGTCAGACGCGGGCGCGCCGTGGAAGCCGTCGGGATATTCCTCGGCGATGAACCCGGTAGTGAGTTCGCCCGACCGAAAGCGCGGATGCTGCATGATCGCGCTGAGGAAATCGATGTTGTGGCCCAGCCCCTCGATTTCGAAGGCGTCGAGCGCGGCGATCTGCTTGTCGGCGGCCTCGTCGCGGGTCTCGCCCCAGGTCACCAGCTTGGCGATCATCGGGTCGTAGAACATGCTGACTTCGCCGCCTTCTGCAACGCCATCGTCGACGCGGACGCCGTCGAAGCCCCGCAACTCGTCGCGCGAAAGACCCTTCGACACGCTCGGACTGCGTCCTCGCTCCTCAGGGCGAACGGGTTTGGGGGGACTCCGTTTGTCCTGAGGAGAGACTGAAGCCCTGAGCTTGTCGAAGGGCTGAAGGCTCGTCTCGAAGGACCCCGGCACCGGCGGCGAATAGCGCACCAGACGCCCGGTCGAGGGCAGGAACCCGCGGTAGGGGTCTTCGGCATAGACCCGGTTCTCGATCGACCAGCCCTCGATCTTCACGTCCTTTTGGGTGATGGCCAGCTTCTCGCCATAGGCAACGCGGATCATCTGTTCGACCAGATCGATGCCCGTAATCGCCTCGGTCACCGGGTGTTCGACCTGCAGCCTGGTGTTCATTTCGAGGAAATAGAAGCTCTCGCCGCTCGGGTCCGCGCCCGAGACGATCAGCTCGACCGTCCCCGCCGAATAATAGCCCACCGCGCGCGCCAGCGCGACGCACTGCTCGCCCATCGCCTTGCGCATCTTGGGGGTGACGAACGGCGACGGTGCTTCCTCGACCACCTTCTGGTGGCGGCGCTGGATGCTGCATTCGCGCTCGTTGAGGTAAAGGATATTGCCGTGCTGGTCGCCGAGCACCTGGATCTCGATGTGGCGCGGATTGAGGATGAATTTCTCGATGAACACCCGGTCGTCGCCGAACGAGTTCAGCCCCTCACGCTTGGTCGCCTCGAAGCCTTCGCGGACGTCCTGCTCGGAGTAGGCCAGCCGCATCCCCTTACCGCCGCCGCCCGCGCTGGCCTTCATCATCACCGGATAGCCGATCTCGGCCGAAATCCGCACCGCGTGCTCGGTATCCTCGATCTCGCCGACGAAACCTGGGACGACATTGACGCCTGCCTTGAGCGCGAGCTTCTTGCTCTCGATCTTGTCCCCCATCGCGGCGATGGCGTTCACCGGTGGGCCAATAAAAGCGATCCCCTCGGCGGCGAGCGCCTCGGCGAAGCTGGTTCGCTCGGAGAGGAAGCCATAGCCCGGATGCACCGCCTCCGCGCCCGTTTGCTTGGCTGCCGCAATGATCTTGTCGGCGATCAGATAGCTCTGCGCGGCAGGCGACGGCCCGATGTGCACCGCCTCGTCTGCCATCGCCACGAACGGCGCGCGCGCATCGGCATCCGAATAGACCGCGACCGTAGCGATACCCATCCGCCGCGCGGTCTTGAT